>CAZZZM010000106.1:2305-9489 GCA_964658465.1 uncultured Nakamurella sp.
TTGCACATGTCGTGGCACTTGGCCTCCAGCGAGCAGCACAACGAGCAGATCGCGCCCTTGTGGAACGGGCAGTCCGTCATGTCGTGCTGCTCGTAGGTGAAGCCGCAGCAGGTGCAGGCGAGCTCGGGTCGGGCGGCGATCGAGGGCGCCGGCAGGCGGGCGATATAGTACTTGCCCTTCGTCGCGATCGCGATCACCGGCGAGAGACAGAACGCGACGCCGAGCGCGATGAAGGCCGAGAAGCTCTGGCCCCACGGCCCGAAGGCATCGAAAAAGGCCGCGGTCGAGATGATCGACGCGATCACCATCGAGCCGAAGCCGACGGGGTTGAAGTTGTAGAGGTGAGCCCGCTTGAACTCGATGTAGGAGGGGCTGAGCTTCAGCAGCGGCTTGTTGATGACGAGGTCGGCGACGACGGCGCCGATCCAGGCGACCGCGACGTTCGAGTAGAAGCCGAGGATCTTGCCGAGCACCCCGAACATGTTGAGCTCCATCATCGTCAGCGAGATGCCGACGTTGAGGAATATCCACACCACGCGGCCGGGATGGGCGTGCAGGATGCGCGAGAAGAAGTTCGACCACGACAGCGAGCCCGAATAGGCGTTGGTGACGTTGATCTTGATCTGCGACAGGATGACGAAGAACGTCGCCACCGACAGCGCCGCGAAGGCGCTCGGAAAGATGTACTTGTAGCCGGCGATGTACATCTGGATCGGCTCGTTGGCATCGGCGAGCGGCGTGCCGTGCGCCACCGCCAGCGAGGCGAAGAACGAGCCCATGAGCTGCTTCGCTGCGCCGAGCACGACCCAGCCCGGGCCGGCGCACATCACGGCGATCCACCATCGCGCGCTGTTGTGCTCGGCCTTGTCGGGCATGAAGCGGAGATAATCCGCCTGCTCGCCGATCTGCGCGATGAGCGACAGCGCGATGCCGGCGGCCGAGCCGAACAGCAGCCAGCTGAAGCCGGCGCCGCTGTGCGACTGGCCGGCGAAGGCGGTCCAGTCGGCCACCGCCTTGGGGTCGCGGATCACGACGGCGACCGGTGGCGCGAAGAGGAGCAGCAGCCACAGCGGCTGGGTCCACACCTGCAGCTTCGAGAGCAGCGTCATGCCGAAGACCACGAGCGGGATGACGAGGAGCGAGCCGAGCAGGTAGCCGAGCCACAGCGGGATGCCGAAGTAGATGTTGAACGCCTGGGCCATGATCGACCCTTCGAGCGCGAAGAAGATGAACGTGAACGAGGCATAGATCAGCGACGTCAGCGTCGAGCCGAGATAGCCGAAGCCGGCACCGCGCGTCAGGAGGTCGACGTCGACGTTGTACTTCGCGGAATAATAGGCGATCGGGATGCCGGTGACGAAGATGACGAGTGCGGCGGCGAGGATGCCCCAGAACGCGTTGGCGAAGCCGAACTGCACGACGAGCGAGCCGCCGATCGCCTGGTCCGCCATATAGGCGATGCCGCCGAGCGCGGCCGTGGCGACGGCATATTCCGACCAGCGTCGGAAGCTCTTCGGCGCGTAGCGCAGCGAGTAATCTTCGAGGACCGGATTGGCGACCAGGCGATTGAATTTTCGCTTCGGTGCCGCAAGCTCCGCCGAATCGCCCGGCGCAAAACCACCTGCTACGTCGACCATGCTTGATCTCCCGAGAGGGTGTCGGATCAAGCTGCACCGCCGCCGGCCGAGGACATATACGTGAATTCGCGTAGCGCCGGCGTCGTGGCGCGACGCTGCCGAGCCTCGCGCCACTCCTCCCGGCGCGCTGCACGCTCGTGGAAATGTCACAGTCCAAGAACTTGCGGCATTTCGGCTCGTCTAGAGTGGAAGCGGCTCGCTGATGCGTATAGCCTCTCCGCTCTATTCGAGAGACTATTGATCACGATGGCCAAGGTGATCGCATCGGTTTCGGCTTGGCGACGCGTTGCACTGACGTGTGTACTGGCGCAAGGCGTCTGGACCGGCGCCCGTGCGGACGAGAGCGGCGGCAGTGCGGGCAGCGCCAAAAGCGCCTACTCGCTTTTCAATCCGGCGCCCGACACGGACCTGCGCGATTACAATCCCGACCGCCCGAGCAAGATCACCTCGCCGTTCACGATAGACGCCGGCCATCTCGACGTCGAAAGCGACTTCGTGAACTATTTCCGGACCGACGTGCAGGGCGTCACGGATCGCGCGTTCGAATATCTGGATCCGACGATCAAGCTCGGGATCCTGTCGAACGTCGATCTCGAGATGACGTTGAACGGCGACGAGTTCGTCCGCCAGAGCAAGGACGCCAATCCTCGATCGGCGCGCGACCTCACCGGGTTCGGCGACGTCTTCTTTCGCGCCAAGGTCAACCTCATCGGCGACGACGGCGGCGACGTGGCATTGGCGTTCGTGCCCTACGTCAAGCTGCCGGCGGACGATGCCGCCAGCCTGGCGCTCGGCGACAACGCCGTCGAGGGCGGCGGCATCCTGACGTCGCAGATCAAGCTTCCGCACGACTTCGCGCTGGGGCTGCAGACCGAAGTCGATATGCTTCGCGGCGGCAACGACACGCTGCTTCATCCGAACTTCGTCAACATCGCGATGCTCTCGCACGAGGTCCCCGGCCTCAAGAACCTCACGGCGTCCGGCGAGTTCTATTCCTCGGTCAGCACCGACCGCACCACGCCGACGATCCTCACAGCGGATTTCGCCTTGGCCTACCTCATCAAGCCGTCGACCCAGCTCGATGTCGGCGCCAACGTCGGCCTCAACAAGGACGCGCCGGACCTCCAGCTCTATGCCGGCATCTCGCAGAGGTTTTGACGCGCCGGCCTGATGCCAGCGCTGCGCCTCGCGGGGGAGGCGTTGTCAGGCTAGCAGTCGAGCGTGTTGTCGCGCTCCCACTGCGTGAGATGCTTGGAATAGTCGTTCCATTCGTCGTGCTTCAGCTTGAGATAAGCCGGCACGAAGCTGCCGAAGGCGTGCGCCAGGACGTCCGACTGCCCCAGCGCGCGCATCGCGTCGAGCATGTTTAGCGGCAGTTTCTTCACGTCGCCGGCGAGATGGCCGTCGGTGTACATGTTGATGTCGAGACGCTTGCCGGGATCGCGCTCGTTGCGGATGCCGTCGAGCCCGGCGGCGAGGATCGCCGCCTGCAGGAGATAGGGGTTCGCGGCCCCGTCGGCGAGGCGGAACTCGAGACGCCCGCCGTCGGGGATGCGGATCATATGGGTCCGATTGTTGCCCGTGTAGGTGACCGAGTTCGGCGACCAGGTCGCACCGGAGAGCGTGCGCGGCGCATTGATCCTCTTGTACGAATTCACCGTCGGGTTGGTGATCGCCGCCAACGCCTCGGCGGAATGGATGAGGCCGCCGATGAAGCTGTAGGCCGTCCGCGACATGCCGAGCTTGTCGCCCTTGTCGGCGAAGGCGTTCTTGCCGTCCCGCCACATCGAGATGTGGGCATGGCATCCGGAGCCGGTCAGGTTCGCGAACGGCTTCGGCATGAAGGTGGCGCGGAAGCCATGCTTCTCGGCGATCGAGCGCGTCATGTATTTGAAGAACGCGTGCCGGTCCGCCGTGACGAGAGCATCGTCGTAGTCCCAGTTCATCTCGAACTGGCCGTTGGCGTCCTCGTGATCGTTCTGGTAGGGCTTCCAACCAAGCGACAGCATCGCGTCGCAGATTTCCGTGATCACCTCGTAGCGGCGCATCAGGGCGGATTGATCGTAGCAGGGCTTGGCCTGCTGGTCCGCCTCGTCGGCCGGCTTCGATCCGCACGGGCTGATCAGGAAGAACTCGCACTCGACGCCGGTCTTCATCTGGAGGCCGTCCTTGGCCGCATCCTTGATGAGACGACGAAGGATGTTGCGCGGCCCCTGCTCGACCTCCTGGCCGTTCATCCAGAGATCGGCTGCGAGCCAGCCGACCTCCGGCTTCCACGGCAGCTGGATCAGGCTGGCGGGATCGGGCCGCGCGAAGAGGTCGGGGTCGGCCGGCGTCATGTCGAGCCAGGTGGCGAAGCCCGCGAAGCCGGCGCCGTCCTCGACCATCGCGTTGATCGCCGAGGCCGGCACGAGCTTGGCGCGCTGGACGCCGAACAGGTCGGTGTAGGAGATCAGAAAATACTTGATGCCGCGCTCCTTGGCGGCCGCACCGAGATCCTGCATTCGACCCTCACGCGCTGTGCGAGACCGCTCGACGGGCGGCCTAGTCTGTCAAAATCCGGTCTTCCCCGGGATCCAGCTCGTCCCGGCGATCGGGACGCCGGCCATGGCCGCGGCCTCGATCGTCAGGGCGACGAGGTCTTCGGGCTCCAGATTGTGCAGATGCGACTTGCCGCAGGCCCGCGCGATGGTCTGGGCCTCGAGCGTCATCACCGCGAGATAATTAGCAAGCCGGCGCCCCCCCAGGACGGGGTCGAGCCGCGCGGCGAGGTCGGGGTCCTGCGTCGTGATGCCGGCGGGGTCGCGACCCTCGTGCCAGTCGTCGTAGGCGCCCGCCGTGGTCCCCAGCTCCTGGTACTCGGCCTCGAACGCCGGATCGTTGTCGCCGAGCGCGATGAGGGCGGCGGTGCCGATCGCCACCGCGTCGGCCCCGAGCGCCAGGGCTTTCGCGACATCGGCGCCGGAGCGGATGCCGCCGGAGACGATCAGCTGCACCTTGCGGTGCAGGCCGAGATCCTGCAGCGCCTGCACCGCCGGGCGGATCGCCGCGAGCGTCGGGATGCCGACGTTCTCGATGAACACGTCCTGGGTCGCGGCCGTGCCGCCCTGCATGCCGTCGATGACGACGACATCGGCGCCCGACTTCACGGCGAGCGCGGTGTCGTAATACGGGCGGCTCGCGCCGACCTTCACGTAGATCGGCTTCTCCCAATCGGTGATCTCGCGCAATTCCTCGATCTTGATCTCGAGGTCGTCGGGGCCGGTCCAATCGGGGTGACGGCACGCGGAGCGCTGGTCGATGCCGGGCGGCAGCGAGCGCATCGCGGCGACGCGGTCGGTGATCTTCTGGCCGAGCAGCATGCCGCCGCCGCCGGGCTTCGCGCCCTGGCCGATGACGATCTCGATCGCGTCCGCCTTGCGCAGGTCGTCCGGGTTCATGCCGTAGCGCGAGGGCAGGTACTGATAGACGAGCGTCTGGGAGTGACCGCGCTCCTCCTGCGTCATGCCGCCGTCGCCGGTCGTCGTCGACGTGCCGGCAAGCGTCGCCCCGCGGCCGAGCGCCTCCTTGGCATTCGCCGACAGCGAGCCGAAGCTCATGCCGGCGATCGTGACCGGGGTCTTCAGAACGATCGGCTTCTTCGCATGCCGGGTGCCGAGCACGACGTCGGTGCCGCACTTCTCGCGATAGCCTTCGAGCGGATAGCGGCTGATCGAGGCGCCGAGGAACAGCAGGTCGTCGAAATGCGGCAGCTTGCGCTTCGCGCCGGCGCCGCGGATGTCGTAGATGCCGGTCGCCGCGGCCCGGCGGATCTCCGCCATCGTCGCGGGGTCGAACGTCGCGGAATACCGCGGCTGGGTCCGAACGGTGCGCACGCGCTCATCCATCAGTAGGCACCCGCGTTGTCGACGTGGAAATGATAGAGCCGGCGCGCCGAGCCGTAGCGGCGGAACTCGTTGATATCGATGTCGCCGTTGAGCCCGGCGGCCTTGAGGCGCTCGTGGAGGACGGCGCGGTGCTCGTCGCGCATCTCCTTCTCGATGCAATCGGCGCCGAGGCTCTTCACCGAGCCGCGCACGAAAAGCTTCGCCTCGTAGAGCGAGTCGCCGAGCGCTTCGCCGGCATCGCCGAGGACCGTGAGCGTCCCGGCCTGCGCCATGAACGCCGACATGTGCCCGATGGAGCCTTTGACGACGATGTCGATGCCCTTCATCGAAATGCCGCAGCGGGCGCCGGCATTGCCGTCGATGACGAGAAGGCCGCCGTGGGCGGTCGCGCCTGCCGACTGGCTGGCATCTCCGTGTACGTGGACGGCGCCGGACATCATGTTCTCGGCGACCCCAGGACCCGCGCTCCCGCGGATGAGGACGTTCGCCTCCTTGTTCATGCCGGCGCAGTAATAGCCGACGTTGCCGTCGATCTCGACGGTGACGGGAACGTCGAGCCCGGAGGCGATCGCGTGGCGGCCTTCGGGATGCGCCACGAGCCAATGCGTTTCGTTGGTGTCGACGCGCAGCCCGTGCAGGGCCTGGTTGAGGTCACGGACCGACGTCTGGCGAAGATCGACGGTCGGCATCAATGGCGCTCCCAGGAATAGACATGCGCGGGCTCGGGCTCGAACACGTGAGCGGCGTCGATGCCGGGCAGCGACACCAGGGCGCGATATTCGGACCCGAACGCCACGTAATCCTCGGTCTCGGCCATGACGGCCGGCTTGCAGGCGATCGGATCGCGGACGACGGCGAACCCCGTCTCGGTGCCGACGACGAAGGTGAAGAAGCCGTCGAGATCCTCGAGGCTCTTGTCGAGCGCGCCCTTCAGGCTGTCGCCCTTGGCCATCCGCCAGCTCAGGTAGCCGGCGGCGACCTCGGTGTCGTTCTCCGTCTTGAACCGCAGGCCGTCGCGCTGCAGCTCGCGACGCAGGCCGTTGTGGTTCGACAGCGAACCATTGTGCACGAGGCACTGGTCGGCGCCGGTCGTGAAGGGATGCGCGCCGTTCGTGGTGACGCGGCTCTCGGTCGCCATGCGCGTATGGCCGATCGCGTGGGTGCCGCGCATCGACGCCAGCCCGAAACGCGCCGCGACATCCGCGGGCAGGCCGACCTCCTTGTACATTTCGATCCGGCGCCCGGCGCTGACGATGTCGATGTCCGGATGGTTCGCCTCGAGCCAGGCGCGGACCTCCGCCTCCTGCCCCTCCGGAACGAGGACGACGCTGTGCGTGTCGCGCGCCGTCGCGCTGAACTTGCGGCGATAGGCCTCCTCGAGGCCGGCGACCGCTTTGGCGACGTGGCTGCCGCTCGGGCCCCTGAGGGTCAGCTTCACGCCGTCGACCGCCGCGCCATACACGGCGAAGCCAGCGCTGTCCGGCCCGCGATCCGACATCGTCGCCAGCATGGCTGCGGTCAGCTCGCCGAGCCGATCTTCGTACCTCTTCGTCTTGAGGAACAAGCCGACGATGCCGCACATGTTCGATGTCCTCTGCTGCCCTCCAAGCAAGGTAGAGACCAGCGCCGGACTCGTCAACTCTGAATAAGATTACTTTCC
>CAZZZM010000107.1:0-9472 GCA_964658465.1 uncultured Nakamurella sp.
GCTCATCAACAAAGCCAAACAAATCCCCGCCGCTTCGACAATAACATCTTACGTATAGCGCAATCGTCGAGGCGGAATCAGTGTCGGATACAGCTCTTCCCATCACCAAGGTGGCGGCGCCGCTGACCGAGGATGTCCTCGCGCTGGTCCTCGGCCTGCTCGTTGTCGGCCTCGCCATCGTCGGGGCGGCGAGCGGCACCGATCTCATCGGCTGGGTCGTCGCCTCCTCCGTCTACACCGACATCGCCAAGTCGCTGGCGCCGGCCTCGAAGCTCTTCGCCGGCCTCGGCGGCGCCGGCAGCCTCGCGCTGACCTTCGTCGTCCTCGTCGGCGTCCTGACCGGCGGCGCGACGCTGCTGGGGCTCCAGGCGCGCCGGTTCGCGCCGCGCATCGCCGCGCTCTTCGCGCTCGCCTACGCGAGCTGGCTCGTCGGCTCCTATGCGCATTTCGCCGCCGTCACGCCGGGCGATTTCAAGAAATTCGGCATCGACTGGTCGCTGCGTCTCACCAACGAAGGCGGCTTCATCGTCGCGCTGCTCGTCGGCATCGTCATCGCCAACGGCTTCCCGCGGCTCGCCGACTGGCTGCGCGAGGCGGCGCGGCCGGAGCTCTACATCAAGGTCGCGGTCGTCGTGCTCGGCGCCTTCCTCGCCACGACGTTCGCCGGCAAGCTCAACTTCGCCTCGACCGTCGCGCTGCGCGGCATCGCCGCCATCGTCGAGGCCTACCTCATCTACTGGGCGGTCGTGTATTACGTCGCGCGGCGCTATTTTAAGTTCAATCGCGAATTCGCGGTGCCGCTCGCCTCCGGCATCTCGATCTGCGGCGTGGCGGCGGCGATCGCCACCGGCAGCGCCATCCGCGCGCGGCCCGACGTGCCGATCCTCGTCTCCTCGCTCGTCGTCATCTTCGCCGTCGTCGAGGTGCTCCTGCTGCCGTTCCTCGCGCAGACCTTCCTCTGGCACGAGCCGCTCGTTGCCGCGGCCTGGATGGGCCTCGCCGTCAAGACGGATGGCGGCGCGGTCGCGGCCGGCGGCATCACCGACGCGCTCATCGTCGCCAAGAATGCGGCCAACGGCGTCGTCTACCAGAAGGACTCGCTGCTCGCGGTGACGACGGCGATCAAGATCTTCATCGACGTCTTCATCGGCGTCTGGGCCTTCATCCTCGCGTTCATCTGGACGCGCTACATCAACACCGACCAGGAGAAGGCGCGGCCGATCGAGATCTGGCAGCGCTTCCCGAAGTTCATCATCGGCTTCGCGCTCGCCTTCGGCGTCGTCCTCGCGGTGGCGCTCACCGGCTCGAAGCCGACGCAGGCCGCCCTGGCCGCCTCGGTGAAGGTCGCCAACAATTTCCGGGTGATCTTCTTCATCCTCACCTTCTTCTCGATCGGGCTCCTGTCGGACTTCAAGCGCCTGTGGGCGGCCGGCATCGGCAAGCTCGCGGCGGTCTACGTCGTCAGCCTGTTCGGCTTCGTGATCTGGGTGGGACTGCTGATCTCGTGGCTGTTCTTCGCCGGGGTCAAGCCGCCGATCGCGGGTTGAGGATCAAACTGCCGCCGACGGTTCCGGGCCTTCGGTCCGGCCGTCGAGACATGACATCGAAAAAGGAAAGGATTGTCGGATGCCGAACGACCTGAAGCAGGAGATGCAGACCGCGCCCTACGAGCCGCTGCTGCCGATCGAGATCAAGCTGGTGGCCTGGAGCCTCGGGCTCGGCGTCGCCATGCTGGTGATCCTCGCGATCGTCAACAAGCTCTACCCGGCGGTCTCGTAGGACCGGCAACGAGCGGCGAGGCGCCGCCGCGCTTCGTGGCCGCGAGCCGCGGCGGGATCAAACGCGCGCGAGGCGCTCGAACCCGGTGAATGCTGCCGCGTTGCGCAATCCCGCGTCAGGAGCCGCCATGACACGCCGCATGTTTCTCGCCCTCGCGTCCGTCGTCGCCGCCTTGGGGGCCGCCCAGGCGCACGCCGAACCGGCGCATTACAAGATCGGCATCATCGGCGCCGGAAACGTCGGCGGCACGCTCGGTACCGTCTGGGCCAAGGCGGGCGACGAGGTGATGTTTTCCTCGCGCCACCCCGACGAGCTGAAGGCGCTCGCCGCCAAGGCCGGCCCGAACGCGCGAACCGGCACGCCGGCCGAGGCGGCGGCGTTCGGCGACGTCGTGCTCATCGCCGTGCCCTATACGGCCTTCGCGGAGATCGCCAAGGCCGACGGCGCCGCGCTGAAGGGCAAGGTCGTGCTCGATGCCTCGAACGCGATCGACAAGCGGGACGGCGAGGCCCTCGGCAAGGAGGTGCGCGCCAAGGGCATCGGGCTCTATTCGCAGGCGCTGCTGCCCGACACGCATCTCGTGCGCGGCTTCAATGCCATCCATTACACCGACATGGTCGACAAGGCGCACCAGGGCATCGCCATTCCGCTCGCCAGCGACGATGCGAAGGCGATCGAGGTGGGCTCGGCGCTGGTGCGCCAGGCCGGCTTCGACCCCGTCGTCGTGCCGCTCAAGCGCGCCGGCGCGTTCGGCCCCGGCCTGCCGCTCGGCGTCGGCGCCTTCACCGCGGCGCAGTGGAAGCAGAAGCTCGGCCAATAGGCCGAGCATCTCGTCGAGCCGGCTACCGCCGACGCTTCGCGGGAGGCGATAGTGCGCCTCAGGCGCCGATCTTCGCCGCGCCCTCCTTGCCGCGCATGGCGGAATGCGAGCGGCTGTAGCTGAAGTAGATGACCAAGCCGATCACCAGCCAGACGACGAGGCGCGCCCAGGTGGCCAGCGGCAGGCCGGCCATCAGCACGAGGCAGAAGCCGATGCCGAGAAGCGGCACCACCGGGACGCCCGGCACCCGGAAGGGGCGATGCACATCGGCATCGCTCCGGCGCAGGTAGATCACCGCGCCGCAGACCAGCACGAAGGCGAGCAGCGTGCCGATCGACACCATCTCGCCGAGAATGCCGATCGGCACGAAGGCGGCGACGACCGCGACGAGCGTGCCGATCAGTGCCTGGCTGAGGTAGGGCGTCTGCAGGCGCGGATGGATCTTCGAGAACATGCCGGGCAGCAGCCCGTCGTGCGACATCGTGTAGAAGATGCGGCTCTGCCCGTAGAGCAGCACCAGGATCACGGTGGTGAGGCCGGTGAGCGCGCCGATCTTGATCAGGATCGAGAACCAGGTGAGCCCGATGACGTCGACGCCCTTGGCGATCGGGTCGGAGACGTTGAGCTGGGCGTACGGCACGAGGCCGGTCAGCACCGCGGCGACGGCGATGTAGAGCAGCGTGCAGACGAACAAGGCGCCGAGGATGCCCTTCGGCATGTCCTTCTGCGGGTTGCGCGCCTCCTGCGCGGCGGTCGACACCGCGTCGAAGCCGATGAAGGCGAAGAACACCACCGACGAGCCGCGCAGGATGCCGCTCCAGCCGTAATGGCCGAACTCGCCGGTGTTGGCCGGGATGAGCGGATGCCAGTTGCCGGCCTTCACGAAGGCCGCGCCGAGGGCGATGAAGGCGAGGACGACGGTGAGCTTCACCGCGACCATGATGTTGTTGAGCCGCGCCGATTCCTTGGTGCCCATGATGAGCATCAAGGTGAGCGCGGCGACGATGAACACGGCCGGCAGGTTGATCAGCGCGGTGCCCGTCGAGCCGTCGGAGAACTTGACCGGCATGCCGGGCGAGTTGGTGAATTGCGGCGGGATGACGATGCCGACGTTCTTCAGCAGGCTGACGATGTAGCCCGACCAGCCGACCGCCACGGTGGCGGCGCCCATCGCATATTCGAGGATCAGGTCCCAGCCGATGATCCAGGCGAAGATCTCGCCCAGCGTCGCGTAGGTGTAGGTGTAGCTCGAGCCGGCGACGGGCAGCATCGCGGCGAGCTCGGAATAGCACAGCCCGACGAAGGCGCAGGCGACGCCGCCGAGCACGAAGGACAGCATGATCGCCGGCCCGGCATATTGCGCTGCAGCGGTTCCGGTCAAAACGAAGATGCCGGCGCCGATGATCGCGCCGATGCCCATGGCCGTGATGCTCGACAGGCCGAGCGTCTTCGACATCGTCTCCTCGCCCTCGCCGCTGGCGACGATGTCGGCGACAGACTTTCGAGCAGTAAGTGCAGCCGTATCCATCGTTATCCTCGCTTCAAGTCCGGGACCCGACAAGTATGCACCCGGCATGCCACGAAGTATTTCGGTCACATATCCGAAAGAATGTCGACACGGCCTAAAGTTTGATCAACCACCGTGCGTTGGTCGGCCTAGACTTTCCGGCGTTCGCATTATTGGCGGGCGACTCGGGAAGCGGGGGCTTTCATGGGCACATTTGAGAGACGGCTCGCCGCGGCGGCTAGCGTCCGCGTCGCGGGCAGGGCGACGCGGGTTTTGATCGCGGCATCGCTCCTCCTCTGGGCCGGCGCGGCGCGCGCCGGGCAGGCGGAGGCGCTTCCAAACTCCGATCTCGGCATCGACCCCTTCTACACGGGGTCGCTGCTGTCGCCGTCGCCGGCGGTGCCGAAGGCCGGCCTCTATGCCTTCGAGCCCTACGTGATCCAGACGTTCAACCCCGGCAAGTACAGCCCGCGCGGCGGCCTGGCACCGGTCACCGACGCGACGTCCTCGACCGCCACGCTGACCCTGATCAAATACGGCATCACCGACCATCTCTCGATCGAGCTGCTGCCGCAGTCGCAGATCAACGAGGACCGGCTCGGCTTCAACTCCGGCAGCCAGGTCGGCGACCTGCCGATCGAGCTCGAGTACCGCTTCCTCGACCAGGACAAGAAGACCGGCAAGCCGTCGATCACCTTCTCGGCCGGTGTCGACGTGCCGACCGGGCGCTACCAGAACCTCTACAGCGGCGTCGACGGGCAGGGGGCGGGCACCTATCGCGCGCGTCTCGGCCTGTTGGCGCAGTCGCTGCTCTACGGCCAGAGCCAGCACCCGGTGCGCGTCCGCGTGTGGCTGAACGGCGCCGTCCCGCTCGGCTCGGTGCCGATCAGCAACATCTCGTCCTTCGGCACGAGCTTCGGCTTCCAGGGCATCGGCTACAGCGGCATCTCCGGCACCACGGGCGTCAGCGTCGAATATTCGATCACCCAGAGGCTCGTTTTCTCGAACGACATCCAGCTCGCGGCCGGGCGCTCGAGCGTCGCCACCGGCTTCACCGGCGGCACGTCCACCTACCTGCGCGGCGGCACGTTCGACGACCTGCAGCTGGCGCCGGCCTTCGAGTACAATTTCAACGACTATTTCGGCATCATCGCCGGCTGCGCCTTCTCGGTCGAAGGTCACAACACCTCGCAGGTCATCCAACCGCAGATCGCCTTCAACTTCGTGCTCGACACGACGAAGCCGATGGCCGGCATCCCGCTGCTCTTCACCAACCTGCCCTAGGCTTCAACGGCCGAGGTCGCGCTCGATCTCGGCCGTCAGCCATTCGCGGAAGCGCTTGATCTTGGCGACGCCGCGGCGCTGCTCGGGGCAGACGAGCCAGTAGGCGCGCCCGTCGCTGGCCGCCAAGTCGAACAGCCGCACCAGCCGCCGCTCGGCGAGCGCGGTGCGCCAGAAGAACGGCGTGAGGATCGCGATCCCCTGTCCGGCGATCGCCGCGTTGCCGTCGTTGGCCTGCGACGTCATGCTGACGCCGCGGCGCAGCGGGCCCGGCGGCACCTTGACGCCGGCCTTGGCCAGCCACAGCGGCCATTCCGCATTGTCCGGGCTGATCAGCGGCAGGTCGAGCAGCGCCTCCTTGCTCGGGCGCCCGAGCCGGCGCAGCAGCGCCGGGCTCGCCATCGGCGTGACGTCGATGGTGATCAGATGGTCCGTGGTCAAACCGGGCCAGCGCCCGAAGCCGCCGCGGATCGCCACGTCGACCTGGCTCGCCGAGAAATCGACCAGCAGGTCGTCGACGAGCAGCCGCACGGCGATGCCGGGATGCGCCGTCTGGAAGGCGCCGAGCTTCCACGCCAGCCATTCGTTGGCGAAGGTCTGCGGCGCCGAGATCGTCAGGAGGCTCTCGTCCTCGCTGCGCAGCTCGGCGAAGGCGGCGTCGAGCGCATCGAAGGCGCGCGAGGCGGCGAGCGCGACGCGGCGCCCGGCCTCGGTGAGCAGGACGCGGCGCCGCTCGCGGCGGAACAGCGGCACGCCGAGCCGGTCCTCGAGCTGGCGGATCTGGTAGCTCACCGCCGCCTGGCTCATGCCGAGCTCGGCGGCCGCCGTGGTGAAGTTCTCATGCCGCGCCGCACACTCGAAGACGCGGACGGCGGCGAGTGGCGGCAGGCGGCGCATGACGATAAGCTCACCTTATCAAGTCGCTGGCGCTTTTAGTTGGCACGATTTTGCGCCCGGCGCCATATCCCGACCGAGGGCGACGACATGCCCGAACGACCAGGAGGGTCTTATGGTCCGCAACCAATCGGGACAGTTTTTCGATCACATCAACAGCTTCGGCGCCAGCCTGCGCCGGTTGATCCGCGACATCAACGTCGGTCTTGTTGCACTGCACCGCGTGCAGTTCGACGAGCCCTGGAAGAGCGCGCGCCGGCCGATGTACGGCGAGTGGTAGCCGCAAGCGGCGCACGGCCTCCGCGGCAGACGTGATGCGCGTCGGTTCATCCGGCGCGCATTTTCGTTTCGGATCGAGCGCCCGGCGGCCCCATTGTTATGCGCCCGACGTTGGACTTAATCCAAACGTCTATATAATCCATTGTATAAATGACATGTCATACTTCCCGCACTAAAGCGAACTGTCGTGCGGCCGTGTTCAGGCGACGACATCAGTAATGTCGAACCCGCAACATTGACCAGGGCCATCGCGAGGCATTGCGCAATGAACCCGTCGCTCTCCGCTGCAGCCGCCAAGCTGCTCGATTTCATCTCGACTTTCGAGTCGTCGGAATCCGCCAGGGGCTACCTGACGATCTACGGCAATCATCAGGATCGTCTGGCCAAGCCGATCACCACGATGTCTCTGAACGAGCTGATGGCCAACCAGAGAGTTTGGGGGCGCACCTACGGATCGTCGGCAGCAGGCCGCTACCAGTTCATGCCGGCGACGCTCGCGTCGCTCGTAAAAGCGCTCGGGCTCAGCGGCCGCGAGATATTCACGCCGGACCTGCAGGATCTTCTCGGCTTCGAATTGCTCAAGCGGCGCGGCTTTACCGGCTTCATGTCCGGTGCGCTGACCATGGTTCAGTTCGGCCTCGGCCTGGCGCAGGAATGGGCGTCGCTGCCCGTACTCGCCGATACGCGCGGCGCGAGAATCCCCGTGCGCCGGGGACAGAGCTATTACGCCGGCGTCTTCACCAACCGCGCCGGCGTCGCGCCCGAGGCGGTCGAGAGCGTGCTTCAAGCCGTGCTGCGGTTGCCGATCGTATCCACCGTCACCAACAAAACGTCCGAGGGGACCATGGCGAACACCAGTCCGACCAATGTTCCGACACCCGTCGCGCCGTCGGCCGATGCCAAGCCCTGGTACCTGTCGAAGGGCGTCATCGGCGGCCTGATCGCCGTCGCGCTGCCGCTTCTCTCGCTGTTCTTCCCCGCGGCGAGGGTCATCGACCCCTCGGTGGCGACCGATTGGGTCGTCAAGATCTTGCAGGTCGCCGGTCCCGTCATTGGAGGCGCGATCGCGATCCTCGGCCGCGTGCAAGCCACGGTGCCGATCAAGGGCACCAAGGCGGCGCAGTCGGGCGGCTTCTTCAACGGTGACATGGGGCTCCCGGCGCTGCCGACCGGTATGCTCGATCTGCCGCTCTCCACGATCGCCGCCGACCTGCCGCAGGTGCTCCTCATCTTGCAGAACGCCGCGCAGGTGATGAGTGCGACGACTGGCGGTGTCTCCGGCCCCGCCCCTATGGCGAAGATCGCCTCGGACGGCGGCACCGAGGAGCCCGCGACGAAGCCAGCGCCTGCTGTGGCAAATGATATTCCCAACGACCCGGCGCAGCTCACGGTCGCCCATTTGCAGGCGCTCGCGAGCCTCGCGGCGAAGCTCGGTGACCTCGCGCCGACGCTTGCCAACCTGTTCGCCGCGTCGGGCGGCACGCGCTTGCAGCAGGTCGCCAAGCCGACCGGCACCTGACGGCCGCGGCCGTCGACACGCGACGCGCCCCGCCCGGCATTCGCCCCGCGGCCACCCCGGCATTCCGCCCGTCTGGGCTGTTGCGTCCGCCGCTCCGGCTCGCTACCTTGCCGGGTGAGCCGAGGGGTGCTGCCGGCAACGGCGGCTGAGAGAGTCCCTTCGAACCTGAACCTGGGTAATGCCAGCGCAGGGACCGGCCTCAGCGAGACCAGCCGCGGACGGGTTCCGCGTTCGCGCCGCCAGCCTCTGCGTCCCTCGACCGTGAGAAGGACGCACGATGAACTACCAGCCCAACCCGAAGTCCCTGGTGCCCGAGAGCGTGACCACCGGCCCGCTCGTCGGCTCGCGCAAGGTCTATGCACCGGCGCCCGGCCATGCGGCCATCGCGGTGCCGTTCCGCGAGATCGCGCTGCACGAGAGCGCCAAGGAGCCGCCGGTGCGCGTCTACGACGCCTCCGGCCCCTACACGGCTGACGGGTTCGTGCCCGATCTCTCGGCCGGCCTGCCGCGCCCGCGCGCCGACTGGCTCGCCGCCCGCGGCTTCGAGGTCTACCAGGGCCGCGCCGTGAAGCCGGAGGACAACGGCAACGTCGGCGCCGACAAGCTGGTGCCGCCGTGCCCGGCCAACACCTCGCCGCTGCGCGCCAAGCCCGGCCAGCGTGCCACCCAATACGAGTTCGCCCGCGCCGGGATCATCACCGAGGAGATGATCTACGTCGCCGCGCGCGAGAACCTCGCGCGTGAAAAAGCGGTCGATGGCGCCGAGGTGGCGCTCGCCGACGGCGAGAGCTTCGGCGCGTCGATCCCCGCCTTCGTGACGCCGGAGTTCGTGCGCGATGAGATCGCCCGCGGCCGCGCCATCATCCCCGCCAACATCAACCATCCCGAGCTCGAGCCGATGATCATCGGCCGCAACTTCCTCGTGAAGGTCAACGCCAACATCGGCAATTCCGCCGTCACCTCCTCGGTGGCCGAGGAGGTCGAGAAGCTGGTGTGGGCGACGCGCTGGGGCGCCGACACGGTGATGGACCTGTCGACCGGCCGCAACATCCACAACATCCGCGACTGGATCCTGCGCAACTCGCCGGTGCCGATCGGCACCGTGCCGATCTACCAGGCGCTGGAGAAGGTCGACGGCGACCCGATCAAGCTGACCTGGGAGGTGTTCCGCGACACGCTGATCGAGCAGGCCGAGCAGGGGGTCGACTACTTCACCATCCACGCCGGCGTGCGCCTGCCGTGGGTGCCGCTCACCGCCAAGCGCACCACCGGCATCGTCTCGCGCGGCGGCTCGATCATGGCGCGCTGGTGCCTGGCGCACCACAAGGAATCGTTTCTCTACGAACGGTTCGACGAGATCTGCGACATCATGCGCGCCTACGACGTCTCGTTC
>CAZZZM010000108.1:0-9370 GCA_964658465.1 uncultured Nakamurella sp.
GCGACAGGAACATGCCGTTGCCGTCGTAGGAGGGAAAGACGAGCTCGCTCGGCCCGGTCAGGCGCACGAAACCGGGCGCGCCGCCTTTGTACGAGACGGTGGGACGTCCCTGGTCGTCCACGGTGCTGAGGAAGAACATCGTGGCCGAGCGGATGAAGGCCGCGTCCGCCTCGTCGAATTCCGGATGCGCCATCGCCTCCAGCATGTCGGCGAGGCGTCCCGTGCCATGCTGCTCCTGCAGCGCACGGTGGGTCGATCCGTAGAGGTCGCTCATCTTGGGCTCCGGTTGAATCGCCGGCACCTTCGCGTCCCCGCGGCGGCGGATCAATGCGCCGACCGGCGGGCTTTACCCGCCGGCCAGCGGCAGCTTCGAGCCGGCGACGGCGCGCGCGGCGAGCACGTCGCGGCGGAAGGTGAAGAGCTTGGCCGGCCGGCCGCCGGTGTCGGTCGCGAGCTTGCCGGTCTCCTCGACGAGATCCTGCTGCTCGATGAGGCGGCGAAAATTCTGCTTGTGCAGGCGACGGCCGGCCAGCGCCTCGACGCTGCGCTGCAGCTGATACAGCGTGAAGGTCGACGGCATCAGCTCGAAGACCACCGGCCTGTACTTGATCTTGCCGCGCAGCCTGGCGATGCCGGTGGCCAGGATGCGGCGGTGGTCGCCGGTCATGCGCCGGCCGAGCGTGCCTTCGCCGCCGGCCTCGGGGATCAGCCCGGCCTCGAAGAGCAGCTCGTAGCGCTGCAGCACCAACTCCTCGTTCCAGCCGAACGGCTCGTGGCCGAAGCTGACGGCGACCCTCTGCGCGCGCGCCGCCCGGTCGCCCGCATCGGCGGCGACCCAGCGCGCGAGCGCGTCGGCCAGCGCCGCGTCGCGTGCCGGCGCGTCGGTGCGGCGATCCTCCCAGGGAAAGAAGGCGTACCAATCGTGCCACGAGGACGGCGTCGCGGCGGCGGCTTTCTCCTCGCGGGTGAGGCCGAGATAGCTGATCGACACCATGCGCTGGTCGGTCTCGCCGACGCGGTCCCTGTCGGCGAACGTATAGAGCTGCTCGACGTAGCCGATCGGCCGGCGCGTCTGCTGCTCGACCCAGTCGCGCAGGCCCGACTGCAGCGAGCGGTGCGCCAGCTCGAACGGGCCGGAGGGCAGCGAGCCGCCGCCGATCGTCAGCACGCGCGGCTGGTCCTCCCGCACCGCGACGAGCACGGCGATGAGGTTGACGGCGACCGCTTCGGCGAGGCTGGACGGCGGGGCATCGAGCATGCCGCCGATGGACCGCCTGGACGTGCGGCCGTCAAGCCCGCCTACTGACGCTCGGCCTTGAACGAGCCTTCGTAGGTGAACGCCGGCGCCGCCTTCAGCTGTTCGGCGGTGGCGTTCATCGTCGCGCGGTAGCTGTTCGCCGACTGGTCGTAGATCAGCGTGATCGCGACGGGCGCCACCGCGACGTAATGGTCGCCGATGCCGAGCACGCCGCCGGTGCCGATGATGTAGGCCTGGATGCCGCCGTGATCGACGGCGAGGTCCTTGACCGTGCCGATCTCCTGCCCGTCGAGATCGCGCACCTTGAGCCCGATCAGCGTCGAGGCGAGCCGCGCCGTCGGCAGCACGGTCGCGAAGGCGGAGCTGCCGGTCAGGGGCGCCTTGGCGCCGTCGCCGCCGGCGGCCGAGCCGCTGTGCGGGTCGAGCGCCACGACCTCGGTCATCGAATTCGGGTTGAGCACCATCGCGACCGGGTTGCCCGACTTGTCCTTGCCACGGACCAGGATCGAATTCGGCATCACCTCGAGGTCGGTGAAGCCGGCCTTGCGGAGCGAGGCTTCCATGTCGGCGGAGAGGGCGTTGTCGTGCGCCTTGTCCGAGGCGCCGGCCGGCGCGGGGGTGCCGGGTGCCGCAACCTGGGCGACGGCCGGGCCTGCGGACAGCAAAAGGGCTGCGAAAACAAGCCTGGGGGAAACCCAATCGGTCATAAGCGCGTGCCTCGTCCGGATGCGAGTTGGATAGGAAACGGCCGGATTCCGCGCTTGTTCCGACTCAGCCGCGAGCGGCGGCGGGACGATCGCGGAAGGCGGCCATCATCGCGCGGCGCATCGGCTTTTCGACGAGCAGGTCGTCGTAAGGCAGGGGACGGGGCAGGTGATCGTATCCGGCCTCCTGCATGGGCCGCGGGTCGCGTAACCACGAGTAGCGATCGGAAAGCCCCCAGGTCTCCACGATCTTGACGGCCGGCACCGCCAGCACGGTCGAAAGGTACGTGCTCGTCCAGCTCGCCACGTCGGCGTCGCACGCCACGACTTGCGCCGGGAACGACGCGTCGTCGACGTCGAGCTCGGTGACGTAGATGTCGAGATGGCGCTCGCCGATCGCATGCAGGAAGTCGGCGAAACTGTTCGCGTCCCACGCGACGGCGGGAAACAGGTGGCTCTCCAGACCGATCGCATCGAGCCTGATGCCGCGGTCCTGGATGCGGTCGATCAGCTGCAGCAGCGAGTGCCGCACCGCGCGCCCGACCGGATCCGCGCGCTCGGTCCACGCCTCGTTGAGCACGAGCTTGGCGTGCGGATCGAGAACGGCGGCGCGCCTGAAGGCGTCGAAAATGTAGTTTGGGCCGAGCGCGTCGTACCAGGCCCCCGGGCGAAACGTGCCGGGCTTGTCCTTGCCGAGCCAGAACGGCTCGTTGACGACGTCCCACGAGTGCAGCCGTCCGGCGAAATGCGGGACGACCGTGTCGAGATAGGTCTCGAAGACGCGCGCGACGTCTGCTTTCGACAAGGCCGACAGCCACGGGGGCAGCCAGTCGTTCCAGAAGAGATTGTGCCCGCGCACGAGGAGCCCGCGGGCGCGGGCGGCATCGACGATCCGGTCCGCCGCCGCGAAGGCGAACCGACCCTGCTCGGGCTGCAGCGCGTCGAACTTGAGCGCGTTCATCGGCGTGACGATGGCGCATTGCGACAGCACGAGATCGCGGTAGGCGCCGTCGTCATAGACCTCCGGGCCGATGGCGCTGCCGAACAGGAGCCCGGCCGCCTTCGCCGCCGCCTTGAGGCTCGTGCCCCCGGCCAAAGCGGGTGCCGTCCCGCAACCCGCCGCGGCGACGGCGAGCGCGAGGACGTCGCGGCGGCTAGGCACGAAGGTCGTCATCGTCGTCCCAATAGCGTCGTGTCCGGGCCCTCGGCGGGGCTCGCCGCGGTTCGGGGAGAGGGTCGGGCTCTGGCTCACGCGCGTCCTCCGCGCGAAAATATCGCGCGGGCCGCGGAGTCGTTCCCCAGCTCTCGGCGAAAAGCGCGGCGGCAAGGCCGAAGAAAAGCCCCGCTCCGAGCGAGATCGCGCCGACCAGCGTCTTCTTTGGTCGCGCCGGCGAGACGGGCGGCCGCGCGACCGCGATCACGCGGCCGGGCGGCGTTTCGCCCTCCTGCTGCGCCAGGCTGTCGTCGACCTTCGAGAAATGGTCGAAGCTGGCGCGCAGCAGGCGCACGTCGCGCTCGAGCGCGTCCAGCGGCACCATCGCCCGGTTCATGTCGGCCGATTGCGCCTTCAGCTTGTCGACGCCGGCGGCGATCTGGCGCTCGTGCTGTCGCGCGACCTGGTAGTCCTGCTGCGCCGACAGCTTCAGCCGCGCCAGCTCGGCGCGGATCAGCGCCTTGATCTCGCTCGCGCGTGCCTTCGCCTCCTTGAGCTCGGGATGGTTGGGGCCGAGCGTCATGCTGAGCTTGGCGACGGTCTGGTCGGTCTCGGCCTGCGACTGGCGCAGCCGCTCGATCGTCTGCGAACGCAGGGCTTCGCTGATCGCGTCGAGATGGCCGCTCCTCGCCATCCCGTCGATCTCGGCGAGCGCCGCCTTGGCATCCGACTCCTTGGCGCGGGCGTCGCCGAGCGCCTTGGTCAGGTCGGCGACCTGCTGCTCGTTCGAGCGCAAACCGTTGGTGTCGACGATGTTGTGCTCGACCTTGTAGGCCTCGACCTTCGTCTCGGCGTCCCTCAGCTGCGTCGACAGCGTGGCGAGCTTGTCCCGGACGAACGAGGCATCCCCGCGTGCCGCGTCGACGCGCGAGGACACCTGGTCCTCGATGTAGGCCCTGGTGATATCGTTGGCGATCTCCGCGGCGAGGGCAGGGGTTCTCGCCAGCACGTCGATACCGACGACGTAGGTCCGCTCGGGCCGCTTGATGGTGATCGCGTTCTCGAGGGCCCGAAGGTCGACCTCGCCGTTGAGATCGAGGGTCGGATGCATGAGCCGCTGCAGCAGGCTGCGCTGGGAGCCGTTGAATTCCGGCACGTCCTTGAGCTTCGCCATCTCCGCGACGCGGGCGAGCACCGTCTGCGAGGTGAAGAGCTTGATCTGGCTGTCCATGGCGCTGGCGTCCGGGACGAAGCCGGGCATCAGAGGGTCGCTGCCGACCGTCTTCCCGAGGCGGGGATCGATCAGCATCGACGTCGAGGCGAGATATTGCGGCGGGGTGACGATGATGTAGAGCACGCCGCCGGCGAGGAAGAGCAGGAGCGTGGCGAGCACCGTCAACTTGCGGCGCCACAGGATCTCGAGAAGGCTCGGCGCGACGTCGCTCCGCCATTCGGTGTCGCGCCGGGAGCGCGACTGCCGGCGGCGGACCTCGTCGTGCCTGGCGTAGATATCCCTGAGGGCCATGTCAGGCGGCTCCGGGGCTTGTTCTGCGATACACGTCGACGTCCTCGTCGTTATGCAGGAGGATCAGCAGCAGCGACGACGTCATCGCGAGGATCGTCGTCTTCGTCGACAGCGAGGCGGCCGTGCTGACCTGGATGACGAAGAAGAGAGCGATGAGCCCGGTGCCGGGGCCCGTCGCCTTCATCAGCGATCGCGTGAAGGTGGCGAGGGCGGTCAGCGTCATCGCGGTCACGGCGAGCCCGTAGGTCAGCGCTAGGCCGATCCACGAGCTCTCGATGCCGTATTCCAGGCCCTCGAGCCGCTGCTGGGTGGCCACCTGCTCGGGGTCCGGCCCCAGGAGGATGTCGCTCCAGGACAACGGGTCGAAGAGGTGGAGCATCGTGATGCGCGTGCTCGCGCTCCCCTGGTCGTTCTGGAAGCGATCGAGCATGTGCTCGACGAGACTGGTCTGGGCGAACAGTCCGATGACGAGAAACGCCGTCGCAATGGTGACAAGCGCGAAGGCGAGATGCTGCGGCTCGAGCCGGCGCCCCTCGCGGAGCCCGCGGAGCAGGTGGGCGATGCCGAGCCACAGAGACATGACGATCGTCAGCACCAGAGCGGTGCGCGCCCCGAAGGCCAGCATCGCGACCGCCTGCAGCAGAACGATCGGCGCCTTGATCAGGGTCGGCAGCCAGGATGCCCCGCCGGCGACGAGGCAGAGGATCAGTGCGCCCGTCGCCAGCCCGTTGGTGAGCGGATGACCCAGCAGAGCGGTGGCGCGCCAATCGTTGGCAAGCTCGGCGCGCCAGTCGAAGGTGACATCGCCGCGCGTCGGGTCCGAGGAGACGCCCGCCGGCACGGGGATCGTGACGAGGTGGCGCTGGCCGATGAACTCGCCGAGCGCGATCACGGCATTGGCGCAGAAGACGACCAGGACGATCACCGCGAGCGCGCGCAGGATCTTCGGATCGAGGTCGCGCAGGAGCAGGAACATCAGGACGGGCAGGGCGAACGTGTCGATGAGCGGCGTGAACGGCGTATGCGCGACGAGGGTGGCGTAGGCGACCATGACGGCGAAGGCGCAAAGCAGCAGAAGCGCGCCGGCGTCGGCCGTCGCGACCCGCCATGCCGCCGACAGCGGGTGCCGCGACGCAAGACAGCGCAGAGCGAGCGCGCAGCCGGCGAGCGGTGTCGCGGGATGGACCTTGGCGAAAATGCCGCCGCCGGCCGTCATGTACGGGATGCCCATCCCTTCGAGCGTCACCGGCGAGATCGCGAAGAGGGCGAGCACGGCGCAGAACGTGGCGGCAAGCGCGAGATCGGCGCAGACGACGCGCCGTTCGAACGGCAGGCGCTCGCCCCATGGCCAGGAGATCGACGGGCGTCGCGCCTGCGTGTCGAAGCGACCGATCACGGTGCCGGCTCCATCGGATCGCCGACGGGCGCGCGCGCGGGCGTCGCCAGGGGACGCGCGTCGAAACGTTTGGCGACGCTGCTGAAATAGGCGCGCCCCGGCACCTCGACCCAGCGCCAGGCGGCATAGGCAAGAAGCAGGACAATGCCAAGATACGCGCCTGTGCATCCCCAGAGCGCCAGCGGGTTTGCGATGTGCAGGACTTCGACCATGGCCGGCGAACCGGGGTGACCGGCGAGCGGGTTGGGCACGTTCATGAAAAGCGGATGCCCCGTCGCGCGGGCCAGCGCATGCAGGCCGGCGAGGAAGAAGATCAGCACGATCGCGTGCACCATGTAGATCGCAAACGACAGTTCCGCGAAGAACTGCATCGGCTTCGACAGCAGCACCCGCGACACCGCGCCTTGCTCGCTCGCATAGGAGAGAACGAACAGACAGAAGACGAAGGGCGCGGCGAACACGAGCAGCCCGATCGACGAGAAGCTCATCCAGGTGATGACGAGCGCGAGACCGCCGAGCTCGATCAGCGTCGGCATGCGCCAGTGCGGGCGCAGCCAGCGGTACGCGGCCTCGTAGCACAGCGTGCCGGCGAAGAAGCCGGCGAAGCAGCGGAACAACCCGTAATCGAACGTCGAGCGCATGTGATAGGGCGCGACGAAGATCAGGACGGCAAGCGACACCGCGATCGTCAGGATCGCCGCCGCGCGCCGCCACACGGGGCCGATCAGGCAGAAGGCGGCGAACGAGACATAGGTGACGAACTCGACGCTGAGGCTCCAGCTGGGGAAGTTCCAGGTCTCGCGATCGTGCACGCCGAGCGCCTGGATGAGCAGCAGGTTGGTCGGGATCGCTCGCGCCATGTTGTAGCCGTCGATCGAGAAGGCCGCCGTCGAGAACTGTTTTCCGAGACCCGTTTGCATCGCGAGCTTCAGGAGCTCGTAGGCGACGAGGAACGCGAGGGTCGCCGCCTGCAGCGGCCAGATGCGCCCGACGCGGCGCACGATGTACTCGGGGATCGCGCGCGGGCGCGTCAGCTTCTCCGAATAGACCTGAGCGATGATCAGGCCGCTGAGCACGAAGAACAGGTCGACGAGCAGCGCGATCGGCTCGAGCCGCTTGTAGGAGATGAGCTCGGACGCGACGGCGAAATGCGCGAATGCGATCGCAAGCGCGCCCGGGCCGCGGAAGCCGTTGATGGCACGAAATGACAGCGGCTTCGGCGACGCGCGGAGGCGATCAGAACGCATTTTGAAAAGCCTTCGGTGAGAGCAATGTGAAGACGAGAATGCGAAGGTCGAGGCCAAACGACCAGTTGTCGATGTAATAGAGATCGTGCTGGACGCGGGCGCTCATCTTGGCGTCCGACGAAATTTCGCCGCGCAGGCCGTGGATCTGCGCCCAGCCGGTGATGCCGGGCTTGACGTTGTGGCGCCGGGCGTAGTCGGCGATCGTCTTTTCGTACTGCTGGTTGTGGATCAAAGCATGCGGGCGCGGCCCGACGAGGGACATCTGGCCCCTGAGGACGTTCACGAGCTGCGGGAGCTCGTCGAGATTGGAGCGCCGCAAGATGCGTCCGACGTTGGTCACGCGCGGATCGTTGCGGATCGCGCCGCGGACCGCCGATCCGTCCTCGACGACCGTCATCGAGCGGAACTTGACGATGTGGAAGACCTCCTGGTTGAACCCGTAACGCCTCTGCAGGAAGAAGACGGGACCAGGGCTATCGATCTTGATCGCCACGCCGATGACCAGGATCAGCGGCGTCAGGAGGACGAGCATCAGCGAGCCGACGACGAGGTCGAAGGCGCGCTTCAGGGCCCGCTCGATCGAGTTGAGCGGGCGGCGGACGAGATGCAGGCTGGCGATGCTGCCGATGCGCGAGACGCGCGCCTTTGCGAAACGATCGAGGACGCGCTGCGGCCCGAGGTGGATCGAGGCCGGCACCTGCGTGAAGGCCTCGACGCACGCGTCGATCGCCTCCGTGCGCGACCACGGCAGCAGGATGAAGATATCGTCCGGTCGCAGCACGCGCGCGGAGGCGGCGGCCAGCGCGAGGTCTTCGCGCAGGCTGTTGCCGCCGCGCAGGACCGCCGACGCCACGATGTCGATGCCGACCGTCCACGGTTCGTAGAGGGTGAGGAAATCGCGAAGGCTGTCCTCCTCGCCGACGAGGAGCGCGCGCAACGAGGCGATGCGGCCGGCGGCGGCACTCTGCCTGACGTGGTAGACGGCAATCGTCCGCACGAGCGCGAGGCAGACCAGCCCGACGAGGAAGAAGAAGGCGATCGAGACGCGAGAGAATTCCGCCGATTCCTTGGTCAGGAAGAAGACGACGAGCATCGTGAAGAACGTCACGTTCCAAACCAGGACCGCGCGTCGCGCGTTGGCTCCGAAGTTGAGGTAGTTCGCCACGTCGTATTCCTGGGCGAGCAGGTTGACGGTGACGAAGAACACCGAGACGGACACGCCGAGCCCGGCGAAGATCTCGAACATGCCGTTCACGCCGAGGTAGGCCTGGTGGTACACGAGGCCGACGACGATCGAGCTGAGCGTGATGGTGAGCGCATCCGCCGCGATGGCGAGGACGGTGAAGAGCGTACGATTGACCGCGGTGCTGCGCTTGGCGACCCGCGCGATGCGGCGTCGTCGCCCCCACGCCCGGCGCCGCGGTGCCGGGTCGTAATTCCTCAGCTCGAGGCCAGTACTCAGCGCCCTCTCCCGCAATCATACGCCGGCGTGCCGAAATGGGACACGCCGCCGCCGGCATTAAACGTTGCTTAAGAGGTGGCAATTGATGCGCCGGTGGCCGGAAGTAGACGGTTCGGTAATTTTTATAGTTAATAAATCGAGGATCGAAGTCGTTCAGGGCAGGGTCCGTGGTCATCCCAGCGCAAGGCGAACGCATCGCAGCAGCCCATTCTAGCCCGACGCGACGGGCGAGGCTGCTGTCGACGGCGGCGGTCGCGGGCATCGCGCTCTCGACCGGGCTTGCGACGGGGTTCTTCCTGCCGCGGCATGCGTTCGTGGCGTCGGCCATCGTCGGGATCGAGGGCGGGCAGGCGGCGCTGCGTCCTGCCTTGGCACAGGCGGCGGCCGACGCGGCCGTCTCGCGTCAGGTTTTGACCCGTGCGGCCGTGTCCGGAAAAACCTCGGCTGAGGTGCTTTCGGGGGCGGTCGGTGCCGAGATCGGCCATGTGCCCGGTTCGCTGATCATCCGGGCGCGGGATGCGGATGCCGAGCACGCGGCCGCCATGGCCAGCGCGGTCGCGACGGCGCTCGTCGCCGACCTCGAGGATCGGGCGCAGGAGGCGATGCGCGCCGGCGATGCCGCCGC
>CAZZZM010000109.1:0-2217 GCA_964658465.1 uncultured Nakamurella sp.
AGCCGCGGCGGCAATCAGCGCGTCGCCATGCGGATCGGGCAGATGATCCGCCAGCACGGCATCGACACCGGCTTCGATCCGCGCGCCGGCCAGAAGTGCGTGAGCGCCTGCACGATCATGTTCGTCGGCGGTGTCCACAGGTATTACGTCGGCGGCTCCGGCATCCGCGATGCCGCCAACAGCCGCTACGGCCTCGGCTTCCATCCCCCGAAGCACCCCCGCCCCGAGCTGGAGCAGACCGTCAACAGCTATTTCGCCGAGATGGGGGCGCCCGGGCAGACGCGGCTGCGCTATCGCCTCTATCCCCGCGACCGGCTCGACCAGCCCTACCAGGGCGTGGGCCCGCGCGACACGCGCGTCCTCTACTTCACCGGCAGCCGCACGGCGGTGCGTGCCGGCGTCGCCACCGGCACCGTGCCGCCGGCCGACGAACGCGGCTATTGATGGAAGCGGGGGTGCCTCGAATGCAGGTGCCCTGCCGCCACCACGACTGAGGTCGGCGGCCAGGCGCCGCCGGCGGTTGTCATCGCCTCGCAACACGACTCTGCTCTACCGCGGCCGACGCCACTAACGCAGAGCCGCGCGTGAACGACGATCCCGACGCCACCCACTACCGCACGCTCTTCATCTCCGACATCCATCTCGGCAAGCGCGGCTGCCAGGCCGAACTCCTGGTCGACTTCCTGCGCTTCAACGATGCCGACACGATCTACCTCGTCGGCGACATCGTCGACGGCTGGGCGCTGAAGGGCGGCTGGTACTGGCCGCAATCGCACAACGACGTCGTCCAGAAGCTGCTGCGCAAGGTGCGCAAAGGCTCGAAGATGATCCTCGTGCCGGGCAACCACGACGAGTTCGCCCGCTCCTACCTCGGCATGAACTTCGGCGGCGTCGACGTCGAGGATTCGGCGATCCACGAGATGGCGGACGGGCGCCGCTTCCTGATCATCCACGGCGACCAGTTCGACATCGTCGTCTCCAACGCCAGGTGGCTCGCGCTGCTCGGCGACTGGGCCTACGAGGCGGCGCTGTTCATCAACGGCTGGTACAACCGCGCCCGCCGGGCCTTCGGCCAGCCCTACTGGTCGTTCTCGGCCTGGGCCAAGCTCAAGGTCAAGGACGCCGTCTCCTTCATCGGACGGTTCGAGACGACGCTGGCCGACGAAGCGAAGAAACGCGACTGCCAGGGCGTCGTGTGCGGCCACATCCACCACGCCTCGATCCGCCAGATCGAGGGCATCACCTACGTGAACTGCGGCGACTTCATCGAATCCTGCACCGCCATCGCCGAGCACAAGGACGGGCGCCTCGAGATCATCCGGTGGCAGGTGCCGGGCGGCATCGCCGCGCCGGTCCCCGCGCAAAGCGAGCGGCCAATCATCGGGCGGCCCGCATCGGCCGCGGCCTGATGCGCATCCTCGTCGCGACCGACGCCGCGCGACCGCAGGTCAACGGCGTCGTTCGTTCGTACGAGCAACTGAGCGAAGCCGCCGCCGCCGTCGGCGTCGAGATCGTCCTGCTCGGGCCGTCCGGTTTCAGGACGGTGCCGCTGCCGACCTATGCCGAAATCCGGCTCGCGCTGACCGGCGTGCGCGGCTTCGCGGAACGGCTGGCGCGGATCGAGCGCGACGGCGGTCCCGTCTGCCATATCCACGTCGCCACGGAAGGTCCGATCGGCCATGCGGCGCGCCGCTATTGCCTGCGCCACGACCTGCCGTTCACGACGAGCTATCACACGCGTTTTCCCGAATATATCGCGGCGCGCTCGCCCGTCCCGGCCTCGCTCAGCTACGCCTACCTGCGGCGCTTCCACAACGCGGGCGACGGCATCATGGTCGCCACGCCGTCGCTCGCGCAGGAGCTGGCGTCGCGCGGCTTCCGCCGGGCGCTGCGCTGGTCGCGCGGCGTCGACACGCAGCGCTTCGATCCCGCCCACCGGGCACCGTGGGACCTGCCGCGACCGATCTTCCTCTACGCCGGTCGGCTGGCGCCGGAAAAGCAGCTCGAGACCTTCCTGTCGCTCGATCTGCCGGGCTCGAAGGTGCTCGCCGGCGACGGGCCGTCGGCGGCGGGGCTGAAGCGCGCCTATCCCGACGCGCATTTCCTCGGCTTGCAGGTCGGCGACGATCTCGCCCGGACCTATGCCTCGGCGGACGTCTTCGTGTTCCCGAGCCGCACCGACACCTTCGGGATGGTGTTGCTGGAGGCGATGGCGAG
>CAZZZM010000109.1:2317-9358 GCA_964658465.1 uncultured Nakamurella sp.
AGCCCGGCCGGCTGGCGCATTTGTCGGCGATGTCGGTGTTGATCAGCTCGCCGTTGACCAGCACGTAATCGACATTGCCGCCGGCCCCGATGAAGGTATTCGCGGGCACCTCGTTGGAGCCGAATGCGATCGCCGTCTTCGTCCGCCACTGACCGTCGGGCAGCCGTTCCACGGCGCTGCATGGAGCGTGAACGGCATCCTCGGCCGCGGCGCCACCTGCGCCTGGACCGCGGACGTGCCGAGAAGCGAAGCCATGATCCAGCCGATCATTCAGAGCCCTCCGTTGCGAAGCTGGTGATGCAACTGGGGTCGCGCGCGCGATCCGCCACCCCTACTCGGGCCGACGGAGGTCTTCGCAGGTCCGCGCGCTAGCGGAAGATCGCGAGCTTCTCCTCGATCGGGAGCTGATCGAGCGACGCGAAGGCCGCGAGACGCGGATCGGTGCGAGCCGCCGTCTCGACGCGCGGCGCCAGGGCCGCCGGCAGCTCGGCACGCGGCAGGCGCGGTTCCCGGGTCTCTTCGCCGTCGGGACTCGGCGGCTCGACCTGCCGCGGTGCCGGCCTGCCCTCCACCGCCGCCCGTGCCGAGGCGGAGACCGACGGCGAGCCCGTCCGCATCATGCCGCCGACGGCGCGCGCCTGCGCCTCCACCTGCGCCACGAAATGCTCCTCGACCCCAGCGCCGCGCATCTCGTGCGCCGTGTCGCCGAGGCTGGCCGCGATCTCCTTGATCCGTTGCACGAGGAGGCGGATCGACGGATCCGCCGAGGGCAGCGCGGCGGGCTGCCCGGTGGTGACGGTCGCCTCGAGCCGGGCCATCGCATCGAGCAGCTGGCGCGTCTCGGCGAGGCGGTTGCGCCGCGCGAACTCGGCCAGGAACCAGCGCCCGCGCACCGTCTCGGTGACGGCCGCCTCGATCGCCTCGTAATCGACCTCGCTCATGCCGCGCGGCGGGGGGATGGACATCTGATCTCGATCTCGAATCGCTGCGTCGAGGGTAGCCGAGAAACGGCGGCCCTGTCAGGCGGGCGACGAACTTCCGGCGGTCGAGTGCCTGGTTTTCGAGCATCGATGACGGCGCCACCGTTTGAACGGCTGTCGCCGGCTCGCGGCCTCAACTTTTTTCCTGTGCTCCGCACAATAATTCGAGAGCCTCGCGAACGACTTGTGCCGCTTTCCGGCGTTCGTCGCCTTCCCTTGCCGCCGCAAGCGTGGCAAGGGCGACGGCAACGACAACAAGCTGTCAGACCAGGAGGAATGCCATGCCGACCGACATCGAGATCGCCCGCGCCAAGACGCCGGAGCCGATGGCCACGGTCGCCGCCCGCATCGACATTCCCGAGGATGCGCTGCTGCCCTACGGCAAGACGATCGCCAAGATCGAGACGAGCTTCATCGAGAAGACCGCCAAGGCCGGCAAGAAGGGCAAGCTGATCCTCGTCACCGCGATCAGCCCGACGCCGGCCGGCGAAGGCAAGACGACGACGACGGTCGGCCTCGCCGACGCGCTGCGCCAGATCGGCAAGAAGTCGGCGACCGCGCTGCGCGAGCCGGCCCTCGGGCCCTGCTTCGGCGTCAAGGGCGGCGCCGCCGGCGGCGGCCACGCGCAGGTGATCCCGATGGAGCAGATCAACCTGCATTTCACCGGCGACTTCCACGCCATCTCGTCGGCCAACAACCTGCTGGCGGCGCTGATCGACAACCACATCTACCACGGCAACCCGCTCGACATCGACGCGCGCCGCGTGACCTGGGCGCGCTCCGTCGACATGAACGACCGCGCGCTGCGCAACATCGTCTGCAGCCTCGGCGGCGTCGCCAACGGCTTCCCGCGCGAGGCGCGCTTCGACATCCTCGTCGCCTCCGAGATCATGGCGGTGTTCTGCCTGTCCAAGGACTTCGCCGACCTGCAGGAGCGGCTGAAGAAGATGGTGATCGGCCAGACGCGCGGCCGCGAGTTCGTCACCGCCGAGCAGCTGCAGGCGGTCGGCTCGATGACCGTGCTGCTGCAGGACGCTTTCGCGCCGAACCTCGTGCAGACGCTGGAGGGCACACCGGCCTTCATCCACGGCGGCCCGTTCGCCAACATCGCGCACGGCTGCAACTCGGTCGTCGCGACGAACCTCGCGCTCGGCCTCGCCGACTACGTGGTGACGGAAGCCGGCTTCGGTGCCGACCTCGGCGCGGAGAAGTTCTTCGACATCAAGGCGCGCCAGGCGGGCTTGAACCCCGAGGCGGTGGTCATCGTCGCGACCGTGCGCGCGCTGAAGATGCACGGCGGCGTCGCCAAGGACCAGCTCGGCAGCGAGAACCTCGAGGCGCTGAAGAAGGGCATGGCCAATCTCGGCCGCCACATCGAGAACGTGAAGAAGTTCGGCGTGAAACCGGTGGTCGGCATCAACGCCTTCGTCTCCGACACCGATGCCGAGTTCGAGCTGATCCAGAAGACCTGCCGGGAGGAGTTCGGCACCGACGCCGTGCTCTGCAAGCACTGGGCGGAGGGCGGCAAGGGCGCGACCGAGCTCGCCGAGAAGGTCGTCGAGATCATCGATTCCGGCGAGTCGAAGTACAAGCCGCTCTACGAGCTCGAGCAGCCGATCGCCGAGAAGATGCGCATCGTGGCGAAGGAGATCTACCGCGCCAAGGACATCGCGATCGAGTCGAAGGCCAAGACCGCGATCAAGTCGTTCGAGGACCAGGGCTACGGCAACCTGCCGATCTGCGTGGCGAAGACGCAGTATTCGTTCTCGGCCGACCCCAAGGCGCTGAATGCACCGACCGACCACATCGTGCCGGTCGTCGACGCGCGGCTTTCCGCCGGCGCCGGCTTCGTGGTGCTGCTCTGCGGGGACATCATGACCCTGCCCGGCCTGTCGGCGAACCCGTCCGCGCACAAGATCGGCCTCGGTGAGCACGGCGAGATCGTCGGGCTATTCTAGCCGCGGCCGAGACGTCTCACTTGATGCAGAGGAGCGTCGTCGTCGCCGACGGCGCCTTGTCGGCGACGAGCTTGTCGAACGTCCACACGCAAGTGCCCGTCGCCTGCGTGGCGTCGGGACCGGAGACGACGAGCCGCGGTTCCGCGCCGAGGTCGGAGAGACCGCAGGAGACCGTCGCGACCTTGTAGGGCGCCGCGCAGGCGTCTTTCGCTTCGAAAAGCTTGCCGGGGTTGCACCGCGGCACGCCGAGCGCTTCGGCCTTGCAATATTCGGCGAGCTTCTGGTTTCGCACCTTCACGTAGATCTGCAGCGCACCGCCGGAGACCGGCTGCGGCGGCTGCAGCGGCGTCGGCGGCTGCTGCGCGCTCGCCGGCAGCGCGACGAGAAGCATCATCGCCGCCGAAACGCTGACGATCACCGGAACATGCATGGCCATCTCCTCCCACGCCCCGGGTCGGCGGCGCTGTCGCATCGTCAACGCGCGCCGGTCGATGGAAGTCGCATTGGCTTGAGCGTCCCGATCCAAACGACGTGACGCGCGCCGCGCCCGCCATGCGCCCGCGGCCGCAATTCCTCGACCGTGAAGCCGGCGCGCCGCAGGAGGGTCGCGAAGGCATCGTCCGGCGCCTCCGACCAAACGCCGAGCACGCCGCCCGGCCGCAGGCTGCGACGCGCGGCGGCGAGCCCGCTCGCGCTGTAGAGGCCGTCGTTGCCGCCGCGCGTCTGCCCGGCCGGCCCGTTGTCGACATCGAGCAGGATCGCGTCGTAGGCGGCCGCACCGGCGCGAATGCTGGCGCCGACGTCGCCCTCGACGATGGTCACGCGCGGGTCGGTGAGCAGGCCGCCGAAGATCTCGGCCATCGGCCCGCGCGCCCACGCCACGACGGCCGGCACCAGCTCGGCGACGACGACCTCGGCCTGCGGGCCCAGAGCCGCCAGCGCCGCGCGCAGCGTGAAGCCCATGCCGAGGCCGCCGATGAGCACGCGCGGCGACGCCGAACGCAGGCGCGCGCACGCCGCGTCGGCCAGCGCCGCCTCGGAGCCGCCGGCGCGCGAGCCCATCAGCTCGACGGCGCCGAGGCGGATCGAGAACTCCGCGCCGCGCCGCATCAGTTTCAGCTGCCCGCCGCCGGGGATGGCGGCGGTGTCGACCAGCACCCAGGGGATCATGCGGTCTCCTCTCGGGCTTGCGCGCAGCCGGCCGCGGCGGCATGTGGACGCCGCACCGCGCCGGGAGCAAGCTCCATGATCATCCGCAGCGACGAAACGATCGACGTGCCGGTTGCCGATCTCGGGGCGATGCGCATGCACCTGTTTCGCCCGGCGGCGGAAGGCACGTATCCCGGCGTGCTGTTCTTTTCCGAGATCTACCAGGTGACGGCGCCGATCCGCCGCCTCGCGGCGATGGTCGCGGGGCACGGCTATGTCGTTGCGGTGCCCGAGGTCTACCACGAGCACGAGCCGGCGGGCACCGTGCTCGCCTACGACCAGGCCGGCACCGACCGCGGCAATCACCTGAAGTTCGCCAAGCCCGTCGCCGCCTTCGACGCCGATGCCCGCGCCGGCCTCGCCGCGCTGGCCGCGCATCCCGCCTGCAACGGCCGCCTCGCGACGCTCGGCGTCTGCCTCGGCGGCCACCTCGCCTATCGCGCGGCGCTGAACCCGCAGGTGCGCGCGGCGGCCTGCTTCTACCCGACCGACATCCACTCCGGCTCGCTCGGCGAGGGCCGTCACGACGATTCGCTGGCGCGCATGGGCGAGCTGAAGGCCGAGACGCTGTTCGTGTTCGGGCGGCAGGACCCGCACGTCCCCTTCGCCGGCCGCGAGATGATCCGCGCCCGGCTGGAAGAGGTCGGCGCGCGCTACGAATGGCACGAGGTCAACGCCGCGCACGCCTTCTTGCGCGACGAGGGGCCGCGCTACGATCCCGCGCTGTTCGTGCAGGCGCTGGGATGGATGCTGGCGCTGTTCGGACGGGCGCTGTGAGCGCCCTGCCCTTTCACCGCAGTGGGGCCCGGGCCTACTGCACCGGCGCCGTCAGGCTCGCATGCGCCTCCGTCACCGGCTGCAGCTCGCGCAGCTGCCGGTCGAGCTCGCGGTAGACGTATTCGGTCGCGCGGCTCGTTTCCGTCACGCGTCGATCGAGGCCGTCGTTGAACGACACGTGCACGCCGTCGCGGCCGGCCATCTGATGGCATTGCGCGCAGGTCACGCGGTTGAAGGCCAGCGCCTGCGGATCGTGCCGGCGCGGGTCGCGGTAGAAGCGCGGCGTCAGGTCGTCGAGCACCTTCGCCAGCTCCGCCTTGCGCGCGCCCTGCGATGCCGCGATTGTTTGGCGAAACACCACGTTGTCGTAGGCGCTCGAATAATAGCCGAGGTCGATGCCGTCGCGGACGATGCGCGCCGGCTCCAGCTCGCGCTCCGCATTGTAGGAGCGGCTGAGGTTGCCGAACACCCAGATGCCGGTGAGCGACGAGCTCCAGCTCAGCGTCTCCAGCCGGGCGGGGGTCGCCGTCGCTGCGACGAAGGCGTCCGTCGCCGCGTCGGCCTCGGGGCTCTTGGCCTTGCGCAGCGCGACGACGCGATCGGCCGCGCGCAGGAAGGCGTCGGCGGCCTGCCGCCGCTGCGCCGCCGGCGCCATGCGGTCGACGGCGTCGAAGTCGATATGCAGGAACAGCTGCTCGTACGGTCGGCCGGGCACGCGCGGGCTCATCAGCTGGTAGACCATCCGCACCTGCGGGATCTCCTGCACGTGCGGCACGCCCGCCGGGCCGTCGTGCGCGGCGGCGGGAAAATGCACGTCGGTCTCGGGCTCGGCCGGGCGCAGGATGATCGAGACGAGCTTGTAATGGGCCTCGTCCGACACGTCGGAGACCACGTCGCGGATCGGCTCGATCGTCGTGCCCGACGTGTAGAAGTTCTTCGGCGTGACCTGCGTCGCGATGTCGAGCGTGTCGCCGCCCGGCTCCTTGGCGGCGTCGTAGCCCGGCGTCGGCCTGCCCTTCAGCATGTCGAGGACTTTGGTGAAATCCTGCGCCGGCAGCGTGTGGGCGAGGTCGAACCGGCTCTGCAGCTGCGGCGTCCCGGCGAAGATGAGGTCCGCCGGCCGCGTCATCGCGGTGAGCCCGCTCTGCGTGCGCGGCGTGTTCACCCCGTAGTCAGGCTTGAAACCATCCGGATAGAACCACATCGAATTGTCGTGCAGGCTGTAGCTCTGCGCATACGTCTTCCAGTGGTCGGTGCTCTTCTCGAAGTCCTGCGTCACCAGCTTGAGCACGCCGATCTTCGCCTCGTACTTGGCGAGCAGCGCGGGCGGGATGTCCTTCAGCGTCTTGAACGTCGTCGCGTAGGGGTAGATCGCCTTGAACGGGTCGAAGTTCGCGTCGGCCTCGTGCGCGGTGTGCTTGCCGCATTGCGCGTCGGGCCGCAGCTTCGAATAATAGTCGAACGAGATGTCGACCAGCGTGTAGCCCTGGGCGCGCAGGTCCTTGTACTGGTCCGGGAACTCGTCGATGTGGCGCACCCAATAGGCGGACTGGATGCGGCAGCCCTCAGGCGTGTCGCCGACCGAGAAATGGTCGATGTGCCGGTTCTGGTCCGACATCCCGGCCTTGATGAGCTGCGGCCAGCTCTCCTGCCAGCCGGTCTGGAAGACCGGATAGATCGGGTCCGCCGCCCCGAGCCCGGTGTCGAAGAACAGGTAGTTGAAGCGCGGCTGCGGCAGCCCCGAGTTCTGCTCGAAATGGGTGAGGATGTCGTAGACCGAGCCCGGCCTGAGTGCTGCGTGGTTGCTCTCGGTGATCACCTCCTGCCAGCGGTGGCGCACCACCGCGAGCGGGTAGTCGTTGCCGTATTCGTACAAGAACGCGCCGAGGGCCACGGCGACGCCGAGCGACAGGGTGACGGCAAGCTTCATCGACGACCTTTCCGCCTAGGTATGAACCTCTGGCGTGAGGCCCTCGAACATCGTGCCGGCGGCGGCATGTGCGGTGACATGCCGGGCGCCGCTATAAGGTTTTGCGCAAACAAACCGCTCGCACGGCCGCGCGCGTCATTCCTACGCTGCGGCCGACCGTTTGCCCACCCATTTTACGACGCCCCCC
>CAZZZM010000110.1:0-9172 GCA_964658465.1 uncultured Nakamurella sp.
CGTGGCCCTGATCGCCGCGGCCCTGGTCGCCGTGCTCGGGTCCGCCCTCGTCGTGACCCCAATGGCGCCAGCCATGATGCTCGTCCATGCGGGCCTCGACGTTCTGCACCAGCTTGACGCGCTGGTCGGGGGTCAGCTGCCCGGCCGCGTCGAGCGCCGCGCCGACGATCACCTTCGACTTGGCGTCCATCTCGGCGATCTTGTCGGCGCGCAGCTTCTCGACCGCGGCGCGGTCGATGGTCGGCGCCTTGAGCAGGCCGAGCACCTGCTTGCGCATCGCCTCGCGCTGGCCGTCGGCCGGCTCGAGCTTCTGGTAGGCGGTCGCGATGATGTCGTGGACCTTGGTCTCCTGGTCGCTCGTCGCGCCGACGTTCTCCAGCGCGTTGTGCGCGAAGAACTGGATCATCCCGATCTTCGGGCCGTGGTGGTGCCAGCCGCCGGGACCCATCGCGCCTTGCGCGGTGGCGAAGCCCGCCGCGCCGATCACGATGCCGCCGCCGAGCAGCGCCGCGGCGATCGCGCCCCGCCGCAGGACCGAGGGTCGCTTGAGGCGGATGGGGGCCGGCGCGGCGGGAGTGGTGTCGTTGGTCATGTCTGTTCGTCCTTCTCGCATGTGCGATGCGAGGACGGTAGGCGGCCGACGTTTCGCCAGCTGCGGACGAATGTAAAGAAAGGTGAAGCGCGCCCGACGTCTCCTGCCTAGCGCGGGCGGCTCGACCGCGCGCGAAGAAACGTGAAGCCTCGCGAGCACGCGCCCTTGCTCTCGCCGGGGCCGAGGCAGACATAGGGCTCATGCCCCGCCCTGCCGCCGTCTCGCCCGCCACCGCTTTGTCGCGGCTCGAGATCCGCCGCATCGTCTTCGGGCTGATGATGGCGATGCTGCTCGCCGCGCTCGACCAGACGATCGTCGCCACCGCCCTGCCGACGATCGGCCGCGATCTCGGCGACGTCGACCATTTGCCGTGGGTCGTCACGGCCTATCTGCTTTCGGCGACCAGCGCGGTGCCGATCTACGGCAAGCTTTCCGACATCCACGGCCGGCGCATCATGCTGCTGGTGTCGATCTCGACCTTCCTCGTCGGCTCGATCGTCTGTGCGCTGGCGCCGAGCATGGGCGCGCTCGTCGCGGCGCGCCTGCTTCAGGGCGCCGGCGGCGGCGGCCTGCTGGCGCTCTCGCAGACGATCGTCGGCGATATCATGTCGCCGCGCGAACGCGCCGGCTACCAGGTCTATTTCGCCAGCGCCTTCACCGCGGCGAGCGTCGCCGGGCCGGTGCTCGGCGGCTTTTTCGCGCAGCACCTCAACTGGTCGATGATCTTCTGGATCAACCTGCCGCTGGGCGTCCTGGCGCTGGCGCTCTGCTGGTCGCCGCTGCGCCGCCTGCCGCGCCACGAGCGCCGGCACAAGCTCGACATCGCCGGCGCCGCGCTGCTCGTCGCCGCGTCCTCGACGCTCCTCCTCGCCCTGTCCTGGGCCGGCGGTCGCTTCGGCTGGGGCGCGCCGCAGACCGTCGGGCTGTTCGCGCTCAGCGCCGCGCTTCTCGCCGGCCTGACCCTGCGGCTCAGGACCGCCGCTGAGCCGCTGATCCCGCTCGAGGTGCTGGGCGATCGCGTCGTGCTCGCGGCGACCTGCACCGCGACGCTGAGCGTCGGTCTGTTCCTCGGCCTCGCGATCTATGCGCCGCTCCTCTTCGAGAGCGTGCGCGGCCTGTCCGCCAGCCAGTCCGGCCTCGCGCTGCTGCCGCTGATGGTCGGCACCGTCGGCGGGACGCTGATGTCGGGCCGCGCGATGGCCCGGCTCGACCATTACAAGCGCCTCCCGCTCGCCGCCGTGCCCTGCGCCGCCATCGCCGCGCTCGTGCTGATGGCGGGCGCCGCGACGTTGCCGGTGTGGGCGGTGAGCCTGGTGCTCGCGGTCGTGTCGATCGCGCTCGGAACGCTGCTGCCGATCTCGACGGTGTCGATCCAGAACGCGGTCCAGCCGCATCATCTCGGCACCGCGACCGCGACCGCGAACCTCTGCCGCCAGCTCGGCGGCGCGGTGATGGTGGCGATCTTCGGCACCATCCTGCTCGGCCGCGAGAGCGGCGATCTCGCGGCCAGGGTCGATGCCGCCGACCGCGCAGCGCTGCTGGCGGGTTTCCACGTCGTCTTCGCCCTGGTCGCGGCCGGGGCCGTCGCCGCCTTCGTCGTGCTGCTGGCGATGGAGGAGCGACCGCTCGGCACGACGCGCCCGCGGGTCTCCGAGGGCCTGCCGGCGGGGGAATGACGATCCGCCTCGTCTCCGCCGAGCGTCGGGGTCGACCGGTGGCGGTTTCGACCTAGGCTGCGGCCTCCGGCCGTCCCTCGACGGTCGCGCGTCAAGGACGAGGATGCGCCCCGCCACATCGGCCCACGTCGACGAATTGATCCGCGCGGCCGACGGCTGCGCCCAAGGGCGCGACCCGCTGATCGGCCAGTCCTGGCTGCGCTGCATGGGCGAGTACCGGCTCGACCCCACGGCGCCGCGCCGCGCCTACATCCACGACCACCAGCGCCTTCGCGAGCATCAGGAGGCGATGGACGACCTTGTCCGCGTCGCGCGCTTCGGGATCGAGACGCTCTACCGCCAGGTGTCGGGCCTCGGCTACGTGCTGATCCTCAGCGACGCCAAGGGGGTCGCGGTCGACTACATCGGCGATCCCGCGCACGACGACGAGCTGCGCCGCGCCGGCCTCTACCGCGGCTCGGACTGGAGCGAACCGCTCGCCGGCACCTGCGCCGTCGGCACCTGCATCGCCACCGGCGAGGCGCTGGTCGTGCACCTCGACGACCATTTCGCCGGCGACCACATCGCGCTAACCTGCACCGCGGCGCCGATCTTCGCCAGCGACGGCACGCTGGCGGCGGTGCTCGACATCTCCGCGCTGCAATCGCCGACGGCGAAGCCGAGCCAGCACCTCGCGCTGCAGCTCGTGCAGTCCTTCGCGCACCGCATCGAGACGGCGAGCCTGCACAACCGGTTCCGCCGCGACTGGATCGTCCACCTCTCGCGCTCGCGCGAGTTCGCCGACATCGAGCCGGACCTCGCGCTGGCGATCGATGCGGGCGGCCGCATCACCGGCTTCAACAGCCACGCGCGCCGCGCCCTCGCCGTGGGTGCCGGCAGCCTGCTCGGGATGCGCTTCGACCAGCTGTTCGAGGCCTCGGTCGACGACCTTCCCAGCCTGACGCGCTCGATGCCGTTCGCCCGGCGCACGCTGACGTTGCGCGGCGGCGGCCAGTTCTTCGCCCTGGCGCTGCGCCCCGCCGAGGTCGCCCGTTCGCCGGCGCCGCCGCTGCCGAAGCCGCTGGCCGAGATCAGCGGCGGCGATGGCGCCATGGACGCGCTCGCGCGGCGCGCCGGCAAGCTCGTCGATGCCGGCCTCAGCATCCTGCTGCAGGGCGAGACGGGCACCGGCAAGGAGCATGTCGCAAGGGCGCTGCATGCCGCTTCGGCGCGGGCGAAGAAAGCCTTCGTGCCGGTCGATTGCGCGGCGCTGACGGACGCGACGATCGAGGCCGAGCTGTTCGGCGGCGAGGGCCGTGGCCGCAAGGGACTCGTGCAGCAGGCCGACGGCGGCACGTTGTTCCTTGACGAGATCGGCGACATGCCGCTGCTCGCCCAGACGCGGCTGCTCCGCGTGCTCGCCGAGCGCGAGGTCGCCGCGGTCGGCGGCGGCACGCGGCGGCCGGTGGACCTGCAGGTGATCGCGGCGACGCATCGCGACCTGCGCGCGCTGGTGCGCGACGGCGCCTTTCGTCAGGATCTCTACTTCCGGCTCAACAGTGCCGTGTTCGATCTGCCGCCGCTGCGGCAGCGCGCCGATCTCGACTGGCTGATCGACCGGTTGCTGGCGCTGCGGCCCGGCAAGCATCTGGCCGCCCCGGCCCGCGCCGCGCTGCATCGGCACGACTGGCCGGGCAACGTGCGCGAGCTGGCGCATGCGCTCGACTACGCCGCGGCGCTTGCCGCCACGGACGAGATCGGCCTCGACGATCTGCCGGCGCTCGTCGCGAGCGCGCCGCCCCGTCCCGATCCGCCCACGGACGAGATCGAGCCGGTGCTGCGCCGCAACGGCTGGAACGTCTCCGCCGCGGCGCGCGAGGTCGGCCTCGACCGCACCACGGTGCACCGGCGCATTCGCAAGCTCGGTCTCGTGGCGCCCAACAAGGCGCCGAACGGCTGAGGCGAGCGCCACAGGCGGGACGCCACAGGTGTGGCGTTCCCCTTCGTCGTTCGGGGACCTTCCTTCGCGCGGCGAGACGGGCATGATGCGGCTCGGCGATCCCGGGCGGCGCGAGGCGCGTCCGTACGGGTCCAAACATAAACGACACCATCGCGAAGACGACCGGAGGAAGAGATGAACTACGCTGCGCCTATGGCCGAGCACCTGACGGCCGCGGACAAGCGCGTCGTCGCCTGGCTGGAAAAGTTCGAGGAGGCGCTCGGCGCCGGCGACGTCGACGCGGCCACCGCGCTGTTCGCCGACGAGAGCTACTGGCGCGACCTCGTGTCCTTCACCTGGAACATCACGACGTCGGAGGGCAAGGGCCAGATCGCCGACATGCTCAAGGCGACGCTCGACAATGTGAAGCCGCACGACTGGCAGCTCGACGAGCCGGCCAGCGAGGCCGACGGCGTCACCGAGGCCTGGATCACCTTCGAGACCGAGACCTTCCGCGGCAGGGGCCACCTGCGCCTCAAGGGCGACCTCGCCTGGACGCTGCTGACCACGGCCGAGGAGCTGAAGGGTCACGAGGAGAAGCGTGGGGCGACGCGCGAGAAGAGCGTCGAGCACGGCGTCCATCCCGACCGCAAGTCGTGGCTCGAGCGCAAGCAGGCGGAGGAAGCCGAGCTCGGCATCACCCGCATGCCCTATTGCGTGATCGTCGGCGGCGGCCAGGGCGGCATCGGCCTCGGCGCCCGCCTCAAGCGGCTCGGCGTGCCGACCCTCATCCTCGACAAGCACCCGCGGCCGGGCGACCATTGGCGCAAGCGCTACAAGTCGCTGCACCTGCACGACCCGGTCTGGTACGACCACCTGCCCTACATCCCGTTCCCGGACCATTGGCCGGTGTTCGCCGCCAAGGACAAGATCGGCGACTGGCTCGAGAGCTACACGCGGATGATGGAGCTCAATTACTGGTCGAACACCGAGTGCAAGTCGGCAAAGTTCGACGACGACACCAAGGAATGGACGATCGAGGTCGAGCGCGACGGCGAGCCGCTGACGCTGAAGGCCAAGCAGCTCGTGCTGGCGACCGGTCTCTCCGCCGTGCCGAACATGCCGGACTACAAGGGCATGGAGACCTTCCAGGGCACCAGCCACCATTCGAGCCGGCATCCCGGCGGCGACGCGTGGCGCGGCAAGAAGGCCGTGGTGATCGGCTCCAACAATTCCGCGCACGACATCTGCGCCGACTTCTGGGAGAACGGTGCCGACGTCACCATGGTGCAGCGCTCGTCGACGCATATCGCGCGCTCGGAGAGCCTGATGGAGCTGGCGCTCGGCGGCCTCTATTCGGAGCAGGCCGTGCAGAACGGTATGACGACAAACAAAGCCGACCTGACCTTCGCCTCGATCCCCTACGCGATCATGGCGAGCTTCAACATCCCGGTCTATGAGGAGATGAAGAAGCGCGACAAGGAGCATTACGACAAGCTCGAGAAGGCCGGCTTCATGCTCGACTTCGGCGACGATGGCTCGGGCCTGTTCATGAAATACCTGCGGCGCGGCTCCGGTTATTACATCGACGTCGGCGCCTCCGAGCTGATCGCCGACGGCAAGATCAAGCTGAAGAGCGGCGTCAGCGTCGAGGAGATCACCAAGACCGGCGTCAAACTGTCAGACGGCACCGAGCTGCCGGCCGACATCATCGTCTACGCCACCGGCTTCTCGTCGATGAACGGCTGGGCGGCGCAACTGATCAGCCAGGAGGTGGCCGACAAGGTCGGCAAGTGCTGGGGCCTCGGCTCCGACACCAAGAAGGACCCGGGTCCCTGGGAGGGCGAGCTGCGCAACATGTGGAAGCCGACCCACCAGGAGGCGCTGTGGTTCCACGGCGGCAACCTGCATCAGTCGCGCCATTATTCACTTTTTCTGGCGCTGCAGCTGAAGGCCCGCGAGGTCGGCATCCCGACGCCGGTCTACGGCCTGCCGCAGGTGCATCACAAGGGTTGACGCACCCCTGACATCGGCGGGCCGCGATCGGCGGTCCGTTTCATCCCAAACCAGGCATCACGCTGCTCGCGACGACGGGCGGCGCCGGAGGAGTACTGCCCGATGAAAGCACTCCGTTTCCACGCCGCGAAGGACCTGCGCCTCGACGAGATCGAGCCGCCGCCGAAGACGCCAGCCCCCGGCCAGGTGACGGTCCGCAACACCCATGTCGGGATCTGCGGCACCGACCTGCACGAATATTCCTACGGGCCGATCTTCATCCCCAGGGAGCCGCACCCCTACACCGGCGCGCACGGCACGCAGGTGCTGGGCCACGAGTACGGCGGCGTCGTCGAGGCGGTGGGCGAGGGCGTGACGACGGTGAGGCCCGGCGACCGCGTCTCGGTGCAGCCGCTGATCATGCCGCGCACCGGCGATTATTACGCCGAGCGCGGGCTGTTCCATCTGAGCACCGATCTCGCGCTCGCCGGCCTCAGCTGGGCCTGGGGCGGCATGGCCGAAGCCTCGGCGCTCTACGAGTATAACGTCCAGAAGATCCCCGACGCGATGTCGGACGAGGAGGCGGCGCTGGTCGAGCCGACGGCGGTCGCCGTCTATGCCTGCGATCGCGGCGGCGTGTCCGCCGGCAGCAGCGTCCTCGTCACCGGCGCCGGGCCGATCGGCCTGCTCACGGTGCTCGCGGCGCGCGCCGCCGGCGCGGTGCAGATCTTCCTGTCCGACATCAACGACGCGCGTCTCGCCTATGCGCGCGACATGCTGCCCGGCGTCGTGACCATCAATCCGAAGACGGAGAATGTCGGCGACGTCGTCCGCGCCGCCAGCGAAGGCAGGGTCGGCTGCGACGTGGCGATCGAATGCGTCGGCAACGAGCAGGCGCTGCAGGCCTGCGCCGACGCCGTGCGCAAGCAGGGCGTCGTCGTGCAGACCGGCCTGCACCCGCATCCCAATCCGCTCGACTGGTTCCAGGTCACCTTCAAGGACATCGATATCCGCGGCTCGTGGGCCTATCCGACGCATTACTGGCCGCGCGTCATCCGCCTCATCGCGTCCGGCCAGCTGCCGGCGAAGAAGATCGTCACCAAACGGATCACGCTCGACGAGGCCGTCGCCGGCTTCGACGCGCTGCTCGATCCCGCCGGGACGCAGCTGAAGATCCTGATCGGTCTGCAATAGGCAGGGCGCCTCGCCGGCGTGCGCGCGTCCTCGCCTCGCCCGACGCGGACTTCAGGACGGGGCAGGTGCTTCTCGTCGACGGCGGCATCGTCTTCGACCGACGCCGGCGCGGCGGGTCAGTGCGTCGATCCGACCTCGAGCGCCGCGGGGTCGACCTCGCGCAGATGCGCCTCGATCTCCTCCGCGCGGAGCTTGTTCGACAGGGCGGTCGGGTGCCCGTCGCCCGGGATCTCGTAGAGCGCGACGTCGGCGACCGGCGGCAACTGGTCGACCAGCACGTCGAGGCCCGCCGCGCGCAGCTCGTGGACGATGCGCGCCTCCGTGTAGCCCGTGCCCTTCAGATAGTCGTCCACGAACGGCGCGAACAGCACCGTGGTACCGACACCGTAATCCGCCTTGGCCTGCGCGACGAAGGCCTCGACGATCTTGAGGTAGGTGACCACGTCGTCGTGCCGCGGCGCCGCCAGCAGCGGCTCGATGCGCCCGTACAACGCGAAGCGCCGCGCGATCTTCGTCATCAGAATCCACGGGCTGCCGGCCCGCGTGCAAGGCCCGGCGAACCGGACGCCGTCGCCGTCGATGACGAAGCGCGGTGCCTGGCTGATCATATACGCGCCGCGGCAGGCGGTCCGTTCGATGTGGAACGGCGAGGTGAACAGGATGAAGCGTCGCGGCGTCTCGATGAGTTTGGCGTAGAGGGCTTCGCGGAGGGCGATGAGGTTCTGCGCCGGGCTCCAGCCCGCGAAGGCCAGGTTGAGGACGGGTATGCGGCCCTCGTTCAGGTTCGCGAAGGCCTGCGGCAGGGTGCCGTCGTCGTCGAGGCCGTCGCCGTAGATCCAGGAATCGCCGAAGAAGGCGATCGGCCGCGCGCCGTCCGAGGGGACCGTCTTGCGCAGGAGGTTCTCGTCGATGGTGACATGCGCGTCGAAGATCGGCCGCCCGTCGGCGCCCGTCTTCGTGACATGGAAGACGCCGGCCTTGACCGGTCCCCAACCGACGAGCGGCCGGCCGTGGGCGAGTCCGGCATCGTTGGTCGTGCCGGGTGCGGATGCGGTGCTCGGCGCACGCATGTCGAGCAGGAGCACGGCGCCCTCGATCAGCGCGAGACCGACGAGCAGGCTGCAGACCGTCACGAGCGTGTTGCGGATCGCGCCGCGGGTCGCGAAGGCCATCACGGCGCCGAGCGCCGCCAGGACGAGGCATTCGAGGAAACGCGCCGCGACGAGGGCAGGCTGCAGCTCGATGAGCACGATGACCGCGATGGCGATGGCGGATGCGGTCACGACGAGGCCGAGCTTGCGCAAAATCTTCGATGTCTCCGTTGGCGCGGGGTCTCCTGGATACGAGGCTCTATGGCGCTTTTGCGGCCACGGGATCGCGCCGGCCTAACGACCGAGGTAGCCGATCTTCGGCCGCGGCGGCCGCGCCAGGGCGAGGAAGACGAGGCCCACCAGCCCGAGCACGCACCACGTCGGCAGCAGCAGCACGGTGACCATCACCGGGTCCCACAGCGAGGGCCAGTGCGTCTCGATGGCGGCATGCAATTTGACGAAGGCGTCGGGCGACACGACGGTGATCGTGCGGCCGAGCGGCAGCAGTGCGATCCGGCCGGCGGCCACCGAACGGGTGCCGTCGACGATCAGCGCGGCGAACGCGCCGGCCAGCAGCAGCAGGCCGAGGAGACGGAACAGGAATCGCAGCATCACGCGGGCTCGGGGCGCCGGTCGTGTCGGCTGCGGCGCAAGCGGCGGGCTTAGGCGAGGCGACAGGGCGGGTCAATTCGCCCAGTCGGTCCCC
>CAZZZM010000111.1:0-5844 GCA_964658465.1 uncultured Nakamurella sp.
CGAGCTCGCGGCGACGCGGGCGGGCGCCTGCCTGGTGCCGCCGAGCTTCCGCGAGCTTGTTCCGGCGAAGACGGTCGCGCTCGTCAGCGATGCGCCCGCGACGGCCTTCGCGCGCCTCGCGGCCCTGATCGATCCGGAGACCCGGCGCCCCTCGACCTGGCTCGGCGCCGAGCTGATCGATGCGCGCGCCTTCGTCGCCGCCGGCGCGCGCCTCGAGCCGGGCGTGCGGGTCGCGCCGGGCGCCATCATCGGGGCGGGTGCGGAGATCGGCTCCGCGACGACGATCGGCGCCAATGCGGTGATCGAGCCGGGCGTCAGGGTGGGGCGCGGCTGCGCGATCGGAGCCCACGTGATCCTCGGCCACGCGCTCGTCGGCGACCGCGTGGTGATCCATCCCGGTGCGCGCATCGGGATCGTCGAGCCGGGCTTTCCCTGCCTCGGGCGGACCATCGTGCAGGACGCGGTTGAGATCGGGGCCAACGCGGCGATCGCGCGGGGAGGGGCCGGCGACACGGTGCTGGGCGAAGGCGCCGTCGTGGCGCCGTGCACCTTCGTGGCGCGCGACACGATCGTCCCGCGCTTCGGACGCGTCGGCGGCGCCTGACCCCGGGGCGGTCGAGCGGCGACGTTTTGCCGATCGTCAAAATGGTCTAGAGGGAGCGTCCGCGGCAACGCGTGAGGCCTGCCCGGCGCTCGGAAGGACGGAAATGGACGATGTGGTGACCAAACGCGTGGTCGAGAGCTTCGACATCCAGAAGATCTTGAAGCACTTGCCGCACCGCTACCCGTTCCTGATGATCGACCGCATCCTGGAAGCGCACGAAGACAAGTCCTGCATCGGGCTCAAGAACGTCTCGATCAACGAGCCGCAGTTCCAGGGGCATTTCCCCGGCGAGCCGGTGATGCCCGGCGTGCTGCTCATCGAGGGGATGGCGCAGACGGCCGGCGCGTTCTGCATCGCCCACAACACCGAGCCGGGCAAGGCGCCGCCGCTCGTCTATTTCATGACCGTCGACAAGGCGAAGTTCCGCAAGCCCGTCGTCCCCGGCGATCAGGTCGAGTTCCACGTCGAGCGCACCAACCGGCGCCGCAACATGTGGTGGTTCAAGGCGCGCGCGCTGGTGGACGGCGCCTGCGTCTGCGAGGCGGAGTTCGCGGCGCTGATCTCGGACACGCCGATCTAGCGCGCGCACGGAAGGCGGAGGCAAGCGATGGTGAAGGCGATCCGGGTCCACGAGTTCGGTGGCCCCGAAGTGATGCGCATCGAGGAGATCGAGATGCCGTCGCCGGGCAGGGGCGAGGTGCTCGTCCGCTTCCATGCGGCCGGCGTCAATTACATCGACACCTACTTCCGGAGCGGCGCCTACAAGCCGCCGGAGATGCCGTTCATTCCCGGCAGCGAGGGCGCCGGCGAGGTCGCGGCGCTCGGCAAGGGCGTGAAGGGCTTCAAGGAGGGCGACCGCGTCGCCTTCGTCGGCTCGCTCGGCTGCTACGCGGAGGAGCGGCTCGTGCCCGCCGATCGGCTCGTCAAGCTGCCGAAGTCGATCTCCTACGAGACCGCGGCCGCGATGATGCTCAAGGGCCTCACCGCCCAGTACCTGCTGCGCCAGACCTACAAGGTGAAGGCCGGCGACCGGATCCTCGTCCATGCCGCCGCGGGTGGCGTCGGTCTCATCCTGTGCCAGTGGGGGCGGGCGCTCGGGGCGCACGTGATCGGCACCGCCGGCACGCCGGAAAAGGCCGCGCTCGCCAAGAAGGCCGGCGCCAAGCACGTGATCCTCTATCGCGACGAGGATTTCGTCACCCGCGTGAAGGAGATCACCAGGGGCAAGCTGTGCGACGTCGTCTACGACGGGGTCGGCAAGACGACGTTCCCGGGCTCGCTCGACTGCCTGCGCCCGCTCGGGACCTTCGCAAGCTTCGGCTCCGCTTCCGGCAAGATCGAAGCCTTCGACATCAACCTGCTGGCGCAGAAGGGCTCGCTCTTCGCGACGCGCCCGACGCTCGCGACCTACACGGCGCAGGCCGAGAACCTGCAGAAGATGGCGAAGGACCTGATGCGCGTCGTCGCCAAGGGCGAGGTCCACATCGCGCTGCACGCGACCGCCCCGCTCGACGACGCCGTCGCCGTGCACAAGTCGCTCGAGGCGCGCGAGACGACCGGCTCGACGGTCCTGACGATCTGAAACGAAAAGAGCCCGGCATAACGCCGGGCTCTTTCGTGATGCCGTCGGGGTCGTGGGCTCAGTAGCGCGCGACGACCGGCGCCGCGACCGGCGTCTCGAAGCGGTAGCTGAAGCCGCCCTGGACGCGGTTGTTGGTCTCGTGGTGGCGCACGTTCAGGCCGCCGGCCGTCGAGCCGGCGAGGTTCTCGGTGAACGTGCCGTAGTCGGTGTAGCGGTACTCGGCGCGCAGCGAGAAGTTGTTGGAGATCGCGTATTCGATACCGCCGCCGACCGTGTAGCCGACGCGGGTATGCGACGACGAGTCGGACAGGCCGTTGATCGTGTTCACGTAGTTGTTGTGCAGGTCGCCGAAGGCGGCACCGCCCGTGGCGTAGAACAGCACGCGATCGTAGGCGACACCGACGCGGCCGCGGATCGAACCCTGGAGGTCCTCGCGGATCCCGTTGTTGATGCCGCCGAGCAGGTAGTTGGTCTTGTAGTTCGAGCCGTCGCCGTCGCCTTCGATGCCGACGACCAGGCCGCCGCCGCCGAAGCCGCCGCCGAACCCATTGAGGAAGGGCAGCGACTGGGTCGAGAAATTGTAGCCGACATGAACGCCGCCGATGACGCCGTTCGGCTTGGCGGTCGTCGACGCGAGGCCGACGCCGGCTCTGTCGTAGGCATAGGCGGCCGAGCCGCCGAACTGGTAGCCGACCTGCCCACCGATGTAGAGGCCGGTCCAGGTGAAGACCGGGATCGGCGGGGGCACGAAGACGGGCGGAGCGCGACGCGACGGCAGGTCGGCCGCGAGGGCGGTGGTGGAAAGAAGGGCGAGGCCGAGCACGGCGGCGCCGTAGGTTTTGATCTGCATGGCGAGATCCCCTCTCTGAAGCAGCACGTCCGTCTAACGCAACGATCGTGGCAAAATACGACGACTTCGCTCTCGCCCGGGCCGCTTCGCAGCGCCCGTTGCAAGGACGCTACAGATTGCCCGGCTTTTAGGCGAAAACCGGAGCCCGGCCGTGGTCGGGCTCCGTCCGGTGCGCGCCTGGCGGCGCGGTCTCAGTACCGCGCGACGACGGGCGCCGGGGTGAACGTGTCGAACTTGTAGCTGAAGCCGCCCTGGACGCGGTTGTCGGTCTCGTGGTGGCGGACGTTGATGGCACCGATCGAGTCGGAGAACGAGCCGAAGTCGGTGTAGCGATACTCGGCGCGCAGCGACAGGTTGTTCGACAGGGCGTACTCGACGCCGCCGCCGACCGTGTAGCCGACGCGCGTATGCGACAGCGAGGCGTTGAGGCCGTTGAACGCGTAGGTGTTGCTGAGATCGCCGAAGGCGACACCGCCGGTGCCGTAGACCATCACGCGGTCGAAGGCGACGCCGAGGCGGCCGCGCACCGAGCCCTGGATGTTCTGGCTGCTCGAGTCGCCGATGGCGCCGATCAGATAGTTCGCCTTGTAGTTCGAGCCGTCGACGTCGCCCTCGACGCCGAGGACGAGGCCGCCGGCGCCGAAGCCACCGAAATTGCCGAAGCCGAGCGACTGCGTGGAGAAATTGTAGCCGACGTGCGCGCCGCCGATGACGCCGTTGGGGTTCACGCCCGCCGCGGCGAGGCCGAGGCCGGCGCGCGACGACGCATAGGCGTTCGAATGACCGAATTCGTAGCCGACCTGGCCGCCGACGTAGAAGCCGGTCCAGGTGAACACCGGGATGGCCGGCGGCGCGACGTAGACGGGCGGGCGCCGACGGGAGGGAAGGTCGGCCGCGAAGGCCGTGCCGGCGAGCGCACCGAGCGCCACCGTCGAGAGGAGGATTTTGTTGAACACGGGGGAGTCCTTTTCTGAAGCTTGACGCGTGCGCGGAGACGGGTCCCCGCCAGCGCCGAAAGCCCCGGATCGAAGCTTCGCCCATGGTTTAAACAGTCAGAAGTATCCGATTGGTTACTGTAATAATTTCTTAAGTACGTTTCCGATCACGGATTTGCGAAGTAATGCAGAAGTATATTTAATTAACCAACAATGCCGGCGAGGTCGTAGGCGTCCGAGCTCTGGATGTTCACGGTCACGATATCGCCGCTGCGCAGCGGGCGGCGGCTCGAGATATGGACCTTGCCGTCGATCTCCGGCGCATCGCCCATCGTGCGGCCGATCCCGCCGCGCGGCCCGGCCTCGTCGACGATGACCTTGAGATGGCGCCCGACCTTGCGCTTGAGGAGCCGCGCGCTGATCGCCTGCTGATGCGCCATCAGACGATCGCGGCGGTTCGCCCGCAGCTCCGGCGCGACGGGTTCGCGGCCGAGATCGTTCGACGGCGCGCCGGCGACGGGCTCGTAGGCGAACGCGCCGACGCGATCGAGCTTCGCTTCGCTCAGCCACTCCAGCAGGATGTCGAAGTCCTCCGCCGTCTCGCCGGGAAAGCCGGTGATGAAGGTCGAGCGAATCGCGAGATCGGGGCAGGTCCGGCGCCAGGCCGCGATCCGGTCGAGCGTGCGGACCTGATCGCCGGGTCGCCGCATCGCCTTCAGCACCGCCGGGCTCGCGTGCTGGAAGGGGATGTCGAGATAGGGAAGCACCTTGCCCTCGGCCATCAGGTCGATGACCTCGTCGACGTGGGGGTAGGGATAGACGTAGTGCAGCCGTACCCAGGCGCCGAGCGAGCCGAGCTCGCGGACGAGATCGAGGAAGCGCGCGCGCACCTCTCGTCCCTGCCAGTCGCTCGTGGCGTAGCGCAGGTCGATCCCGTAGGCGCTGGTGTCCTGCGAGATGACGAGCAGTTCCTTCACGCCGGCCTTCACGAGCCGCTCGGCCTCGCGCAGCACGTCCGCGGCGGACCTCGAGACGAGCCGCCCGCGCAGGTGCGGGATGATGCAGAAGGAGCAGCTGTTGTTGCAGCCCTCCGAGATCTTCAGATACGCGTAGTGGCGCGGCGTCAGCCGGATGCCCTGCGGCGGCACCAGCGAAAGCCTCGGGTCGTGAGGTGCGGGCGCCGCGGCGCGGACGGCGCCGAGCACGCTCGCATAGTCCTGCGGGCCGGTGATCGCGACGAGATCCGGAAAGCGATCCTTGATCTCGCTCGGCTCGGCGCCCATGCAGCCGGTGACGATGACCTTGCCGTTCGTTTCCATCGCCTCGCGGATCGCCGCGATCGATTCGGCCTTGGCGCTGTCGAGGAAGCCGCAGGTGTTGACGATCGCGAGATCGGCCCCGGCGTGGGTCTTGGAGAGCTCGTAGCCCTCGGCGCGCAGCTGCGTGATGATGCGCTCGCTGTCGACGAGCGCCTTCGGGCAACCGAGGGAGACGAAGGAGATCCGCGGAGCGGGGGCGGACAGATCCGCTGGCATCGACATCGTGGCTGACCTGCCACGCGGCGGACGTGTCGATCAACAAGAAAAACCCGGCACGAGGGCCGGGTTTTCCAAGAGCGTCGAAGCTTGGCGTCGCTCAGTAGCGGGCGACGACCGGGGCCAGCATCGGGGTCTCGAACTTGTAGCTGAAGCCGATGGTCGCGCGCTGGACGATGTCCTTGTGACGCGTGTTGAAGCCGTAAGCGGCAGCGGTGTTGTCGACGTAGCTGCCGAAGTCGGAGTAGCGGTACTCGGCGCGCAGCGACCAGTTGGTCGTGATGGCGTACTCGACGCCGCCGCCGACCGTCCAGCCGATGCGCTGGTGGGTGGTGTCG
>CAZZZM010000111.1:5944-9135 GCA_964658465.1 uncultured Nakamurella sp.
GAGTAGTGGCTCTGGAACTGCGCGAAGGCGACACCGCCCGTGGCGAAGAACAGAGCGCGGTCGACCGCAATACCGACGCGACCACGGACCGAGCCGGCGACGTCCTGCTGGGTGGACTCGCGGAGGCCGGGAGCGCCCGGGAAGATCACGGCGCCACGGTAGTTCGAGCCGGTGATGTCACCTTCGACACCGATCACGCCGCCGGCGCCACCGAAGCCGCCGACGAACGGGATGCCGGCGATGCCGTTAGCCGCGCCGCCGAGCAGGGACTGCGTCGAGAAGTTGTAGCCGATGTGGCCGCCGCCGATCACGCCGTCATGCTTGCCGACGAGATAGGTCACGGCACCGCCGCCGCCAGCACCCACCGACGTCGCGGTGTCCTTGCCGAAGCCGTAGCCGATGTCGCCACCGATGTAGAAACCGGTCCAGGTGAAGACGGGAACCGGCGGCGGGACGTATACCGGAGGAGCCCGGCGCGAAGGCAGATCGGCCGCGAATGCCGTTCCGCTGATGGCCACTATAGCCACCGTTGACAAGAGGACTTTACGAATCACGCTGGTGTTCCTTTCGGGTGCGGAATGCGATGTCCAATGGATAGCCGAAAGCGTCTGAGCCACAACCTGTAAAGGCGGATTCAAGGCGGTCGGGGGGCCTTATCCTGGCTGGTGTTACCGGCCTGCAACGAAATCGGCGGCGCCCAACATTGAGACGTTAAAGCCGACTTAATGGGCAGTTCGCCCGCTCGGGGGACGCGATCCGGTGCGGGCTTGGGCCGGCAGGCGGCCGCAGGCTGGCCGCGATGCGCCTGCCGCGACGCTTCCGTCTTTGCTTCCCGAAGACATGATGCTTACAAGCGCCCAACCCATGGAGCTTCCGATGATGTTCAGAGCTGCGCCGATCGTCGTTTCCGCCGTCGTGATGGCGCTCTCGATCCCGCTCGGCACCGCCTTCGCGCCCGCCGTCGCCCAGGATTCGCCGAGCTATTCGATCGAGGACGTCACGGCGTGCTCGGCGGACGCGATGCGCCTCTGCCGGGACAAGATGCCCGATATCGAGAAGATCGAAGACTGCATGAAGGCGAACTACGAAAGCCTGCGCCCGAAGTGCCGGGCGCGCTTCGACCGCCAGCATTGATTTCGCGCGTCGCTCAGCTGGCCATGGCGATCGTGTCGCGGACGAGGGGGTAGATCTCGCTCGTCCAGCGGCGCCCGCTGAACACGCCGTAGTGCCCGACGCCCGTCTGCACGTGATGCATCTTGCGATATTGGCGCACGCTCGTGCAGAGATCCTGCGCCGCCATCGTCTGGCCGAGCCCGCAGATGTCGTCGCGCTCGCCCTCGACCGTGAGTAGGGACAGGCGGCGGATGGCGCGCGGCTCGATGAGCCGACCGGAGATTCGCAACTCGCCCTTCGGCAGCGCGTGCTCTTGGAACACGAGCTGTACCGTCTCGAGGTAGAAGTCGGCCGCCAGGTCCATGACCGCGAGGTATTCCTCGTAGAACGCCTGCAGCCGCGCGTAGCTGGCGATGTCGCCCGTCGCCAGCGCCTTCGACATGTCAGCGAAGGCTCCCTTGTGGCGGTCGAGGTTCATGCTGAGAAAGGCCGTCAGCTGCAGGAAGCCGGGGTAGACCCGCCGGCCGGCGCCCTTGTAGCCGGGCGGCACCGCGTCGGTCAGGTTTCGCTCGAACCACGCGATCGGCCGCTCGCTCGCCAGCTTGTTGACCGAGGTCGGGCTGATCCTCGTGTCGATCGGGCCTGCCATCAGGGTGAGGCTGCGCGGCAGCGCCGGATCGCCGTCCTCGGCCATCAGGGCGGCGGCGGCCAGCGCCGGCACCGCCGGCTGGCAGACCGCCATCAGATGCGTGCCCTCGCCGAGCAGACGCAGGAAATGGATGATCTCCTCGACATAGGTCGAGAGATCGAATCGGCCGGCGTCGCGCGGCACGTCGCGGATGTTGGTCCAGTCGGTGATGTAGACGTCGTGATCGATCAGCATCGTCTGCACGGTGGCGCGCAGCAGCGTCGCGAAATGCCCCGACATCGGCGCCACGAGCAGCACCTTCGGGTGCTCGACGGCGATATCCTTCTTGAAGCGCAGCAGCGTCGCGAAAGCCGTCGTCGCGACGACCTCCTCCTCGACGGCGACGAGCGTGTTGCCGACTAGGATCGGTTCGATTGCGAACGGCCGCCGCGTCGCCGTCACGCGCAATCCCGCGAAGGCCTCGAGATCGCCGGCGATGCCGCCCATCGTCCGCGGCAGGACGTTGGCCCAGGGCAGCCGCAGCGTCGTCGCGGCCATTGCCGCGAACGGGCGCATGAAGTCGATCGCCGCCATCTGCGCTTCGAAGGCCTGGTAGATCATCTCACCACGGCCTTCGTCCCCTCGACGCGATCCATCAGCTTCAGCGTGACTATGGTTTGACGGCATGCAACATGCAAGCCATTGGCGGACACGCACGAGGAGGGGACGTTGGCCGAGGCCACGTTGACGATCAGCAGCCGCAACTACTCCTCGTGGTCCCTGCGCGGCTGGCTGCTCGCCAAGATGTCGGGGCTTGATTTCGACGTCGCGATCGCGCCGATCGACGATCCGGCGACGCGCGCCGAGCTGCTGCTCCTGTCGTCATCGATGCTGGTGCCGTGCCTGCGCCACGACGGGCTGACGATCTGGAACAACCTGGCGATCGGCGAATATCTCAACGAGATACGGCCTGACGCGGGGATCCTCCCGGCGGACCGTATGCGTCGCGCCCGCTGCCGCTCGATCTCCGGCGAGATGCACGCGGGCTTCGCGCCGTTGCGGTCGGCGCTGCCGATGAACATCAAGGCGAGCTTCCCGAGCTTCCGCGTCTTCTCGCGCGCGCAGGCCGACATCGACCGCATCCTGACGATCTGGCGCGATTGCCTCGGCGAGTTCGGCGGCCCGTGGCTGCTTGGCGAGCGACGCTCGATGGCCGATGCGATGTTCGCGCCCGTCGCCACGCGCTTTCGGACCTACCACGTGGCGGTGGACCGCACCTGCCAGTCCTATTGCGAGCGGGTCCTCGACATGGCCGAGATGCGCGAATGGGAGGCCGAGGCGCGCGCCGAGCCCGACGAGATCGAAGAGCTGGAGATGGAGTTCTGAAGCTGTCGCCTCAGCGGCGGTAGCAGCTCCAGGGGTCGCGGCTGTCGGCGCAATGCCGCTCTTC
>CAZZZM010000112.1:0-9088 GCA_964658465.1 uncultured Nakamurella sp.
AATAGTCGGGATGGATCTCGGAGAAGGCGAGGAAGCCGTGGCGGTTGCCGCCGTAGTCGATGAAGGCCGCCTGCAGCGACGGCTCGACCCTGGTGACCTTGGCTAGGTAGATATTGCCGCGCAGCTGCCGCTTGTCGGCGGATTCGAAGTCGAATTCCTCAACCCGGCTGCCGCGCAGGACGACGACCCGGGTTTCTTCCGGATGCGCCGCATCGATAAGCATCTTGTTGGCCATTGAAAACTCGTCTGAGCGCGGGTCGGCGATGGCGCATTGGCGCGGCCGAGGCGTCGCTCTTAAAGAGGGAAAGGGAAGGCGCCTGGTGGCGCCGCATGCCGAATTGGCGGCCGGCCGCGGTGCGGTCGGGCCCAAGGTTCTGGTGAAGGGAATTGATTCGAAGACGGAAGCGGTGGACGCCGGGTCGGGCGTCGATCACGCGCAGGGACGCCGCGGCTGCGGTGACCTGCCCGTTGATCGAAACTCTTTTGTCAGGACAGCTCATGTCCTCTCGAGACCTGTCGCGGTTGCGCTTCCGGACCCTAGGGGTCGGTGCGCACCACCGTTGACGATTCGACCTGGCCATCCCGCCGCGGGACAAAGCTGCCCTCTCGGCGCGCGGCCTGTACCGGACAGCCGAGACTGTCTTCGCCAAAACCAAACACGACGCTCTTATTACGGAAATCGGCGGGCTTGGCAAGGACTGTGGCCGATACGCCACAGTTCTGGCTCCAAGCGGCGACCGCGCTTATCCCCTGTTAACCCACACGCCGTAAGCCCGTAGGCTTCGTATCGCCGGATCACACCGAGGCTGGGATGGATCGCAAGGCCGGAACGAGCCCTATCCTGACGGCGATCGTCGTTCTGCTGGCTCTCGCGGGACCGGCGGCGGCGAACGGGCTCGTCGGCGGTCGTGCGGCGCTCGCGGCGAGCGGTCCCGCCACGGCGACCAGCGCCGGCCTCGTCGGCGGCCCCGACAAGGCCGAACTGTCCTTCGATCTCACCGCGCCCGTCGCCGCGACCGCCTACGTGCTCGCCGACCCCGACCGCGTCATCGTCGATCTGCCCGAGACGACCTTCACCGCCGAACAGCCGACGGCGAAGCCGGGGCGCCATCGCCGCCATGCGGCCGATCTCGTCGCCTCCTATCGATTCGGCCTCGTCGCGCCCGGCCGCTCGCGCATCGTCGTCGACCTCGCCGGGCCGGCCCGGATCGTCGCCGCCGGCCTCGTGCAGAAGCCGGGGCATCCGCGGCTCGTCGTCAGCCTCGCCCGGACCGATGTCGCGAGCTTCCACGCCGCCGCGGGGGCGCATGCGCTCGTCGCGGCCGCCCCGGCCCCGGTCGCGCCGCCCGCCGCCGCGACGCCGGGGCTCGCCACCATCGTCCTCGATGCCGGCCACGGCGGCCCCGACACCGGCGCCATGGTCAACGGCGTCATCGAGAAGGACGTGACTTTGGCCTTCGCCAACGCGCTCGCCGCCAAGCTGCGGACGCACGGCGGCTTCAACGTCGTGATGACCCGCGATACCGACGTCTTCATCCCGCTCGCCGGCCGCGTGCAGGTCGCCCGCGACGCCAAGGCGGCGCTGATGGTGTCGATCCACGCCGACACGCTGCCGGAGACGGCCGACGTCAGCGGCGCCACCGTCTACACCGTCTCAGACAAGGCCTCCGACGCCTATGCCGCCAAGGTCGCCGCCAAGGAGAACGCGGCCGATGCCGCCGCCGGCAGCGAAGGGCAGGGCGACACCGCCGACGTCAACGACATCCTCTTCGACCTGACGCGCCAGGAAACCCGCGCCTACAGCCACGTCTTCGCGCGCACGCTCGTCAACTACTGGAAGGTGGCGGGGCGGCTGAACAAGAACCCGCAGCGCGCCGCCGGCTTCGTCGTGCTGAAGGCGCCCGACGTGCCCTCGGTGCTGCTCGAGCTCGGCTATCTCTCCAACCCCGGCGACGCCGCCGATCTTACGGCCGACGCCTGGCGCGAGAAGGCGAGCGGCCGCATGGCGGAGGCGATCGAATCGTACTTCGCCGACCGGACCGGTCCGGCAAAGGCCGCCGCCGGCGTGCCGATAACGCTGCGCCAGGCGAGCGCCGACGGCGCCCGCTGAAGGCGGCGGCGCGGCGCCGCTCGGCGCTTACGACGCCGCCGGCGACATGTCCCACGCCGGCCCGGCGCCAACCTTAAATTCGCCTCACGCAATCGCGAGGAAGGGGGCCTTCCCGTAGCTCCGCTGTCGCGCGCGATCTCGCTCGCGTCCTGCCGGGACCTGAAGGCTAACGCATGCGGCTCCTCGGACGGTTCCTCGGCCTGATCTTCGCCACGGGCGCGATCGTCTTCGTGATCGCGATCGGCGCCGGCGTGGCCGTGGTCTACAAGTACGAGAAGGAGCTGCCGGACTACACCCAGCTGAAGAACTACGAGCCCCCGGTGATGACGCGCGTGCACGCGGCCGACGGCTCGGTGCTCGCCGAATATTCGCGCGAGCGGCGCCTGTACCTGCCGTCGTCGGCGATCCCGGCGCTGGTGAAGGAGGCCTTCATCTCGGCCGAGGACAAGAGCTTCTACACGCACAACGGCGTCGACCCCGAGGGCATCATCCGCGCCGCGCTGGTGCAGGCGCAGGGCGGCCACATGCAGGGCGCCTCGACGATCACCCAGCAGGTCGCCAAGAACTTCCTGCTCACCAACGTCCGCTCCTACGACCGCAAGATCAAGGAGGCGCTGCTCTCGTTCCAGATCGAGTCGGCCTTCCCGAAGGAGAAGATCCTCGAGCTCTATCTGAACGAGATCTATCTCGGCCTCGGCAATTACGGGGTGGCGGCGGCGGCGCTCAACTATTTCGGCAAGTCGGTGCACGAGCTGTCGCTCGCCGAATGCGCCTATCTCGCCGCGCTGCCGAAGGCGCCGAACAACTACCAGCCCTTCACTCACACCGAGCGCGCCACCGAGCGGCGCAACTGGGTGATCGATCGCATGGTCGAGAACGGCTACGCCTCCAAGCAGGACGGCGAGAAGGCCAAGAGCCAGCCGCTCGGCGTCACCTCGCGCGTGCTGTCGCCGAACACCTATTCGGCCGGCTTCTTCGCCGAGGAGGTGCGCCGCGAGCTCAACGAGCGCTACGGCGAGAAGAAGCTCTACGAGGGCGGCCTGTCGGTCCGCACCACGCTCGACCCGAAGATGCAGTCGATCGCCCGCAAGGCGCTCGCCGACGGCCTCGTGCGCTACGACGAGGCGCACGGCTTCCGCGGGCCGATGCGCCACATCGACACCGCCGGCGACTGGGGCCCGCCCTTGGCCGACGTGCCGGCGCTGGGCGACGTCGCGCCGTGGCGGCTCGCCGTCGTGCTCGACATGAACGGCAACGAGGCGCGGATCGGCATCCAGCCGAAGAAGCTGCCCGACGGCACGGTCGAGCGCGAGCGCGTCTCCGGCACGATGGTGCAGGTCGGCCTGCACTGGTCGCGCGGCAACGGCCGCAACGGGCTGACCCCCGGCGACGTGATCTACGCCGAGCCGCTCGACGGCCGGCCCGGCCAGTACCGGCTGCGCCAGATCCCCGAGGTGTCGGGCGCCATCATCGCGATGGACCCCTACACCGGCCGCGTCTTCTCGATGGTCGGCGGCTTCTCGTTCGACCAGTCGGAGTTTAACCGCGCGACGCAGGCGATGCGCCAGCCCGGCTCCTCGTTCAAGCCGTTCGTCTACGCGACCGCCCTCGACAACGGCTACACGCCGTCCTCCGTCGTGCTCGACGAGCCGATCACCATCTCGCTCGGGCCGGGCATGGGCTCGTGGACGCCGCAGAACTTCGAGGGCAAGTCGGGCGGCCCGCACACGCTGCGCTACGGCATCGAGCACTCGATCAACCAGATGACGGTGCGCCTCGCCCGCGACGTCGGCATGCCGCTGATCGCCGAATACGCCAAGCGCTTCGGCATCTACGACGACCTGCCGCCCTACCTCTCGATGTCGCTCGGCGCCGGCGAGACGACGCTGATGCGCATGACGACCGCGTATTCGATGCTCGCCAACGGCGGCAAGAAGATCAAGTCGACCCTGATCGACCGCATCCAGGACCGCTGGGGCCACACGATCTACAAGCACGACGAGCGCATCTGCGAAGGCTGCAACGCCGACAAGTTCGACCCCGACGAGGAGCCGAAGCTGATCGACAAGCGCGAGCAGGTGCTCGACCCGCTGACCGCCTATCAGATCACCTCGATCATGGAGGGCGTGATCCAACGCGGCACCGGCCAGGTCATCAAGTCGGTCGGCAAGCATCTCGCCGGCAAGACCGGCACCACGAACGACGCCAAGGACCTGTGGTTCGTCGGCTATTCGCCGGACCTCACCGTCGGCGTGTTCATGGGCTACGACCGGCCGCAGTCGCTCGGCGACTCGGCGCAGGCGGCGCTCTACACGGCGCCGATCTTCCGCGACTTCATGGCGATGGAGCTGAAGGGCAAGCCGGACATCCCGTTCCGCGTGCCGCCGGGGATCAAGCTGATCTCCGTCGACGCGCGCTCCGGCCAGCGCTCGTCCGGCGCCGGCTCGATCCTCGAGGCGTTCAAGCCCGGCACCGCGCCGCCCGAGAGCTACGCCGGCGGCGACGCCTCGCCGCGCCAACTCGACCCGGGCGCGGAGTCCGACCAGGCCGTGGGCTCGGGAACGGGCGGACTGTACTAGCCGCCGTCGGGATGCTGAAGGTCGGATGGCCGCCGCCGCGGCATGCCTAACGTTGCGTTAATTCCGCTTTGCTTTTCCCGCAAGGTTTGCCAAGACTACGTCGCGGCGTACTGCGTAGGACTATTGTCATGAAAATGTATCGTACCGGAGCAGCCGTCGTAATGGGCGTCGGCGTGATGGTCGCCGGCGCCGCCGCGGCAAACGCGCATTACCGCGGCCATTATTATCCTGGGTGCAATTGCGGGCCAGTGGCGCCGACGACGCACGTCAGGACGATCCATACTTCGAAGGCGGAAACGCACTACCACGACGTCAGCGTCGTGAAGCACGTGCACCGGGTGCACCGGGTGACCAACATCACCCGCATCCAGCCGATCTTCCACATCCACGAGGTGACGCGCATCCATCACCACACGGTCGTGGAGACGCGCGACGCCTACCGGAACCTGACCGAGCATCTGCGCCCGATCCGCGTCGTCACGCACAGCGTCCAGAACTTCTACGACTGCCACTGCGGGCGTTAGCCCGGGCTCCCGGCGGGCACCGAGCGAGCGGCGCGCTCACTCGTCCGGTGCCGGCCGATGGTGGCGCGGGCTGGCGGCGATCGCGAACGGGTGACGCGGCAAGCTGCCGGTCACCCGATCGTCGTCGCCGGCGTCCGGCGGGGCCGACGCGGTCCCGCCTCTGTCCGCCGCGTCCTTGTCGTCCGCCGCGTCGCTCGCCGCGTCCTGGTCGCTTGCGACATCCGCCGCCAGGCAGGCGGCCGGGCAGGCCGGGGCGTGCCCGATGAGCCGCCCCATCGCCGAGCGCGGGCCGGCGGCGCAGACGCGGCCGAGATAGGCCTTGTCCTCCGCCCCGTAATTCGAGATGCCGCAGGAGGACGCCATCACCCGCTCGGCCTGCGCCCACAGCGTCGCGATCGCGGGGCGGACCGGCGGCGCCTGCAGCCCCTCCCAGGTCGCGGCGTCCGTCGCCCGCGCCGTCTCGGCATAGGCCGAGGTGAACGCCATCAGCGCCGCGAGCCCGTCGCGATGGTCGACGACCTCCTCGCGCGAGCGCAGCGCCTTCAGGTCCACCGCCGCCGACAGATCGTGCGTGTAGGCGTTGAGCTCGTCGAGCAGGTAGAGCAGGTCGTCCGCCGACGACGCCTTGCCGCGCTTCAGGTAGGTGGACGTATAGGAATCCGAGCCGAATTGCGCCGCGATGCGCCAGGGCGGCATGAAGCCCGACACCTCGTGCGGCCGCTCGACCGCGCCGCCGCCGACGAGCGGAAACGCATCCGTCTCGCCGGTCACGTAATGCGTGGATTCGTGCACGGCGGTGGACAGATCGAATTCCGCGTCGCCGCAGTCGATCCAGCTGGCGAAGAAATCGCGCGGGGTCCGTGCGTAGATCGCGCTGCCGTCCGGCGACGCAGCTTTCAGGACGCCGATCGCCTTCGCCCAGCAATCCGCGTGGGCTGCAGCGGGTGCGAGGAGGAGGGCGGCCAGCGCCGCCGCGGTTGAGGGCAGGCGCATGCGGGCCGCTCGCCGAGAAAACACGAGGCTGGAGCGACATGGTTAAGTTTCCGTAGCGCGTCGGCGGTGCCGGCAGGCGCGGCGTCGCGATTTACATTGCGGTGGCGATCTGCCACTCCGAGATACCGGCCGCAGGGCCACGAATGACGAGAGAGACATGCGCGCGGAAGCGGAAGCGCTGGTCGAAGACATCAAGCAGTCCGTAGGGCTGCTGAGGAGGCATCTTTGACGTCGATGCTGCGACGCGCCGCCTCGCCGAGCTGAACGCCAAGGTCGAGGATCCGAAGCTCTGGGACGATGCCGAGGCCGCGCAGAAGCTGATGCGCGAGCGCACCGAACTGGAGGAGCGGCTCGGCTCGCTCGACCGGTTCGCGCGCGAGCTCGACGATGCGATCACGCTCGTCGAGCTGGGCGAGGAGGCCGGCGACGACGCGACCGAGAAGGAGGGCCGCGAGGCGCTCAAGGCGCTGAAGGCCGACGCCGAGCGGCGCCAGGTCGAGGCGCTGCTGTCGGGCGAGGTCGACCCCAACGACACGTACATAGAAGTCCACTCGGGCGCGGGCGGGACAGAGAGCTGCGACTGGGCGCGCATGCTGTTTCGCATGTACGCGCGCTGGGCCGAGCGGCACGGCTACAAGACGGAGATCATCGAGGAGACGGCCGGCGACGAGGCCGGCATCAAGTCGGCGACGATCCTCGTCAAGGGCCATAACGCGCACGGCTGGGCGAAGGTCGAATCGGGCGTGCACCGGCTGGTGCGCATCTCGCCCTACGATTCGAACGCCCGGCGGCACACCAGCTTCGCCTCGGTCTGGGTCTATCCGGTGATCGACGACAAGGTCGAGATCGACGTGAAGGAGTCCGACTGCCGCATCGACACCTATCGCTCGTCGGGCGCCGGCGGGCAGCACGTCAACACCACCGATTCGGCGGTGCGCATCACGCACATCCCGTCGGGCATCGTGGTCGCCTGCCAGGGCGAGCGCTCGCAGCACAAGAACCGCGCGACGGCGTGGAACATGCTGCGCGCCCGCCTCTACGAGGCCGAGATGCAGCGGCGCGAGGCCGAGGCCAACGCCACCGAGGCGGCGAAGACGGAGATCGGCTGGGGCCACCAGATCCGCTCGTACGTCCTGCAGCCCTACCAGCTGGTGAAGGACCTGCGCACCGGCCACACCTCGGGCACGCCCGACGACGTGCTCGACGGCGAGCTCGATTCCTTCATGGAGGCGGCGCTGGCCCAGCGCGTCTACGGCGGCGGTCCGGGCGAGATCGAGGACGTCGACTAGACGCGGATCGGCCACGGCCGATTGCGTCCGACGAGGGGAACCGGGGCAGATGAGCGATGCGACGCCGGCCGCCCGACGCGAACCGGTCTTCAACATGCCGGCCGTCGTCGTCATCTGCTGCGGCGTGCTGCTGGCGATCTACGCGCTCTATTCGTTCGCGTCGGACGCCACGCAGGACTGGCTGATCGCCACCTTCGCCTTCGTGCCGGCGCGCCTGGCGATCGCGCTCGGGGTGGCGCAGGGCGCGGTGCAGGCGTCCCTGCAGAATTTGCCGCTCGAAGTGCAGACCGAGGTCCTGGGGTCGGGCGGCGGGCACTGGTGGACGCTCGTCACCTACGCGTTCCTGCACGGCAGCTGGGCGCATGTCGGGTTCAACTGCCTGTGGCTCGCGGTCTTCGGCGCGCCGGTGGCGCGGCGTTTCGGGGCAGCGCGCTTCATCGCGCTGCTGCTGCTCGCGGCCATCGTCGGCGCGCTGGTGCAGTTCCTCGCCGCCATGGCGAGCTTCGTGCCGGTGGTCGGCGCCTCGGCCGGCATCGCCGGGGCGATGGGCGCCGCGGTGCGGTTCGTCTTCCGCCCCTCGCACGAGGCGGCGACCCTGTTTCGTCGATCGCAGCTCGATGCCGCCTTCCGGCAGCCGGCGCTGTCGCTCGTCGAGACGTTCACGACCAAGGCGGCGCTCGTCTTCATCGTGTTTTGGTTTGTCACCAACCTGATCTTCGGGCTGTACCCGAGCCTTTCGGGCATCAGCGACGGCCCGATCGCCTGGCCGGCGCATATCGGCGGGTTCATGACGGGCCTGCTCGTCTTCCCGTTGCTCGATCCGCGACGCCCGGCGGCGGACCCGGAGCAGGAGGTCTCTGCCGACCTGCCGATGGCGGAGGAGGGGGCGGCCGGCGAGCACGAGCCGCCGTCGGCGTTCTAACAAAAGAAGCCGGGGTGCGCCTCGCGTTACGAGGCGAGCTGTTCGGCTTCGGCTAGGGGCTTGGCGAAGCGGCGCCGCCGAGCGTGCTCTTCAGCACGTTGGACAGATCGTCCATGCGGAACGGCTTCTGCAGCACCGGGCGGTCCGAGTGCGCCGCCGGGATGCCGGACCGGCCGTAGCCGGTGGTGAAGATGAAGGGACAGCCGCGCTGCGACAGGAGGTCGGCGACCGGGTCGATCTTCTCGGACCCGAGGTTGACGTCGAGCAGCGCGCAATCGACCTGCTCGCGGCCGGCCATCTCGAGCGCCTCGGTGACCTGCGACACCGTGCCGACCAGCTCGAAGCCCAATTCGTCGAGCATGTCCTCGAGCGTGAGCGCGATGAACGGCTCATCCTCGACGATCAGAATACGAGGCTTCGTGTGTCCGTCGCCGCTCATCGAGGAAGCTGGTCCGCCCGTTGGATATCCGCGCGGAACCTGCCTCCTGCGCAGGATAAAGTCTAGCCCAAGTCGGTCGGAGAAAGGGCTATAGGGGCGACGATACCAGCCCGGGTGGGCCAGCGACACTAGCCGCGATGCGCCAGCGCGCGGGGCAGGGCGATCGCGGCGACGAGCCAGCCGGCGATCATCAGCATGCCGCCCGCCGGCGCCGCCATCGGCAACGGCTGCA
>CAZZZM010000113.1:0-9078 GCA_964658465.1 uncultured Nakamurella sp.
GCGACCGCGCCGGACACCCCGCCGGGCGGTCTCAACGTGATCGGTCGCTACGATTCAGACGGGACGTCCTACGTCATGTATTCCGACGGCTCGATCGAGGCGCAATCGGAGTCGGGCGTCTTCCGCTTCAGCTCGATGGCCGAGCTGAAGGCCTTCATCGAAGGCTAGGCGCGTCCCGCGAACATCGACAGCCGCGACAGGTCGATCCCGAGCCCCGCGACGGCGCGCTCGTACTTCGAGTCGAGCGCCGTGTCGAAGATCAGCGACGTATCGGCCGGCACGTTGAGCCAGCCGTTGTGCTGCATCTCCGCCTCGAGCTGGCCGGCCTGCCAGCCGGCGTAGCCCAGCGCCAGCACCGCGCGATCTGGTCCGGCGCCGCTGGCGATCGCCCGCAGGATGTCGACCGTCGCGGTGAGCGAGACCTTCTGGTCGATCGGCAGGGTCGAGTTGTCGATGAAGAAGTCGTTCGAGTGCAGCACGAAGCCGCGCTGCGTCTCGACCGGACCGCCCTTCAGGACCTGCATCTCGCCGGCCTTGTTGGGCAGGCGGATCGCCTCGTCCTCGCCGATCACCTCGAGCTGCACGAGCAGGTCGGGAAAGCGCACCTTGCTCGCCGGGCGGTTGATGACGATCCCCATTGCCCCTTCTTCCGAATGGGCACACAGATAGATCACCGATCGCGCGAAGCGGTCGTCCGCCATGCCGGGCATCGCCACCAGCATCTGTCCGTCGAGAAAGCCGCCGTGCGAATGAAACAGAGACTTGCTCCGATCGCCGGTCGAACCGCCCTTCGGCAATTCGCGTCTCGTGTCGATCATGGTCGCGGCCTCACATGTGCGGTGGCGGAAGGGTCGTCGGCAGGCCTGTCGTTCGTCGGGGGCGACTCGCGCGCCCATGAAGCTACGACGACATTTAAGCAAAATTCCCTCCACCGGGCTTGCGGCATTTCGGCGAATGCTCGGCTTTCGGCCGCGGTGTTGTTTTGCTGCATCGTCTCTTGCGGAATGGCGGAGCGCGCCGTCGCGGCGTCGCCCGATGTCGCGGGTTCGTCCGAGATGAAGCTTGTCGCCGGACCGGCGCCTGCCAACGGCACACGGGTCGCCGGGGTTGCCATCACCATGCCGGCGGGATCGCACACCTACTGGAAGATGCCGGGAGATGCGGGCGTGCCGCCGGTCTTCTCCTTCGCCGGCTCGCGAAACCTGCGCGAGGCGAAGGTCGCCTTCCCGCCGCCGCGCCGCATCACCGAGGCCGGGCTCGAGGCGTTCGGCTATCTCGATCACGTGGTGCTGCCCGTGGACGTGACGCCGGCCGATCCCGCCCAGCCCGTCGACCTGCATGTCGATGTCGCCTACGCCGTCTGCAACACGATCTGCATCCCGGCGCACGGCGCGGCGAGCGTCGTGCTGCCGCCCGGCATGGCGGGCCCGGATGCTGCCGTGGTGGCCGCCGCGCAGGCCGCGGTCCCGGTGCCGGCGTCGCTCGCCGAGCGGGCCGAGCTCGCGCTGATGCCGGACGCCGGCGCCGCCAAGCCGACCTGGACCCTGACCTGGACCGGCGACAAGGCGCCCGACGACATCTTCGCCGACGCGCCCGACGGCTATTATTTCGCGACCCGCAAGACCGGTCCCGGCACCTGGCGTCTCGTCGCCGATCAGGTCCCCGCGACGGGCGCCTGGCCGGTCGCGGTCGCGCTGACGTTGGCGCGCGCCGCGCACAGCCTCGTCGTCACGGAAAAGCTCGACTCGGAAAGCGCGACGCGCTAGCCGGCCATCTCCCGCTCGAAAGGACAAAGATGATCAAGGAAGGCGACATCCTCCCCGAAGCCACGTTCTTCGTACTCGGTGCCGACGGGCCGGCGCCGCGCAAGAGCGAGGACATTTTCCCGAACCGCAAGGTCGTGCTGATCGGCGTGCCGGGCGCCTTCACGCCCACCTGCAGCATGAACCACCTTCCGGGCTTCATCGAGCACGCGGCCGACCTCAAGGAAAAGGGCGTCGACGAGGTTCTCGTCACCGGCGTCAACGACGTCTTCGTGATGGGCGCCTGGGAGAAGCAGACCAGCGGCGCGGGCAAGGTGACCTATCTCGCCGACGGCAGCGCCAAGTTCGCGCAGGCGATCGGCGCCGAGCTCGATCTCACCGAGATGGGCCTCGGCATCCGCTCCAAGCGCTATTCGATGATCGTCGAGGACGGCGTGGTGAAGAAGCTCATCGTCGAGCCGAACCCCGGCAAGGCCGACGAGACCAAGGTCGACAACATCATCGCGGCTCTCTGAGACCGCGGACGATCGCGGCCGCCCCCAGCGGCGGCCGCGGTCTCGGCGCTAGGCCTCGTCCTTGCCGGCGGGCGGCGTGGCGCGGCCCTCGCAGAGCTCGTCGCACTGGCTTTCGAGCTTCTCGTCGTCGAGCATCTCGGCGAGGCTGATCGGCGAGATCAGGTCGCGATGCACCGTTCCATTGAGCGCAAATGGGTTCGTGACCGTCGGCGTGAGCTTGCGGTCGTCCTGCAGCATCGTCCCATCTCCTGGTGGCCGAGCCCTGTGAGATAGACTCCGCGATCGCGAAGACCATCCCCGGCCGGCGCGTTTCTTTGAATGACCTCACATGTGAAGACAATGTGCCGGTCGCAAAAAATACAAAGACGAGTTTTTACTTATTCTAATGCGGGAATTCATTTTCTTACCCGGGAATTCGTTCCCGGGTCGCGCGAATGTGTTTGGCGCGAGCCGGCCCGCGACGGTCGGAGCGCCGCCCCGACCGTTCGCGGCCGCAAGGCCCTACCGCGCGGCGCGTTCCGCGGAGCGCAGCGTGTTCGACATCAGCATGGCGATGGTCATCGGGCCGACGCCGCCCGGCACCGGCGTGATCGCCGCGGCATGGCCGACCGCGCCCTTGAAGTCGACGTCGCCGACGAGCTTCGTCTTCGGCGTGCCGTCTTCCTTCTTGCCCTCGCCCTCGATGCGGTTGATGCCGACGTCGATGACGATGGCGCCCTTCTTGATCCAGTCGCCCTTGACCATCTCGGGCCGCCCGACCGCCGCCACGACGAGATCGGCGGCGCGCACCACGCCGGCGAGATCCTTGGTCCGCGAATGCGCGACGGTGACCGTCATGTTCTTCGACAGCAGCAGCTGCACCATCGGCTTGCCGACGATGTTCGAGCGCCCGACGATGACCGCGTTCATGCCGTCGAGCTTGGCGCCGAGCGCCGCCGCCGCCTTCTCGACCAGGACGAGCGAGCCGGCCGGCGTGCACGGCACGAGCGCCCGCTCGGTCGAGCCGATGGCGAGGAGGCCGACGTTGACCGGGTGGAAGCCGTCGGCGTCCTTCTCCGGGTTGATCGCCTCGAGCACGAGGGTCGAGTTGACGTGCTCGGGCAGCGGCAGCTGCACGAGGATGCCGTGGATCGCGGGATCGTTGTTGAGCTCGTCGACCAGCTTGAGGATGTCGGCCTCCGAGGTCGTCGCCGGCAGATCGTGCTGCACCGAGTGGAAGCCCGCCTCCTTGGCGGCCTTGCCCTTGGCCTTGACGTAGACCTGGCTCGCCGGGTTCTCGCCGACCAGCACCACCGCGAGGCCGGGCTTCACGCCCTTCGCGGCCAGCGCCTTGGTGCGCTCCGTCACCTCGGCCAGCACCTGCTGCGCGGCGACCTTGCCGTCGATGATCGCGCCGCCCTCGCCTTGCCGGATGACCTCGGCGTTGTTCTGCTCGGCGACGCTCATGGACGATCCTCTCCTGGATGTGATTTTCGTTGTGTGATCGACGGGTAGTGTCAGCTTTGGGCGGGACTGCCAAGCCGCATCATCGCAACAAAAGATGCGGCGTGGCGAAGGAAAATTTCGCCGTGTGGGCCGCGCGGTCGCACGGCGGCAGATGGCGCATCGACGGCTTGGCGAAGAGATCGCCGTCGGCATCGACGTAGTCGCCGAAACCGGTCCACGCTTCGATCGACAGGAAGCGGCCTTCCGGGCGCGACCAGAGGGCGGCGAGCGGGAAATCCTCCAGCGCGACCTCGATGGCGGCACCGGAGGTATGGACGAAGCGAAGCTGCCGATCGCGTGGTGCCAGGAAGCACAGCGCCTCGGTCGCCATCAACGCCGGCGACAGCGCGAGCCGGCGCCCGTCGATGGGCACGCGCCGCGTCTCGTGCGTGAACAACCCGCCCGGCGTGACGACCGGCACCCGCGCCGGCTCGCGCGCGTCGAAGACGATCGCATAATCGTCCATCGCGCCGCCGGCGAAGGGCCAGCGGAAGCCGGGGTGCAGCCCGCAGGCGTAGGGCATGGGTCCGTCGCCGCGATTTTCGACGGCGAGCTGGACCTCGAGCGATGCGCCGGTGATCGCGTAGGCGACCTCGAGCGTCCAGTCGAACGGGTAGAGCGCGCGCGTCGCGTCGTCGCTGGCCAGGCGCAGGCGGCAGTGCGACGGCCATTGTTCGACCACGTCGAAGGTGCGCTCGCGTGCGAAGCCGTGCAGGCCGAGCGGGTAGCGCGTGCCGTCGACGACGATGCCGTCGCGCGTCCACCCGACCACGGGGAAGAGGATCGGCGCGGTGTCGGCCCAAACGAGCGGATCCGGCTCCCAGATCAGCGGCGTGCCGTCGACCGACCAGTCGCGCAGCTCGGCGCCGCGCAGCGCGATCTCCGCCCTGCCCCCGTCGGCCTCGAGCACGATCGGGCTCAAGCGGGTACCGTCACCAGCGCGCAGGTCTCCGGCACGTAGGCCGAGATCGCCCGAGGCCGCTGCGTGAAGAGCGCCGGCGTCTTGGTCACCAGCTCGCCGTCGGCGTTCACCGAGCGCGGCTTGCGCGTGATCACCTCGAAGCTGACGCCGCGCGCGGTGCGCACCTCGCGGATCACGCCGTGCGCGCCGCGCTTGAAGTGCGGCAGCAGCAGCGCCATCCGCCACACCTGCGAGAATTCCAGCGAATAGAGGTCGAGGTGCTGGTCGTCGATCTGCGCGTCGATGGCGACGATGTTGCCGCCGCCGTAATAGCGCCCGTTGCCGACCGCCACCTGCAGGGTGCGGACCATGATCTTCTCGTCGCCGACGAGCAGGGTCGCGTGGAACGGTGCGGCGTCCATCAGACAGCGCGCCGCCGAGAGCGCGTAGCTCAGCCGGCCGAAGCGGCGCTTGCCCTCGCGGGTCAGCCGCTTGGCGAGATCGGCCGCGAGCCCGACGCTGGCGACGTTGAGGAACGGGTGGCCGTTGACCTCGCCGACGTCGATCCTGTGCTCGTGGCCTTCGACGATGACGCGCGCCGCCGCCTCCAGGTCGACGGGCACCCCGATCGAGCGCGCGAAATCGTTGGCCGTGCCCATCGGCAGCACGCCGAGCGGCAGGCCGGTCTCCATCAACCCGCGAACGGCGGCGTTCAGCGTGCCGTCGCCGCCGCCGAGGATCACGCAATCGACGCGATCGCGATGTGCGAGGATGCAGGGCGAGAGTTGCGTGGCCTCCCCGCAATCCGCGACGACGAGATCGAGGCCGCCGGCAGAGAGCGTCGCCTTCGCCGCATCGGCGCCGGTCGTCCCGGACCGGCTCGACGCGTTGACGACCAGCAGCGCCCGTCGGCGCGCATCCAGCGATCCAGCCTGTCCGTTCAGCAATCCGAGCCCTGTTCCGCCGCGCCGCGCCACGTCCGGACAGCCTGTAGGCCCGGTCGACGTCTCCGTCACCTCGGCATTCGGACGTCCGCCGCCAGCAACCTTGATCGCCTCACCATCGTTCATTCGCGATGACAATTGCGAACATGCCGCCGCTCGGGCTGCCGCCAGCCGCGGCATGAGCGAACCGCCGCCGGCATGGTCGATGGCATCGCGACGGTCGGCGCTTCTTGCCCTCGTGGCGGGCACGCTCGCGGCGCGGCAGCGGTCCGCCGTGGCCAAGGCACCCGCGACGGACCTTCTGAACGGCCCGATCGAGATCGACGGCGATTGGGGCCGCATGATCCCGAATTCCGCCCGCGCCGTGATCGAGCGCATGCGGCGCGCCTGCTTCGACGGGGTGCGTCTCGTCTCAGACGACCAGCCCGAACGTCTGCGGGTCACCGAACGCCCGTTCGGCCCGCCGTCGGTCTGGCTGCACGACGACAACACGCGGATCGGCTGGGTCAACGTCGCGATCGGAGAGCGCGACTGGTCGCGCCTCGCCTATCAGTTCGGCCACGAGCTTGGCCACGTCACGGCGAATTCCTGGCGCCCGAACGCCAAGCCCGCGCCGCCGTGCCAGTGGCTCGAGGAGGCGATGGTCGAGGCTTTCTCGCTACGCGGGCTCGGCCGCCTCGCCGACGACTGGTCGCGCCATCCGCCGTTCACGGACGACAGCGGGTTCGGCGCGGCGATCGCGGTCTACCGGCAGGACGTGGTCCAGCGCTACGGCAAGCTGGCGGTGGAACAGGGCCATGCCGACGATCCGGCGGCGTGGTTCGCGGCGCATCGCAGCCAGATCGAGGCCAACATCGGCCTGACGCCGTTCGCCCAGGCCGCGTGCGCGACCATCCTCGCCGAATACGAGCGCGACCCGGCGTGCATCGAGGCGCTGGGGGCGCTCAATCGCTGGCCCGGCCGCTCGCGGCTGCCGGCCGCGCTCTACATCGCGGCCTGGGAGCGCAGCTGCGCCGAGCTCGGCGCGTCCCCGGCGTTGCCGATCTGGCTGCGAAACACCCTGGCGATCGTTTGAGCCCCGGATAACGCACAATTCGCCGCGAAAGCACCCGTTTGTGAGCGGAAGGCTCGCTGGCCTCGCCTGAGGTCGCAAGCTATGATCCGGCTCGTACGCACACCGAGAACCGGCAGCGCAGGACAAACGGAATCCATGACGCAATCACAGTCGTTGAGCCCCCGCCGGATTCTTTGCGTGTTCCCCAAATATGAACCCTCCTTCGGCACGTTCGAGCACGCCTACCATCTCACCGACAAGACCAAGGCCTTCATGCCGCCGCAGGGTCTTCTGACGATCGCCGCGGCCCTGCCGGCGCCTTGGGACGTGCGCTTCATCGACGAGAACATGTCGGCCGCCACCGCGGCGGACTTCGCCTGGGCCGACGCGGTCTTCGCCTCCGGCATGCACATCCAGCGCCGCAACATCGACTCGATCTGTCGGCGCGCGCACGAGGCGGGCAAGGTCGCCTGCCTCGGCGGCCCGTCCGTGTCGTCCTGCCCGGAGAACTACCCCGACTTCGACTACCTGCACTGCGGCGAGATGGGCGATGCGACCGACGCGCTGATCGCCTGCCTCGGCGACAGCGTCGCGCGACCGGCGCGACAGGTCGTGCTCAAAACCAAGGACCGGCGCGCCCTCGACCAGTTCCCGATGCCCGCCTACGAGCTGGCCGAGATCGACCGCTACATGCTCGGCACGGTGCAGTTCTCGTCCGGCTGCCCCTACAAGTGCGAGTTCTGCGACATCCCCGGCCTCTACGGCCGCGTGCCGCGCCTGAAGAGCCCCGAGCGCATCTGCGCCGAGCTCGACAAGCTGCTGGAGCTCGGCGTCAACGGGTCGGTCTATTTCGTCGACGACAACATCGTCGGCAACCGCAAGGCCATCAAGGAGCTGCTGCCGCACCTCATCGCCTGGCAGAAGAAGAACGGCTACGCGCTGAACCTCGCCTGCGAGGCGACGCTGAACATCGCCCGCTCCCCGGACATCCTCGCCATGATGCGCGAGGCCGCCTTCGACGCGATCTTCTGCGGGATCGAGACGCCGGACCCGGACGCGCTGATCCAGATCGACAAGGGCCACAACATGGTCATGCCGATCCTCGACGCCGTGCGCATCATCAACGAGCACGGCATGCAGGTCGTCTCCGGCATCATCCTCGGTCTCGATTCCGACACGTCGGAGTCGGGCGGCAAGATCATCAAGTTCATCGAGACCTCGCAGATCCCGATGCTGACGATCAACCTCCTGCAGGCGCTGCCGCAGACCCCGCTCTACGATCGTCTCGCCAAGGCCGGGCGCCTGGACGAGCGCGACGACCGCGAGTCCAACGTCGCTTTCCTGATGCCCTACGACGAGGTGCTGGAGATGTGGCGCGACTGCATGGAGAAGGCCTACCAGCCCGCCGTGCTGTTCGATCGCTACCGCCACCAGCTCAAGGCGACCTGGCCGAACCGCATCGACAAACCCCTCAGTCCGCAGCGGACCAGCAAGGTGATGGTCAAGAAGGGCCTGACGATCCTCGGCAAGCTGCTCTGGCATGTCGGCGTGAAGGGCGACTACCGGCTGGTGTTCTGGCGCTTCGCGCTGCCGCTCCTGCTGCGCGGAAAAGTGGAAGCGCTGCTGAATTACTGCCTCCCCGCGCACCACCTCATCGTCTTCGCCCGCGAGGCCTGCGCCGGCCGCGGCAACGCTTCGCACTATTCCGCGAAGCTGCGCGAGCCGCAGGTGCCGACCCTCGCCCCGGCAGAGTAGCCCGAACGCTTTCAACACGTTAGCCGGCAAAATCTCGATGGCGGAACTTGCCGGCTTGACAATTAGATCGCGAAAAAATCCGCCGCCGAACTTGTCAACCGCCGCCTGATCATGCGTTGACGCAGCGTTGCATCGGCGTAGTCGGAGGAAAGACGAGACAGGTCTCTTCCTTAGACTATAGACTTACGACCTAGTGATTCGGCTTAGGTCGATTCGGGGGCTGACCCGGTCGACGTGTTCCGGCGAGGTCACCAGTCGTGACGTTGAATGCAGGACGCAGTATCGACGCACAACGCGATCGATCGGACTCTGCCGCAGCCCGGCGCTCGACAAGTCTGGCGCGTCGCGCCCTGCGCGCCCGCTCCGCCTTTTTCGTTTCGGCGACCGGCCAGTCGGCACCGATCAGCGGCGGTGGCGACGGGGACGGAATCGACGCCGACGCGCTGGCGACATCGTTTGCGAGCGAAGTGCTGACGGCATCAGGCCCGATCGCGCTCGGCGCCCCCTGCGCACTTGGCGGGGTCGCGATCCGTGCGGCTGGCCAAGTCCACGGTGCGCTCTTCGTCGCCGATCCGGCGCCGCGCACCTTCGACGCCGAGGATCTGGCGCTTCTCGACGAGCTCGGCGCCGACCTGGCGCGCGAGCTCGACAGAGAGTCCCT
>CAZZZM010000114.1:0-9046 GCA_964658465.1 uncultured Nakamurella sp.
TGCTTCGTGCCGGAGGAGCGCAACGGCCATGCCGCCGTGCCCGGCATGACGCTTTCCGAGAATGCCCTGCTTTCCGCCTACGTGCGCAAGGCACTGGCCCGTTTCGGCCTTATCGACCGCGGCAAGACCGAGGTGTTCGCGCGCGACATCATCCGCGATTTCGACGTGCGCACGAGCGGCCCCGCCGCCGAAGCGCGATCGCTGTCGGGCGGCAATCTGCAGAAGTTCGTCGTCGGGCGCGAGGTCATGCAAGAGCCGAAGCTGCTCGTCGTGAGCCAGCCGACCTGGGGCGTCGACGCCGGCGCCGCAACGGCGATCTACGATGCGCTGATCCGCCTCGCGTCGGCCGGCACCGCCGTCGTCGTCATCTCGCAGGACCTCGACGAAATCTTCTCGCTCTGCGACACCATCGCCGTCATTGCCGGCGGCGAGCTTTCTGCGAAGCGCCCCATTGCCGACACCGGGATCGCCGAGGTCGGTCTTCTGATGGGCAACGCCGGGGCCGGCGAGGCCGCGACAGTCCGGAGTGATGCCGCTGCCTAGTCTCGTCGCACGCGGCCGTCGATCTCAGGCCTGGGCCGTCGCCTCGCCGGTGCTGGCGATCGTGCTCACGGTGCTCGTCACCGGCCTCCTGTTCCTCGCCTTCGGCAAGCCGCCGCTGCACGCCCTCGACGTCTTTCTCGTCGAGCCCGTCATGAGCCTCAATGGGCTCGCCGAGCTTTGCGTCAAGGCGGCGCCGCTCGTCACGATCGGCGTCGGCATCGCGCTCGCCGCCCGCGCCAGCGTGTGGAACATCGGCGCCGAGGGGCAATTCATCGTCGGCGCGATCTGCGGCGGCGGTCTCGCGCTGGCGCTGCCCGACCTGTCGCCGCTCCTGCTCTATCCTGCGATGCTCGCGGCCGGGGTCGCCGGCGGCGCGGCGTGGGCGGCGATCGTCGCCTGGCTGCGCGTGCAGTTCAACGCCAGCGAGATCCTCACCAGCCTGATGCTGAACTACGTCGCGCAACTGCTGCTGATCTATCTCGTCTCGGCGCCGTGGCGCGATCCGCAGGGGTTTGGCTTTCCGCAGACGGCGATGTTCTCCCCGAACGCCACCGCGCCCATCCTCGTCGACGGCACCCGGCTGCATCTCGGCGTCGGCGTCGCCGTCTTCGTCGCGCTCGCCGGATGGTTGATGCTGTCGGCGACCATCCTCGGCTTCCAGTTGCGCGTGCAGGGCTCGGCGCCGCGCGCCGCGCGCTTCGCCGGCTTCAGCGACAGGAAGATCGTCTGGCTCGCCATGCTCGTCAGCGGCGGCCTCGCCGGGCTCGCGGGCCTGTTCGAGGTCACCGGCCCGATCGGCCAGCTGACCGGCCAGATCTCGCCGGGCTACGGCTATACCGCGATCATCGTCGCCTTCCTCGGCCGCCTGCATCCGGCCGGCGTCGTGCTCGCCGCGCTGCTGCTGGCGCTCTCCTACCTCGGCGGCGAGGCGGCGCAGATCGATCTCGGCCTACCCTCCGCCGTCACGGGCATCTTCCAGGGCGTGCTCCTGTTCTTCCTGCTCGCCTGCGACGCGCTGATCCTCTTCCGCATCCGCTGGCGCAAGCCCGGCGCCGCCGTCGCGGTACAGGCGGCCGCGCAGCAGCCGACACCAGCCGAGTGAGCCTGAAGTCATGACGCTGACCATTCTCACCAACATCATCCTTTCGATCATCGTGACCTCGACGCCGCTGCTGCTCGCGGCGACCGGCGAGCTGGTGGTCGAGAAGTCCGGCGTGCTGAACCTCGGCGTCGAGGGCATGATGCTGGTCGGCGCGGTCTGCGGCTTCGCCCTCGCCTTCAAGACCGGCAGCCCGACGCTCGGAATCTTCGGCGGGATGGTCGCCGGCGCCCTGTTCTCGCTGCTCTTCAGCGTGCTCGCGCTGAGCTTCCTCGCCGCGCAGGTGCCGGCCGGCCTCGTGCTCACCATCTTCGGCACGGGGCTCAGCGCACTCATCGGCAGCGGCTTCGTCGGCAATTCGGTGGCGCGCCTGCCGCGCCTCGACATCCCCGGGCTGAGCCACTTGCCGCTGATCGGCCCGGTCCTCTTCGGCGAGGACGTGCTCGTCTACCTGAGCTTTGCGGCGGTGGTTTTGGTCCACATCGTTCTGACGCGCACGCACGCCGGGCTGGTGCTGCGCGCGGTCGGCGACAGCGCCGATGCCGGACACGCGCTCGGCTACGACGTGATCATGGTGCGCTATCTCGCCACGACGTTCGGCGGCGCGATGGCGGGCCTCGCCGGCGCCTATATGTCGCTCGCCTACAACACGAGCTGGGCGGAGAACATGACCGCCGGTCGCGGCTGGATCGCGCTCGCGCTCGTCGTCTTCTCGATGTGGCGGCCGTTCTGGCTGGTGATCGGCGCCTACCTGTTCGGTGCGATCATGTACATGTCGTTCTACCTGCAAGGGCTCGGCGTCGCGATCCCCTCCCAGTTCATCTCGGCGCTGCCCTACATCGCGACGATCGTCGTGCTGGTGATCATCTCGTCGAACAAGGCGCGCGTCCGCCTCACGGCGCCGGCCTGCCTCGGAAAGACGTTCCACGCGACGAGCTGATCTCGCTACGCGAATAGCGGGAGCAGCTCCATCTCCGGCACCAGCACCAGCCCCTTGTCGGTGAGCCGTAACTCCGGGATCACCGCGAGCGGGATCAGGTTGAAGCCCATGTAGGGAATGGTGCAGCCGGCTTCGGTCCACGCCTGCTTCACCGCCTTCATGTCGGCGGCGACCTCGGTGACGCGGGCATCCGAAAGCAGCCCGGCGATCGGCAGCCGGACCATCGCGCGCACCGCGCCGTCGGCGACGACGCACACGCCGCCCTGCGCCTCGGCGATCGCGTCGAGCGCGACGCGCATGTCCGCCTCGTTGGTGCCGGCGACGATCACGTTATGACTGTCGTGGCCGACGCTCGAGGCGACGGCACCGCGGGCGAGACCGAAGTCCTTGAGCACGCCATACGCGACATTGCCCGGCGACTTGCCATGCCGCTCGACGACCGTCACGAAGCAAAGCCCGTGCGTCTCGATCGCGTCCGGCCAGCCGTCGCAGGCCCCGATATCGAGCCTGTCGTGGAACAGCGCGATGCCCGGCAACGCCGTGCGGATGGCGTGCAGCGTCTTCGCACCCGCCTGCCAATCCGGCGTGAGCCGCGCGACGTCGGGCAGATGGACGGTCGCGAACGCGGCATCGGGATAGGTGTAGCGCTTGGACAACGCCTCATCGAGGCGCGGCGTGATGCGTCGGTCCTCGACGACGAGCTCGCCACCATACCAAGTTGAGCGCGGCACGAGATCGTCGTCCATCAGCACAAGATCTGCGCGGCGGCCGCCGCCGAGGCCGCCGATCTCGCCTTCGAGCCCGAAGCGCGTGGCGCCGTGCAGCGAGCCCATCGACCACGCCGTCTCGCGCGACACGCCGGCCGCGTGCGCCTGCCGCACCACCCAGTCGAGCCCGAACATGAGCAGGTCGTCGGCATCGCGGTCGTCGGTGCAGACCGCGACGCGCTTCGGCGAGGCGCCGAGCTCGGTGACCGCGCGGATCGCCTGCGGCAGGCTGTGCCACGGGGTCGTCGGCGGTCCGCCGCGCAGAAAGATCCAGACGCCCGCCTCGAGCAGGTCGTCGGCGATCTCGCGGTCGATCGCCTCGTGCGTGTCGGTGACGCCGGAGGCGGCGTAGGCCGCGACGAACTCACGGCCGTAGACGTGGCCCGACACCGGGCGTCCGCGCTTCAGCGCCTCGGCGATGATGGCATGGGCGCGCGCTTCGCCGCTTGCGACCGGCACGAAGTCCATCTTCTCGCCGAGCGCCAACGCCTCGGGCCAGCGGTCGAAGAGCGCGCCGATCTTGTCCGGCGTCAGGTCGCCGCCTGCGGTCTCGAGTGCGGGCGACGTCGCCGGCACGGTGCTCGGCACGGTGAGGTAGATCGAGAGCGGCGCCTGCCGCGCGTCCTCGAGCATCGCCTCGACGCCGACGACGTCCATCACGTTGCCGATCTCATGGCTGTCGCAGAAGATCGTCGTCGTGCCGTTGAGCAGCGCCGCCTCGGCGTAGGCGCAGGCTGTCACCATCGAGGACTCGATGTGCAGATGCGGGTCGACGAGTCCCGGCCCGAGGATGCCACCCTGCGCGTCGTAGATCGGCGCGCTGCCGCCGGCCGCCTTGTGGCCGCCGGCCGGCTTCAGCGCGGCGATGCGGCCGCCGGCGATCCAGATCTCGCGCTCGGGCAGGATGCGTTCGGAATAGGTCGACAGCGCCCGCGCGCCGGTGATGACGAGGTCTGGTGCCGTGCGGCCCGAGGCGACATCGGCCAGGCGGCGCGTCATTGTGTGGAGCGGTGCGACGGCGAAACGACTGAGAGGGGTCAGGGCAGCCTCCTTGCGGACCACGGCGGTGCGCCCGCCATGCAAAAGTCGGCGCGTGGCAGGCACATCCTTTGCGACAGCGCAACGACACCGTCATCCTATGGAGGTGCCCATGGACGCCGTCACCGAACTGGACAAGCCGCCACAGGCGCCGCCCGGCATCCTGGAGAAGGTCTTCCACCTCGAGGAGGCAGGCACCAACGCCCGCACCGAGATCCTCGCCGGCGTCACGACCTTCCTGACGATGGCCTACATCATCTTCATCAACCCGCTGATCCTCGGGGACGCGGGGATGCCGAAAGGCTCGGTGTTCGTGGCGACCTGCGTGGTCGCCGCCGTCGGCACGATGATCATGGCGATCTACGCCAACTACCCGATCGCGCTGGCGCCGGGCATGGGGCTCAACGCGTACTTCGCCTACGTGGTGGTTCTGCAGATGCACTACCCCTGGCAGGCGGCGCTCGGGGCGGTCTTCATCTCCGGATCGCTGTTCCTGCTCGTCACGCTGTTCCGCATCCGCGACATCATCGTCGACGGCATCCCCATATCGCTGCGGGTCGCCATCACCGTCGGCATCGGGCTCTTCCTGGCGATCATCTCGTTGAAGAACGCCGGGATCGTCGCCGCGAACCCCGCGACGTTCATCACCCTCGGCGACCTGCACAAGCCGGCCGTCGTGCTCGCCGTCCTCGGCTTCATCCTCGTCGCGGTCCTGTCGGTTCGCGAGGTGAAGGGCGCGCTGCTCATCTCGATCCTGTCGGTGACGATCCTGAGCTTCTTCGTCGCCGGCAACAAGTTCGCCGGGATCGTCTCGCTGCCGCCGTCGATCGAGCCGACCTTCTTCGCGCTCGACGTCAAGGGCGCGATCTCACACGGCCTCCTCAACGTCGTTCTCGTGTTCTTTCTCGTCGAGCTGTTCGACGCGACCGGCACGCTGATGGGCGTCGCGCGGCGCGCCGGCCTCCTCGTCGAAAATAAGATGAACCGGCTCTCTCGCGCTCTCATGGCCGACAGCTCGGCGATCTTCCTCGGCTCGCTTCTCGGCACGTCGAGCACGACCGCCTATCTCGAGAGCGCCGCCGGCGTCGAGGAAGGCGGCCGCACCGGCCTCACCGCAGCCACCGTGGCCGTGCTCTTCCTCGCTTGTTTGTTCATCTCGCCGCTTGCCGGCTCGGTACCGGCTTATGCGACCGCCCCGGCCCTCTTCTACGTCGCCTGCCTGATGATGCGCGAACTGGTCGACCTCGACTGGGACGACAAGACGGAGGTGCTGCCGGCTTGCGTCACCGCGCTGATGATGCCGTTCACCTACTCGATCGCCAACGGCGTTTCGTTCGGCTTCGTCTCTTACGCGGCGCTGAAAGTGCTGACCGGCCGCGCCGCCAGCGTGAAGTGGATCGTCTGGGTGATCGCGGCGATCTTCGTGTTCAAGTTCATCTACGTGAACGCGGCGGGCTGAGCTGTGGCCGGCTCGGTGCATGCGCTGCGCGGCCGGGTCGTCTCGTTCCGCAGCGACCCCTTCCAGGGCAACTCGGAGGACGCACTCGCCGCGCTCGACGATGGCATCGTCGTCATCGAGGACGGCAGGTTCAGTGCCGTCGGCGACTATGCCGCGCTCTCACCGACCCTCGGTGCCGGCGTCGCCGTCACGCACTACGAGGATGCTCTGATCTGTCCGGGTTTCGTGGACACGCACGTGCATTACCCGCAGATGCAGATGATAGGGGCCTACGGCGAGCAGCTGCTCGCCTGGCTCAACAAGTACACCTTCGTCACGGAGGCGCAGTTCGTCGACAAGGCGCATGCCGACGCCATCGCGCAGCTCTTTTTCCGCGAGCTCTTGCGCTGCGGCACGACGACGGCCGCGGTCTATTGCACGGTGCACCCGCAGTCCGTCGACGCGTTCTTCGAGGAGTCGGAGCGCTACGGGACTTTGATGGTCGCCGGCAAGGTGCTGATGGACCGCAACGCGCCGGACAAGCTGCTCGACACCGCCCAGCGTGGCTACGACGAGAGCGAGGCGCTGATCAAGCGCTGGCACGGGAGAGGCCGCAGCCGCTATTGCGTGACGCCGCGCTTCGCGCCGACCAGCACGGAAGCGCAGCTCGATGCGGCCGGCGCGCTCCTCAGAACGCACGACGACATCTTCATGCAGACCCATCTCAGCGAGAACATCGCCGAGGTCGAGTGGGTGAAGTCTCTATTCCCGAAGCGCTCGAGCTATCTCGATGTCTACGCGCATGCCGGCCTGGCGCAGAAGCGCTCGGTGTTCGGCCACGCGATCCACATGAGCGAGGAGGATTTCTGCACCTGTCACGCGACCGGCGTCGCACTGTCGCATTGTCCGACATCGAACCTCTTCCTCGGCAGCGGGCTGTTTCGCCTCTTCGACGCGCAGGATCCGCGCCGGCCAGTCCGGGTCGGCCTCGGCACGGACGTCGGCGCCGGCACGAGCCTGTCGCAACTGAAGACGCTCGGCGAGGCCTACAAGGTCGCCGCGCTGACCGGCCGCAAGCTCGATGCGACCCAAGCCTTCTATCTTGCGACGACTGGCGGCGCGCGCTCGCTCTATCTCGACGACCGCATCGGCAAGGTCGCCCCGGGCTTCGATGCAGACCTCTGCGTGCTCGACCTGAAGAGCTCGCCGCTGCTCGCCTTCCGGATGGACTATTGCGAGAGCCTGGAGGACATTCTCTTCGTGCTCGTCACGCTCGGCGATCATCGCACCGTCCGCGCCACCTACGTCGCCGGCGAGCGCATCTACGACCGCACGGCCGCCGAGCCATTCCGCTACGTGGCGTAGCGCATCCTCGCCCGTGTCACGCGGAAAGATTTGCCGCGATCACCTTGCGATAAAGCTCGTCCGCCTTGAACGGCGTCCGCGTTGGGCGCACACCGGTGGCCTCGCGGATCGCATTGCCGAGGGCCGCGGCGATGGGATTGTAGGGGCTCTCGCTCATCGACTTCGCGCCGAGCGGGCCGACGGTGTCGTAGGTGTCGGCGAAATGCACCTCGGTGCGCGGCACGTCGGCGAACGCAGGGATATGATAGGCGCGGAAGGCGTCCGTCGTCACCTTGCCCTCGGCGTCGATCAGCACCTCCTCGTAGAGTGCCGCGCCGATCGCCTGGGCGACGCCGCCCTCGACCTGACCGCGACATTGCAGCGGATTCATCACCGTGCCCGCGTCGGCGGCGTGAATGCTGCGGAGGATCTTCACGATCCCGCTGCGGCGATGCACGGCGACTTCGAACGCCTGCACGTTGAACGCCACCGAGCGCGGCGTCCCCTCGGCGCGTCCGCTCGCTTGCAACGCGGCGTCGCCGTCAATTGCCAGGCTCGCGAGCTTCTCGAGGAAAACCTGGTGACCGGGCCATGCCACGGCATCGCGCCCGAGGGTCGGCCGGGTGCCGTTCTGCCCCGCAGACGCGGCGGCGAAATCGAGGATCCGGTCGCGCAAGGCCTCGGCGGCGCGTTGCGTCGCGAGCCCCGCGACGACGGTGCCGGTGCTCCCGTAGGCGCCGGTGTCGTAGCCCACCACGTCGGTATCGGACTGCAGCACCCGGATGCGATCCACCGTCGTACCGAGTGCCGACGCCGCGATCTGCCCGTGGACGGTCGTCGTGCCGTTGCCGAATTCGGCGGTGCCGACCCGCAGGTCGTAGCAGCCATCGGCGGCGAGGCTGATCAGGCAGTCGGCGAAATGCCCGCGCGGGGGGATCGTGTCGATCATGCCGGCCGCCATGCCGCGGCCGACGAGCCAGTCCTCGCCGAGGTCGGCGCGTGGCGCAGCCTCGAGCGCGTCCTGCGCCTTGTCGAGACATTGGTCGAGCCCGTAGCTGCCGTATTCCACGTCGTGCGCGCCGACCTCGTAGGACACCATCGGGTCGCCGGGCGCGACGACGTTCAGACGGCGGAACGCGAACGGATCGAGGCCGAGCCGCACCGCGACCTCGTCCATCGCCGACTCGACGGCGAAGTTCGTCTGGCTGAGCCCGTAGCCGCGAAAGGCGCCGGCCGGCAGCGTGTTCGTATAGACCGCCTGCGCCTCGACCCTCTTGTTGGGGCAGCGATAGAGCGCGACCGCCTCCCCCGCGCCGTGGAACATGACGCCCGGGCCATGATTGCCGTAGGCGCCGGTGTTCGAGAGCATGCGCATGGCGATCGCGGTCAGCGTCCCGTCGCGTTTGGCACCGACCTTGACGGTGACGCGCATGGGATGGCGCGTCGTCGTCGCGGTGAACTGCTCGGCCCGCGTCAGCTCGAGTTTCACGGGGCGCTTGGTCAGCAGGACGGCAAGCGCCACGATATCCTCGGTCAACATCTCCTGCTTGCCGCCGAAACCGCCGCCGACGCGCACCGCGAAGACGCGGACCTTGTCCTGCGGCAGGTCGTAGAGGTCGGCGAGCGCGTTCCTGATCAGAAACGGCACTTGTGAGCTGGTGCGCAGAGTGAGGCGCCCGTCCTCGTCGAGCCAGCCGATCGCGCCGTGCGTCTCCAGCGCGGCGTGCTGCACGCGCTGCGTCGCGAACGTCTCCTCGTAGACCACGTCCGCTCCGGCGAAACCGGCCGCGACGTCGCCGATCCCGCCCTTCACTTCCGCCACGAGGTTGCGCGACGCATCGGCGATGCGGCTCGACGGCGGCCTGTCATGGACGATG
>CAZZZM010000115.1:0-3319 GCA_964658465.1 uncultured Nakamurella sp.
GTCGGGCTCGACGAGGTCGTAGCGGCTCGCGATCTCGCGCCAGAGCGACGCATCGTCCTTCATCTGCGCCTCCAGCGGCCGCACCTCGCCGTCGAACGGCTCCGGTTCGATCCCGAACCACTCGGCGATCCGCGCCCACATCCAGCTCCAGCGGAAGATATCGCCGTCGACCACGTTGAAAGCCTGGTCGGCCGCCGCCGGCGTCGTCGCCGCCCATTCGAGATGGCGGGCGAGCAGCCGGGCATCGGTCATGTCGGTGAGGCCGGCCCATTGCGTCGGCGAGCCCGGGAAGCGGAACGGGCGCCCGGTCTCCCGGCAGATCGTCGCGAAGACGGCGAGCGTCGTGCCCATGTTCATCGCGTTGCCGACCGCCTTGCCGATGATCGTGTGCGGGCGATGGACGCTCCAGGTGAAGCCGTCGCGAGCGGCGGCCGCAAAGACTTCGTCTTCCTGGGCGTAGTAGAAGTTCTCGACGTCGAGCCGCGGCTGGTCCTCGCGGAACGGCGTGTGCGGCAGGGCGCCTTTGCCGTACGCCTCGAACGGCCCGAGATAGTGCTTGAGGCCGGTGACCAGGGCGACGTGGCGCACCGAGCCGGCCGGACGCACGGCATCGAGCAGGTTGCGCACCATCCCGGCATTGACGCGGATGTTCTCCGCCTCCGTCGCCTGCCGCAGCCACGAGGTCAGAAAGACGTGCGTCGGCGCATGGCCGCGCAGGGCGGCTCCGAGACTGGCCGGATCCTGGAGATCGGCCGCGATCGGCGTCACGCCGCCAAGCTGCGTCGGCCGTCGCGACAGACCAAGGACGCTCCATCCCTCCTCGGCAAGCCGCCGCGCTGTGGCGCTGCCGACGATCCCGCTGGCGCCGACGATCAGGGCTGTACGCGTCATTCTGCTGGTGCCTCGCTTTGTTTGATATGGCCGCCGCTATTGCGCGGCGCGCCGCTGCTGGTAGCCGAGCTTCACGTTGAGCTCGTCGAGGACCTGGCGTGCCGCATCCGTCACCACCGTGCCGGGCGGGAAGATCGCGGCGGCACCGGCTTCGCGCAGCGCGTCGTGATCCTGCGGCGGGATGATGCCGCCGACCACGATCATCACGTCGCCTCGCCCCTGCGCCTCCAGCGCGTCGCGGATCGCCGGCACCAGCGACAGGTGGCCGGCAGCCAGCGTCGATAGCCCGATGACGTGCGCCCCCGCGTCGACGGCCTGCTGCGCCGCTTCCTCGGGAGTGGCGAAGAGGGGCCCGACCTCGACGTCGAACCCCATGTCGCCGAAGGCCGAGGCGATGACTTTCTGGCCGCGGTCGTGCCCGTCCTGGCCGGCCTTGGCGACGAGGATCTTGGGCTTGCGGCCCTCGTTCTCCGCGAAGGCCTCGACGAGCCCGCGCACGTTCATGATCGCGTCGGAATCGCCCTGCGTCTGGCGGTACACGCCCGACACCACCTCGGGCTTCGCCGCATGGCGGCCGAACACGTCTTCCAGAGCGGACGAAATCTCGCCGACGGTCGCCTTCGCCCGCGCCGCCTCGATCGCCAGCGCCAACAGATTGGCCTCGCCTTTCGCCCCCTCGCGCAGCGCCTCGAGCGCCGCCGTCAGCGCGGTTTCGTCGCGCCCGGCGCGCAACTCCTTCAGCTTGGCGATCTGGCGCTCGCGGACGTCGGGCGCATCGATCTTGCGCAGCACGAGGTCGTTGGCGCCCGGCGGCGGGTAGCGGTTGACGCCGATCACCGCCTGCGTGCCGTCGTCGATGCGCGCCTGCATGCGCGTCGCCGTCTCCTCGATGCGCCGCTTGGGCAGGCCGGACTCGATGGCCTTGGCCATCCCGCCGAGCCCTTCGATCTCCGCCATGTGCTCGCGCGCGCGCGCCGCGAGGTCGTGCGTCAGGCGCTCGAGGTAGAACGAGCCGCCCCACGGGTCGATGATCCGCCCGATGCCGCTCTCCTCCTGGAGAAAGATCTGCGTGTTGCGGGCGATGCGCGCGCTTTCGTCCGTCGGCAGGGCGAGGGCCTCGTCGAGCGCGTTGGTGTGCAGGGACTGCGTATGACCGGCGGTCGCCGCCATCGCCTCGATCTGCGTCCGCACGACGTTGGTCCAGACGTCCTGCGCGGTCAGCGACCAGCCCGACGTCTGGCAGTGCGTGCGCAGTGCCAGCGACTTCTCGTTCTTCGGCGAGAACTGCCGGACGATCTCGCACCACAGCAGGCGCGCCGCGCGCATCTTGGCGACCTCCATGAAGAAGTTCATGCCGATCGCCCAGAAGAACGAGAGCCGCGGCGCGAAGGCGTCGATGTCGAGGCCGGCGGCGAGGCCGGCGCGGATGTACTCGAGCCCGTCGGCGAGCGTGTAGGCGAGCTCGAGGTCGGCCGTCGCCCCCGCCTCCTGCATGTGGTAGCCGGAGATCGAGATCGAGTTGAACTTCGGCATGTGCCTGGCCGTGTGGCCGAAGATGTCCGACACGATGCGCATCGAGCCCGCTGGCGGGTAGATGTAGGTGTTGCGCACCATGAATTCCTTGAGGATGTCGTTCTGGATCGTGCCGGCGAGCTTGGCCTGCGGCACCCCTTGCTCTTCCGCCGCGACGATGTAGAGCGCCAGCACCGGCAGGACCGCTCCGTTCATGGTCATCGAGACCGACACCTCGCCGAGCGGGATGCGGTCGAACAGCGTGCGCATGTCGAGGATCGAGTCGATCGCGACGCCGGCAAGCCCGACGTCGCCGGCGACGCGCGGATGGTCGGAATCGTAGCCGCGGTGCGTCGCGAGATCGAAGGCGACGGAGAGCCCTTTCTGCCCGCCGGCGAGATTGCGGCGGTAGAAGGCGTTCGACTCCTCGGCCGTCGAGAAACCGGCGTACTGCCGGATCGTCCACGGCTGATTGACGTACATCGCCGGGTAGGGCCCACGGACGAACGGCGGCAGGCCGGGATAGGTGTCGAGCGCGTCGAGACCGTCGAGATCGGCGACCGTGTAGCGCGAGGCCACCTCGACACCCTCGGGCGTCATCCAGGGATCGCGCGCTTCAAGCGCCGGCACCTCGGTGGGTGCGAACGGAATCTCGGTGAAGTCGGGCAGGGCGGTCATCGGCGAACACTAGCGCGCGCGCCGGAGAGTGCGAAATCCCCTAAGCTGCGGCGCGACGAGCGCCGACCGCATCAAGCGTCGCCGATAGGACATCGAGCGGATTGCAGTCGTCGTGGGCGAACAGCCCGACGCCGGCCTCCGCGAGATCGTCGCTCGGTCGTCCGGAAACAAGCACCGCATTCGCGCCCGCCTTGCGGAGTGCCCGCGCCAAATCCGGCGCGTCGGCGGCAAGGGCCGC
>CAZZZM010000115.1:3419-5348 GCA_964658465.1 uncultured Nakamurella sp.
GCGGGCCGCGGCGCAACGTCGAGCACGCCGGGCGTCGGCGCGTCGAGATTGGCGAAGCGGTTCGTCCCGACGATGCCGCGCTCCCGACCGCGGCCGTCGTGGCGGCGTCCTTCGGCCGCCTCGGCGATGCGTGCCTTTAGCGCGCCCGTCGCGAGCGAGGCGGCTATGCCGCCCTCGCGCTCGATCTCCTGGAAGAGGCCCCAGGCCCGCTCGCAAAGGGCATCCGTCAGCGCCTCGATCGCGCCGGACCCCGCAGCCGGATCGTCGACCATGGCGAGGTTCGACTCGTCGATCAGCACGCGCTGGACGTTGCGGGCGAGACGGCGCGCGGGCGCGTCCGGCAGGCCGGCGGCGAGCGTCATCGGCAACACGGTGACGCTGTCGGCGCCGCCACAGCCGGCGGCGAAGGTCGCCGCGGTGGCGCGCATCGCGTTGGTCCAGGGATCGCGCCGCGTCATCATCCGCCACGACGTCTCCGCGTGAAGCCGCAGCGGGCGCGGCTCGAGGCCGCTCGCGGCTTCGACCCTCGCCCACAATCGGCGCATCGCGCGCACCTTCGCGAGCCCGCAATAGACGTCGGCATCGACCGACAGGAGGACGGCGACCTTCCGCCTCGCCTCGTCGAGCGACAGGCCGGTGTCTTCCAGCGCGCGGAGATAGGCGACGCCGGTCGCCAGCACGGCGGCGATCTCCAGCGCCTCGCCGGCCCCGGCCTCGTGGTAGAGCCGTCCGTCGGCGAGCAGCGGCCGGCCGGCGAGACCGGCCTTTCCAGCGACGTCGAGGAGGTCGGGCAGGGGGGTGAAGTCCGGCTTGCTCGCCCGCATGGCCGCGAGCGCGATCGGATCGAAGCCGAGGTCGATGTCGAGCGCGGCACTCGTCAGGGTGCGCCGCTCGATGAGGGCGCCGAGGGCGCGGGCCACCCTCGGGGCCTCCGCGCCGGCGTCGACGCGCATCGAGATGAAGTCGAGTTCGATGCCGTCGAGGAGAGTGTCGAACGCGGCATCCGGCGCCAATCCAAAGCCACGCGCGAAAGGGCTGCCAGAGACGACGAGCGTCAACGCATCGGCGCCGCCCTCGAGGTCGGCCAGCGCAAGCGCGTTGGCCTGCTCTGCGTTGGGATGGTCGAGGCGCTGCGACACCGCCCAGGCGGGGCGCTCTCGCCACGGGCGTGGTGCCGTCTCGCGACGGGGCGCATAGAGCGGCCGGATGGCGACGCCATCGAGCGAGCGGGACACGAGCGTCTCATAGCCGGCGCCGATCGCCTTTTCGACCCGCGACCGCCAGACGCTCTCGTCCGCCTCGCCCACGGCCGGCGTCAGACGAACTGGCCGAGGCCGGGTACCGCGGCTGCGACTTTGCTGACGCGTTCGTCCCCGGCCTTTTCGCGCGCGTAACCGAAGATCTCCTTGCCGACCGTCGTCATCTCGCCGGTGCCGAGGCCGATGCCGGTCAGCTGCGTCGCCAGTCCCATCAGGCCGCCACCGTCGCCCATCAGGCTCATCAGGCCACCCATCATGCCGCCGGGCTTCGGCTTGTCGCCGGCGCCGCGATCCGCCGCGTCGGTCGCGCCGGGCACCTGCCGCAGCATGTCCTCGACCTCGTCCGGGGCCTCCTTGCGCAGAAAGGCGAAGATGAGCCCGATCGCTCGTTCGGCCTGATCCGTTGGGATGTCGGCGGCTGCTGCCACCCGCGCGATCAATTCGTCCATGCAATCCTCATCCTGCGCATCGGCGCGCTTTTGCCGATGTAAAACCGGGAAATCAAGGCGAGCTGCCAAATGTGGTTCCATTAACAATCATGGCAATGTCACACGACTGTAATGCGGCAATGGCTATCTCCGCACGGATTTCAGAGGGTCTTTGCCATGAGTGCGGTATCGTCGGTTGCTGTCGGGGCGGGCGATCCCGGCTACGAGCGTAAAGTCGATCT
>CAZZZM010000115.1:5448-9039 GCA_964658465.1 uncultured Nakamurella sp.
ATCGCCGTCGTCTGGTCGGGCTTCTTCAACTTCCTTGGCGTCTCGCTGTCGACCGGCCTCGTCGCCTACAACATCGTCTCGCTGCTGCCGATCGAGCTGATCCTCTCGATCACCTCGAACGCCGGCTTCGCGATGGTCTTCTCGATGCTCATCGCGGCGATCATCTGGAACCTCGGCACCTGGTGGCTCGGCCTTCCGGCGTCGTCCTCGCACACGCTGATCGGCTCGATCATCGGCGTCGGCATCATGAACGCGCTGCTGCACGGCCGCACCGCCTATTCCGGCGTGAACTGGGGCGAGGCGACGAAGATCGGCTATGCGCTGCTCCTGTCGCCGCTGTTCGGCTTCGGCGCCGCAGCCCTCCTCCTGCTTGTCATGAAGGCGGTCGTCCGCAAGAAGGAGCTCTACAGCGAGCCTAAGACCAATGGCGCGCCGCCGATCTGGATCCGCGGCCTGCTGATCCTGACCTGCACGCTGGTGTCGTTCTTCCACGGCTCGAACGACGGTCAGAAGGGCATGGGCCTCATCATGCTCATCCTCATCGGCACCGTGCCGACCGCGTTCGCGCTCAACCGGGCCGTCGAGCCGTCAAAGGTCGCGCATTTCACCGAAGTCTCGCAGGCCGCCGCCAAGATCATCGACGCCAAGGGCGCAGGCTACAACGTGATCGGCAACCCGCGCCCGGCGGTGACGACCTACGTCGCCTCGCACGAGTTCACCGACGGCACCTATCCGTCGCTGGCGGTGCTGATCGACGGCATCCAGAAGGAGGTCGCGGCCTACGGCTCGATCGAGAAGATCCCCGCCAACGCCGCCAGCAACACTCGTAACGACATGTACCTGACGTCGGAGGCGATCAAGGTGCTCTTCAAGGACAAGCAGTCCGAGCTCTCCGCGAGCGACAAGGCGACGCTGACCAAGTACCAGGGCATGCTGAACGCCTCGACGCGCTACATCCCGACATGGGTGAAGATCGCCGTCGCTCTCGCGCTCGGCCTCGGCACGATGATCGGCTGGAAGCGCATCGTCGTCACGGTCGGCGAGCGCATCGGCAAGACCCACCTGACCTACGGCCAGGGCGCCGCCGCGGAGCTCGTCGCCGCCGGCACGATCGGCCTCGCCGACGGCTTCGGCCTTCCGGTGTCGACGACGCACGTGCTGTCGTCCGGCGTCGCCGGCACGATGGCAGCGAACGGGTCGGGCATCCAGTGGTCGACGCTGCGCTCGATCGCGCTGGCCTGGGTGCTGACGCTGCCCTGCGCCATGGCCATCTCGGCGACCCTGTTCTTCTTTTTCTCGAAGGTCTTCTGAGGCCGGCTCCCTCGGCGACATTGCCGAGGAGGGAAAACGGAACAAGCGCCGGAGCCTCGCTCCGGCGCTTTTCGTTTGGGACCCATCGACGCCTATTGGATCTTCACGCCGCTCTCGGCCGCCAGCACCCTGACGAGCCGATGCGTCAGTTCTCCGCTGACCGGCATATGCCGGTCGCGCTCGAAGGCTTCGATCGCCTTGCGCGTCTGCGGGCCGACCGTGCCGGACGGCTTAAGGGCGAAGCCGAGCTTGGCGAGCGCCCGCTGCGCGCCGGCGACCGTCCTGCTGTCGACCTTCGGCGCAGCCGCCGGGGGCATCTTGCCACCGATCAGCTGTGCGATCGGGTCGTCGCCTGCCGCATCGCTCGGTTCGGCGGCCTGCCGCGGGATCGACGCAGGTGTCGGCGGCGGCGGCGCGACGGCGGCTGCCTCCGGCTCGGGCATGGCGCGAAGCGCAGCGACCGGCTTGGCTGCCGGGGTGGGGCTCGGCCCCAGCGCGATCGCCTTGCCGAAAAGCGGGGCCGGATGGTGGCCTTTCTGAAGGACCAGCGCGTTGACCATGATGGCGACGGCCAGGACGCCACTCATCCCGATCGCGCCGTAGCGGGTGGCCCGCTGCATGTCGATCGAGGGAAACCGCCGCTTCTTGCCCTTCTTGCGCGACGGGCCCTTGCCTCTCGACGCCGGGCGCGGCTTGCGCGGCGCCTTCTTGCGCGACGGCTCATCGAAATCGAACGATTCGTCGAAGCTCGCGACGGCGGTGGGCATCAGGCGACATCCTTCAACAAGGTGGAATGGCGACGCGTCGCGCGGCGCGGCGGAACGATCTCGATGGCGACATCGGTGGTGCGCGGCGCGCCGGTGCCATCGAGGGGAATGCGAAGCGTGACGATCGTGCCGCGGCCGATCTCGCTCTCGATCGACATCGCGCCGCCGTGCAGGCCGACCAGGCCACGCACAAGGGCCAGGCCGAGCCCTGAGCCCTCGACTCCGCGGCTGGTGCCACGGCGTGCCTGGAAGAAGGGCTCGCCGATCCGGTCGAGATCGTCCTGCGCGATGCCGTAGCCCGTGTCGGCGATCGTGATCGCCAGCGAGGCGCCCTGCGGCCGCGCGCCCAGCGTGACCGTGCCGTGCGCCGGCGTGAACTTGATCGCGTTCGACAGGACCGCCACGAGCGCCTGGCGCAGCGCGCGCTTGTCGCCGACCATCTCCTCGAGACCGGGCGGGACGTCGCGCAGGAGTCGCACCTCGGCGTCGCGCGCCGCGCCGCTCACGGCTTCGAGAGACTGGTCGAGCAGGGCGCCGGCGTCGAACGGCTCGCTGGCGATCGGATAGCTGCCGACCCTGATCCGCGACATGTCGAGGACCGCGTTGACGATCGACAGCAGGGATTGACCCGACTGGACGATGATGCGCGCGAACTCGCGCTGCTTGGCGCTGTCCTCCGGACGCGTCGTCCGGCTGGCGAGGATGTCGGAAAAGCCGATGATCGAGTTGAGCGGCGTGCGCAGCTCGTGGCTCATCGTCGTCAGGAACGTGTCCTTGGCGTGCAGCGCCTCGGCCACCGCGCGCCGCGCCGCTTCGATCTCGAGATCATGGGTCGGCCGTCCCGTCACGTCGTCGAGCACCGCGACGACCGCCTCGTCGCCGTCGGCCGCCACGCGATGCGCACGAAGCTCGAAGGTGTGGAAGGTCTCGCCGCAGCTCTGCTCGGTGCCGCGCAGGCGGACCACGCCGGCGAGAGCCGCGTCGCCATGCGCCGCATCGTCGATCAGCTTGAGGAAGGCGGGGCGGTCTGCGACGTGCACGCGATCGAACAAGCCGCGGCCGAAGATCTCCGGCGCCAGCGTGTCCAGAACGGCGCCGCGCGGTGCGGCCAGCGAACGGACGCCGCCACCGGCGTCGAAGCCGACGATCGTGCGGTCGAGCGTCGCCTCGATGGCGCGAGCGCGCGCCTCGCGACGCGCCGCGTCGACCCGCTGACCGACGACATCGCCGATCAGCAGATCGATGCGGAATGCCGATACGACACACGCGAGACCGGCGATCGTTGCCGCCGCACCCGTGGAGAGCATCGGCGCGAAGCGGGCGTCCAACGAGGTCCCGAGGATCACCAACAGGGCAGGGGTTACGGCGATGAAACAACGGCGCACCGTCCGCCGGTCCAGCGACGCGGCGGCCTCGATCACGGCGACGACGAGCCAGATCGAGGACACGCCGGCTCCCGCCCGCAGGCCGATGCAGAGCGTGAGCGCCACAAGGACGAAGCCGACGCTCGCAG
>CAZZZM010000116.1:0-2808 GCA_964658465.1 uncultured Nakamurella sp.
CGACGCCGTATTCGTCGACGACGAGCGCGAAATGCTGCTTGCGGCGGCGGAACGCCTGGAGCTGGTCCTTCAGCGAGGTCGTCTCCGGCACGAACCACGGCTCGACCGCGACCTTGTCGATCTCGAGCGCGGCGATGTCGCCGCCAGACGCGTTGAGCGCGCGCACCATGTCCTTGGCGTGCAGCACGCCGACGATGTTGTCGGGTTCGCCGCGCCACAGCGGCAGGCGCGAATAGGGCGAGGCGACCACCTCCCGCACCAGCTCGGCCGGCGGCAGGTCGGCGCAGATGGCGGTCATCGAGGTGCGGTGGACCATGATGTCGACCACGGTCAGCTCGTCGAGATCGAGCAGGCCGCCGAACATGTCGCGGTCGGAGCGCTCGACGTTGCCCTCGCGGTGCAGCAGGTCGACCGTGCTCTTCAGCTCCTCGGCGCCGGAGAGGATCGAGCGCTGGTGCGATGCCGCGCCGCCGCGGAACAGCGCCAGGAAACCGCGAACGAACAGCTCGATGGCGAGCAGCACCGGCCCGAAGATCGCGACGAACGGCGCCAGCACGCGCACGAGGAGCAGCGAGACGCGGTCGGCGTTGTTGATCGCCACCGTCTTGGGCAGCACCTCGGCGAAGACGAGCAGCAGCACGGTCATGATCGCCGTCGCCCAGATCGCGCCCTGCGCGCCGACGAGGACGTCGAGCACGCTGGTCATGAAGGCCGACGAGCCGATGTTGACCAACGTGTTGCCGAGCAGCGTGGTGCCGATCAGCCGCTCGCGCCGCCGCAGCAGCTTGTTGACCAGCGCCGCGCGCTTGTCGCCGTTGCGCTCGAGCGCGTGCATGCGTGCTCGCGAGGCGCCGGTCATCGCCGTCTCGGAGGCGGCGAAGAAGGCGCTCATCGCGATGCAGAAGACGATGATCGCAACCGCGACCCAGATGTCGACGGGCAGGGCGGGCGGCGCGGCGCCGTGCATGACTCTAGGCCTTCGGTTGCAGATCGTGCTCGAGGAACGTGCGCACCTCGTCGGCGGCGATCTTCTTGGCGATGAACGCCTGGCCGATGCCGCGCACGAGGATGAAGGTCAGCGCGCCGCGCTCGACCTTCTTGTCCTGGGCCATCGCGTCGAGGATGGCGTCCGCGCCGACATCGAAGCCGGGGATGTCGGCCATGCGGGTCGGCAGGCGGCAGGCCTGCAGGTGGGCCTCGACGCGCGCGACGTCGTCCGCCGCGCAGAGCCCGAGGGCATGCGAGAAGCGGAAGGCGCAGGCGAGCCCGATGGCGACGCCCTCGCCGTGCACGAGCCGCGTGCCGTCGTACTGCGTCAGGCGCTCGAAGGCGTGGCCGAACGTGTGCCCGAGGTTGAGCAGCGCGCGCTCGCCGGCCTCGCGCTCGTCGCGCATCACCACGCCCGCCTTGCCGGCGCAGGCCTTGGCGATCGCCGCGTCGCGGGCGGGGCCGCCGGCGAAGATCTCGGCGAGGTTGGCGTCGAGCCAATCGAAGAAGGCGGCGTCGCCGATCAGCGCCCATTTGACGATCTCGGCATAGCCGGCGGCGAGCTCGCGCTTCGGCAGCGTCTCCAGCACCCCGGAATCGGCGAGCACCAGCGACGGCTGGTGGAAGGCGCCGATCAGGTTCTTGCCGTGGCCGGAATTGATGCCGGTCTTGCCGCCGACCGAGGAATCGACCTGGGCGAGCAGCGAGGTCGGCAACTGGACGAAGCGCATGCCGCGCCGCACGCTCGCCGCCGCAAAGCCAGCGAGGTCGCCGACGACGCCGCCGCCGAACGCCAGCACGAGGTCGCCGCGCTCGAGCCTGGCGGCGAGGATCGCGTCGCACACCTCCTGGAACACGGCGTAGGATTTCGACGCCTCGCCGGGGCGCACGACGATGCTGGCGTGGCGCAGGCCGGCGCGATCGAGGCTCGCCTGCAGGGCCGCCAGGTGATGGCGGGCGACATTGTCGTCGGTGACGATGGCGCAGGCGGCGCCGGGCACTAGCCGGGCGATGCGGGCGCCGGCGGTCTCGACGAGGCCGCGACCGATCTCGATCTCGTATGCGCGGCCCGGCAGGTCGACCGGCACCCGATGCGCCGGGGCGTCGGCGGCCGGCACGCGAGGCGTCGTGGCGACGATGGGCGGGGCGACGGGCTTGGCGTCCAAGGGGACCTCGGGAGAGAAACGCAGGTGGAACTCGAGCGCGGCGAGCGCGTCCTCGACGACCGCCTCGTGCGGGCCGTCGCGCGAGATCACCGTGAGGTCGGCCCGCCCGTAGACGGGATAGCGCGCCTCCATCAGCGCGCGAAGCGTCGCCTCCGGGTCCTCGGTCTTCAGGAGCGGGCGATGCGAGCGGCGGCGGACGCGGCGCCACAGCACGTCATGCTCGGCCTTGAGCCAGAGCGAGATGCCGCGGGCGGCGATCTGCGCGCGGGTCTGGTCGTTGAGGAAGGCGCCGCCGCCGGTGGCGATGACCTTCGGCCCGCCGTTGAGCAGGCGCGCCATCACGCGGCGCTCGCCGTCGCGGAAATAGGCCTCGCCGTGCTTCTCGAAGATCTCCGAGATCGACATGCCGGCGGCCCATTCGATCTCGCAATCGGCGTCGACGAAGGCGAGGCCGAGGCGCTTGGCGAGGCAGCGCCCGGTCGAGCTCTTGCCGCAGCCCATCAGCCCGACGACGACGATGGACCGCCCCGCCAGCGCCTCGACGACGCTCGCCGCCCGCCGGTCGCGCAGGCGAACGACGTCGTCCTCCAGGAAGGGCACGGCTCCAGTCATGCCAACGCAATAGCATAGGCGCGCCGGTTTTGAAGGGACCCGT
>CAZZZM010000116.1:2908-6344 GCA_964658465.1 uncultured Nakamurella sp.
GGCTCCAGTCATGCCAACGCAATAGCATAGGCGCGCCGGTTTTGAAGGGACCCGTATCGACCACGCCTGTCGGACCGTCGTGGCCGGCATGATCAGGCGAGGGGGCGAACCTCCTTCGACGACTGCAAGCAGCGCAACACGCCGACGACCCTGCCGATCCCAGGTCTGCGACGCGGCGATTTGTTCGAGATCAAAGCCGGAAAACGGGGATGGGAGCCGTTGCTTCCCAAATCTGCGGGCACAATCGATTTAAAGAGCAAGTCACAAATCAAGACGCAGCGGTCGTCGCGGAAGGGTTGGGTCGTAAAATCTAATATTGTCTGCCAAATCAAGTCGTCGTAGGCAAGGCAAAAGATCTATACGAAAATAAATCGAATAGAAATAACCATTTTCTAGTCTGTCCGCGTGGTGCGCTGTGGCACAATGCAACATGATGGCGGCTTGGAAAGCGCGTCCGGAGGCGCCAGACCAGATCGCTCAACGGCTCCGCACCCTTCTCGCTCTCCTGCGGCCGATCACGCCGGAGTTCGCGCGTTGGTACCAGGTCGTCTCCGAAGACGATCTGCCCGAATTGGACGAGGCCGCGACGTCGCTCGCTGGCATCATCGCGGCGGGTGTGTGTAAGAGCGAACTGGGCGAGCCGATCCCTTATCTTGGCTACTCCTCGCGGACGATGAACAGGCCGGCCGACGCACCGATGCGCCCCGGCGAGGTTTGCATCGATGCCTGGCTCGGTGGCCACACGACGAACACCGTCGCTCTTATCCCAGGAAATCCATTCGATCTTCCTGCGAGCCTGCTCGCCTATCCCGTCGTGAAGCAGACCATCCTGGCGTTCTCGCATGCCTTCGAACCAATGTTTTCGTCGGCAGGCCCAGCACGCTTGTGGCGGGGCATGACCAGGTCGGACTACAGGGAGGAGCCGATTCTCGGGCCGTGCTGGATGGTCCACCTATCGCCGCCGCTTGCGGCGCGGATCACGCCTCCTCGAGACGTGACCTGCGAGCGCTTCGCCGACGGCAGCCTGTTCATGGCGGTCACGGAGCAGACCTTCGATCTTGATAATGCGGAGCACGTCGCGGCGGCGCATCGCCTCTTCGCAGTCCTTGACACGCTGCAAGAAAAGCTGCCGCCCGAGCAATGGCGGCGGTGACGCCGCTCCCTGACTCCGCCCGCCACGGCTTGATGTCGAGCAGCGGCGTGCCGTCGAGACAGTCGAGCCCGCGCACCGCCAGCACGGCGCCGTCGCGTGCCACCAACACGACCCGCGACGAGGCGATCGGGTTGGGGCGCGTCGGCGCGCGCAGCGCGAAGGGGCCGCGCGGCGTCGCGTGGCCGGGGGCGAGCCGCACGAGGTCGCGCCGCGCCTCGTGCATCCAGTAGAGCACCTGCAGCGCGGCGCCGGGCTCCAGCCCGTCGAGCGCCGGCTCCCAGCGCGGGTCGAGCACCAGCCGGCAGAGCGGGCCGGCGTCCGCATCGCCGCGGCGCGGGCAGGCGGCCCGCGTCGTCCACGGCGTCTCGATGCGGCCGATGAAGGCGAGCGTGGCATCGGCGGCGAGCGGGCCGGGCGAGACGATCTCGCCGTCGCGCGGCGCATCCGGGTCAAGTTTCGGCATCATTGGCACCCTCGATCATGACATAGAGTCCACTCGCATCGAAAACCCGTTTACCTCCTGACGAACGACGCGTTGCGGAGCCGGCTCAACGCTGCTTGAAGGCGGCGGGGGACGCCTATCGCCCCGGGGGAAACGTCAGTGAATACCGCGATCTGGAGCCAGACCTACGATCCGTTCGGCAACGCGGTCGTGTCGACCCTCGTCGCGGCGATCCCCATCGTCGTGCTGCTCGGTCTCATCGCGGCCGGCAAGATCCCGGCCTATCTCGCGGCCATCGCCGCGCTCGCCGCCGCCTTCCTCGTCGCGACCCTGGCCTTCGGCATGCCGCTCGCGATGGCGACCAGGGCCTCGATCTTCGGCATCGCCACCGGCCTGTTCCCGATCGGCTGGATCATCCTCAACGTCATCTTCCTCTACCGGCTGACGGTGGAGAACGGCTCCTTCGCGGTGCTGCAGCGCTCGATCGCCGGCATCACGCCGGACCGGCGGCTGCAGCTGCTGCTCGTCGCCTTCTGCTTCGGGGCGTTCTTCGAAGGGGCCGCGGGCTTCGGGACGCCGGTCGCCGTCACCGGCGCGATCCTCATCGGCCTCGGCTTCTCGCCGCTCGCCGCCTCCGGCCTGTCGCTCATCGCCAACACGGCGCCCGTCGCCTACGGCGCGCTCGGCACGCCGATCGTCGTGCTCGGCACCACCACGGGGCTGTCGCCGATCACCCTCGGGGCGATGGTCGGGCGGCAGCTGCCGCTGTTCTCGCTGATCGTGCCGTTCTGGGTGATCTGGGCGTTCTGCGGCCCGCGCGCGATGCTCAAGATCTGGCCGGCCATCCTCGTCGCCGGCGTCACCTTCGCGATCGCCCAGTTCGCGGTGTCGAACTACCACGGCCCCTGGCTCGTCGACGTCGTCGCCGCGCTGGCCTCGATGGGCGCGCTCGTGCTGTTCCTCAAGGTGTGGCAGCCGGCCGAGATCTACGAGAGCGCGGCGCTCGGCGCCCGCCACAACGACACCAGCGCGCAGACGATGGACACGTCGAAGGCGCCCGAGGTGTTCGACACCCATCGCGAGCACACCGTGATGCAGGCGTGGCTCCCCTGGGTGATCCTCTGCGTGGTGGTCTTCACCTGGGGCACCGAGACGTTCAAGAAGACCGTCGACGCGCTCTACCTGCCGCAATACCACGTGCCGGGCCTCGACAAGCTGGTGCAGAAGATGCCGCCGGCGGTGCCGAAGCCGACGCTGGAGGCGGCGGTCTTCAAGTTCAACATCCTCACGATGACCGGCACCGGCATCCTCGTCGCCGCGCTCATCGCGGGGTTCGTCATCGGCTACAATCCGCTGCAGCTCGCGCGCGCCTATGTCCGCACGCTGCGGCTGACCGCGACCTCGCTGATCACCATCGCCGCCATGCTCGGCCTCGGCACGCTGACCCGCTACTCGGGCCTCGACGCGACGCTCGGCCTCGCCTTCGCGCACACGGGCGTCATCTACCCGTTCTTCGCGGCGCTGCTCGGCTGGCTCGGCGTGGCGCTCACCGGCTCCGACACGGCGTCGAACGTGCTGTTCGGCGGCCTGCAGGTGGTGACCGCCAACAAGCTCGGCCTGTCGGCGATCCTGATGGCGGCGACGAACTCGTCCGGCGGCGTGATGGGCAAGATGATCGATGCGCAATCGATCGTCGTCGCCTCGACCGCCACCAACTGGTACGGCCACGAGGGCACGATCCTGCGCTTCGTCTTCAAGCATTCGATCGCGCTGGCGTGCCTCGTCGGCGTGCTGGTGATGCTGCAGGCCTACGTGGCGCCGTTCACGAGCATGGTGATCGG
>CAZZZM010000116.1:6444-8928 GCA_964658465.1 uncultured Nakamurella sp.
GCCGTCCATTCGGGGTTGTCGGACACCTCGGCGAGATCGTCGTCGGTGTACCCGCGATCGACACCCGCGGACGTCGGCGGTTTCGGGTTCGTCATACCAGCCGCGTCTCCCGTCTGCTGGCCGGGCGCAAGCTGATCAGGCTGATCGCTTGCTTACCGAGCGGCCTGAACACCAGGGCGACAAGCGGTCGTCCGAACAAAGGCGGTCGATCGGCAGCTTGCCTTTTCGAAGAGCGTGGCCAGAATGCGTCGGTCAAGCGATTTCTGCATGAGGTTGGTCCCATGCGCAGTTTTTGGACGTCCGCCGCCGTCATCCTCGCGGCCCTTCTCCTCGCCTCGCCCGCCTGGGCCGCGCAGCCCTACGGTGCCGTCGTCGTCTACGGCGCTCCGCTCGAAGCCGGCTCGCGCCCGGGCGCCTCGTTCATCGGCGCCAGCCAGGCCGACGTGATCGATCTCGCGGTCGAGCGCTGCAAGGCCAACACGGTGACCGCGCAATGGGGCAATTGCGCCCCCGGCCGCTGGATCGACACCGGCCGCTACCTGCTCGTCGCCGCCGTCTGCGACGCCACCGACGCCGACGGCAGCCCGCACCGCCTGCTCGAGTTCATGCGCGACGGCGTGACCGCCGACGACGACGCCATCGCTGCCGCGGTGCGCCGCGAGACGCCGCTGACCATCGCCGACGGCGGCTGCCGCAAGGTCGCGATGTTCGACGCGAGCCGGCCGGAGCTGTCGAACCAGGAGGACCCGGGCTTCGCCCGTTCGGTGGCGAAGGACTCGCCGCTACCGGCGGCCGGTGGCCTCGGCATGCTGCATGGACGGCGTCTGCTGTTCGAGCGCGAGGGGCGCTAGCGGCAGGTCAGAGCGCCGCCTGCGACTTCGCCTCGGGCTTCTTGATCGAGCTGGTCCGCTCCGACCTGTCGGCCGTCGCCGCATCGGCGGGCTTCGACTTGATGCCGGCCCGGGCGACCTTCGCCGCCTTGCTGCGCGCCGCGGCGACCTTCACGACCGGCGAGGCGCCCTTGGCGGCGGCCGGCTCGACGACCCAGTCGGTCGCGCCGGCGGCCAGCGCCTCGGGGCGCGACACGTCGTCGGCATGCGTGCCCTTGAAGACGGCGTTCTGGCCGCCGTCGGCGTAGATCGTGCGCATCGACGGCGTGGTGGCGGCGAGCTTCGCCACCTTGGCGTCGTCGTCGGCCTCGCGCGCGGCGACCTCGTTCTGGATGCCGTCGTGCTGCAGGGCGGGGCAGGGGCCGGTCGGGTCCATGTGCGAGGCCGGCGTCGTCGTGTTGAAGACGTAGTGGCGGGCGCAGACGCCGACGGTCACGTCCTGCTTGGCGACCTCGAAATTGTCCGCCCCTTCCTTCAGCTGCTTCCAGAAGCCGATATTCGGGTCGTCCCGGTACTTGGCCATGTTCTCGGCCGTCATCCGGAACGGGTAGGACTGCATCTGGATCGCCTGCTGGCCGCCGGTGAAGGCCTCGCGGGCGATGGCGTAGATCTGGTCGATCTGCTCGTCGGTCATCGAGAAGCAGCCGGCCGACGAGCAGGCGCCGTGCACGAACACCGATCCGCCGGTGGCGTTGTGCGCGCGGTCGTAGGCGTTCGGATAGCCGACGTTGAACGACAGGTAGTAGTGCGACACCGGGTTCATCTGGCCCGGCGTGATGCGGTAGAAGCCCTCCGGCACCTGGCGGTCGCCCTCGGCGAGCTTCGGCCCGAGCTGGCCGGACCAGCGGCACATCGGGAAGGTCTTGAAGAGGACGTAGCGGCCGTCCGGCTTCATCTTCCAGACCTCGAACTCGGCGTCCTTCTTGTAGGTGCGGATCAGCACGGGGGAGGCCGGCGAGACGCCCTTTTCCTGCATCAGCGCGACCATGCGCGGCGACAGCGGGTGCGAGGCGCGCGCCGAGCCGGCCATGCCGCCGAGATCGTCGACGGGGCTGCCCTCGTCGCAGCCGGCGAGGCCGAGGGCGCCGCCGACGAGCAGGATCGCCAGGGCAAGGCGGCTCGAATTCCGGCGAACGTTTGGGCGTACGGAACGCATGCGCCTACAACTCTCGTATATCGGGAACGCGCGCGCGGCCGCCCCCATGACAATCGGCCGTATCGATCGATCGAGGCAGCCGCAAGGCCGTGACCTTCCGCCCGCGCGGTAAACGAAGCCTGAAGGGCAGTTTTCGCGCGAGTGTGGCGCGGGGTGCACAACCCAGCCCGTCGCCGCCGCGGATCACTCCGCCCGTGCGGCCCACCAGGCGCCCGGCAGCCCATGCTCGGCGCGGCGCCGCTCGACGCGCTCGAGGAGGTCGAGCGCCCAGACGACGCGCTCGCCGTACCTGCGCCGCGGCTCGCGCTGATGCGGCGTCACCGCCTCGACGAGGAAGCGCGCCTCCTCGATCAGCGGCCACGCGCCATAGTCGCCGCGCCGCCGCACCGGCGTCGCCGCCCGCGCCAGCAGCCCCAGCTTCTTGCGGCCGGACACGAA
>CAZZZM010000117.1:0-8918 GCA_964658465.1 uncultured Nakamurella sp.
GCCGACCCCACGGACCCAGGAGATGCGGCGGACCTGAGCACTCCGTAGGGTATTCACATCCAAGAACGAGCGGCGCGCCTCGATACGCGACCTGAGGCCTACCCATCGTCCCGGCTGCCGATCGGACGTCGCCAGCGGCGCCGTCCTCTCGTGTCGCCGACGTTACCTTTGCCGCTTCGAAAAGCAATTCCTGAATCGGCTCGGGCGCCGGTCATTGCTCGTTTACCGTAAACGTGCGCTGTGCCTGCCGTACCGTCAGGCGGCGTCGGCGGTGACGCGGTTGCGGCCGTTGTCCTTGGAGCGGTAGAGCGCCGCGTCGGCCCGGCGCATCAGGACGTCCGGGTCGAGATCGACGCCGCGCTCGGCCAGGCCGATCGAGACCGTGACCGGGATCGGCGGTCGCCCAGGCAGGGGCACGAAGAGATTGCTCTCGATCGTGTGGCGGACCCGCTCGGCCACCTTGGCCGCGACGGCGAGGCTCGTGTCGGGCATCAGCACCGCGAACTCCTCGCCGCCCAGCCGGCACACCAGGTCGCTCGTGCGGACCACGTTGCGCGTCCGCGCCGCGAACAGCCGCAGGATCTGGTCGCCGGCATCGTGACCCTGCGTGTCGTTGACCTGCTTGAAATGGTCGATGTCGAGGATCATCAGCGACAGCGGCCGCCCGCGCCGCGAGGCCTGATCCATCAGCGCCGCGAAGTTCGTGTTGAAGAAGCGCCGGTTGTTGAGGCCCGTCAGCGTGTCGACGATCGCCATCTCGATCGAGGCCTGGACGTTGTCGCGCAGGCTGTCGGCGTAGAACTTCCGACGCAGCTGGGTGCGCGAACGGGCGATCAGCTCGTTGGCATCTATCGGGCGCAGCACGTAGTCGTTGACGCCGAGATCGAGCCCGCGCAGCAGCTTCTGGCGGTCCTCCACCTCGGCGACGAGCAGGATCGGCACCTGCCGCGTGCGCTCGAGCGAGCGGAACTGCGAGCAGAGGCGCAGGCCGTCGTGGCCCTGCAGGCCGAGCGACACGACGAAGAGATCGTAGGTGCCTTCGGCGCCGCGGAACAGCGCCTCGTGCGGGTCGCCCTCGACGTCGACGAGATGCGCGCTGGCGAGCGTGCCGGCGATCTGGCGCGCGGCGGCCGCCTTGTCCTCGATGACGAGGATGCGCGCGCCGCTGACGTCGTCGCGGATCGCCGCGCTGACCGGGTCGGGCATGCCGAGCGTCGCCGACGTCGCCGCGCGGCTGCGCAGCTCGTCGAGCACGACCTTGAGCCGGCTGAGCGAGCGCACGCGCGCGATGAGGGCGATCTCGTCGATCGGCTTGGTGAGGAAATCCTCGGCGCCCGCCTCGAGCCCGCGCACGCGGTCGGCGGGCTGGTCGAGCGCGGTGACGAGCACGACCGGGATGTGATGGGTGGCGGGATCGCGCTTCAGGCGTCGGCAGACCTCGAACCCGTCGAGGCCGGGCATCATCACGTCGAGCAGGACGATGTCGCAATCGCCGCGCTGGGCGATGACCAGCGCATCGGCGCCGTTCGACGCCATCAGCACCTCGAAATATTCGCTCGTCAGATGCGCCTCGAGCAGGGCCCGATTCGGCGCGAAATCGTCGACGACTAGGACGCGGGCGGACATCGACGCAGATACCTTTCGCTACTCGGAAACTGACAGGTAATTGCGGATGGTATCGAGAAACTTGACGACCGAGATCGGCTTCGACAGGTAGGCCTCGCAGCCGCCCTGGCGGATCTTCTCCTCGTCGCCCTTCATGGCAAATGCGGTCACGGCGATCACCGGAATATGCCGGGTCGCCTCGTCGTCCTTGAGCCAGCGGATGACCTCGAGGCCGGACACTTCCGGCAGCTGGATGTCCATCAAGATGAGATCGGGCTTGTGCTGACGCACGAGCTCGACCGCCTCGACGCCGCTGCGGGTCTGGATGGTCCCATAGCCGTTGGCCTCGAGGAGGTCGTTGAACAACTTCATGTTCAACTCATTGTCCTCGACGATCAGAACCCGCTTTGGCATCGTCCGACTCTGGCCTCACACACGGAGATGCTCCTTCGGCCCCGGCTCGAGGCAGACTATAGGACGCACACCTTGACGAAAGGAAAACCTCCTCGGTGCCGCACGGCAATCCGCCCTCCATCCACAAGAAGCAGCGCTACGACAGCGAAGGGCTCGATGCGTTCGCCGCCGAGGCGCTCGGCTTCCTAGCAGCCGACGGCGAGCACCTGCGCCGTTACCTGGACATCACCGGGCTCTCCGTCGCGACCCTGCGGCAAGCCGCCGCAGCGCCAGGCTTCGCGGCGAGCCTGCTCGACTATATTGCGGGCGACGAGCGCTGCCTGATCGCCTTCGCGGCGGCGAGCGGTCGCGATCCGGCCGAGCTCGCGCGGATGCGCCATGCCCTCGCGGCCCCGCCCCGCGAGGATTGACGGGTGGCGGCCGGCTTCTGCCGCGACTGCCTCGCCTGGGCGCCGGCCCCGGCCCCGACCCGCTGCACCGCCTGCGGATCGCCGCGGATGGTCGCCCATGACGAGCTGCCGGCCCTGTCGATCGCCCATGTCGATTGCGACGCCTTCTACGCCAGCATCGAGAAGCGCGACCGGCCGGAGCTGCGCGACGAGGCGGTGATCGTCGGCGGCGGCGAACGCGGGGTCGTGCTGACCGCCTGCTACAACGCGCGCATCCACGGCGTGCGCTCGGCCATGCCGATGTTCAAGGCGCGCAAGCTCTGCCCGCAGGCGGTCGTCGTCCGCCCGGACATGGCGAAATACGCCGCCACCGGCCGCGCGATCCGCACCATGATGTTCGACCTCACGCCGCTCGTGCAGCCGGTCTCGATCGACGAGGCCTTCCTCGACCTCTCGGGCACCGAGGGCGTGCACAATGCCGTTCCCGCCGTGACGCTGGCGCGGTTCGCGCGCGACGTCGAGCGCACGCACGGCATCTCCATCTCGATCGGGCTCTCCGACTGCAAGTTCCTGGCAAAGCTCGCCTCCGATCTCGACAAGCCGCGCGGCTACACGGTGATCGGCCGCGCCGAGGCCGTGTCCGTCCTGCGGAGCAAGCCGGTCGGCTCGATCTGGGGCGTCGGCGCGGTCAGCCAGGCCCGGCTCGGGCTGCTCGGCTTCACGACGATCGGCGACATCCAGGATTGCACCGAGGCAGAGTTCGCCCGGCGCATCGGCTCGGAGGGCTCGAGCCTGTGGCGTCTTGCGCACGGGATCGATTCGCGCCGCGTCTCGCCGACCCGCGAGGCGAAGAGCGTCTCGTCGGAGACGACCTTCCGCCGCGATCTCGCGACCGCCGACGAGCTGCTGCCGATCCTCTACCATCTCTGCGAGAAGGTCGCGGCCCGCCTCGTGGCGTCGGAGCTGTCGGCCGCAGGCGTCGTGCTCAAGCTGAAGACGAGCGCCTTTCGCCTGAAGACGCGCTCGCGCTCGCCGCTGCCGCCCACCCAGCTCGCCGCGCGCCTCTTCGAGGCCGGCCGCGCGCTGCTGCTGCCCGAGCTCGACGGCACGCGCTACCGCCTGATCGGCCTCGGGGCCGCCGAGCTTCGGTCCGCCGACGAGGCCGACCGGGCCGACCTCGTCGACACGACGCTCGGCCGCCAGAAAGCGGCGGCGCGGGCCATCGACGCGGTGCGCGCGAAGTTCGGGCAGGAGGCCCTCGTGCGCGGCATCACCATGGGGCGCGACCAGAAGCGCAGATGAGGAGAGCCTGGAACCGCGCCGATCCGCGTCGTCAGAGAGCGCGGTCGAACGCGTAGACCGCGGCTGATGTCGGCGACGCGGCACCGTCGCCGAAGTCCGGCACGGCAACGTCGGCGAGCTTGCGCAGCCGATCGCGCGGGAGCGGGGCGCGGCCGGGATCGCCGACCAGCACCTCGAGCCCGGCGGCCCGGCAGCTGGCGAGAAAGGCGGTCGCGCGGGCGGCGAGCCGCGGCGCATAGAACAGGTCGCCGGCGAGGACGATTTCGACGCCCGGCACCGCGCCGACGAGGGCATCGGCGCAGGCCACCCGCAGGTCGACGCCGTTCGCGGCCCCCGCTAGCCGCGCCGCGGCGACGGCCGCCGGGTCGACGTCGACCGCCGCGACCTCGCGCGCACCGGCCTTCGCCGCGGCGATCGCCACGAGGCCGCCGCCGCAGCCGAGATCGAGCACGCGCCGGCCGGCGACGGCGTCGGGATTGTCGAGGATGAAGCGGGCGAGCGCCGTGCCGCCGGCCCATTGGTAGGCCCAGTACGGCGAGCGGGAGAGCCCGAGCCGGTTCAGGCCGCTGGTCGGGCCGGCGAGATGCAGCAGGATCTCCGGCACGGCGCGGGCCGGCTTGAGCGGCATCTTCTCGACGATGAAACGCGAGAGCGCCTCGCCGTCGATCACCCCACGATGCCGTCCGCCCGCAGCGCGGCGATGCGCGCGGCCGGCAGGCCCAGTTCGGCGAGGATCGCGTCGGTGTCGGCGCCGAGCCGCGGCGGCGCGCTGCGCACCGGCGGCCGTGCGCCGTCGATCACGTAGGCCGGCGCCAGCACGTGGGCCACGGCGCCGTCGGCATCCGTCGTCTCGGCAACCAATCCCGCGGCGCGGGCCCGCGGCGAGGTCAGCGCCTCGTGCAGCCCGAACACCTCGCCGCAGGGGATGCCGGCGGCGGCCAGGGCGGGCAGAAGGTCGGCGCGGGTCTGGCGCTTCAGCGCCGCGACGATGGTCGGCTCGATCGCGTCGCGGTTGGCGGCGCGCGACAGGTTGGTCGCGAAGCGCGGGTCGTCGAGCAGCCCCTCCTCGCCGATGACCGCGCAGAAACGGCGGAATTGCGCGTTGTTGCCGACGGTGATGACGAACGGTCCGTCGGCGGCGTCGTAGACGCCGTAGGGCACGATCGACGGGTGCTGGTTGCCGACGCGATCCGGGTCGCGGCCGAGCTTGAGCGCCGCAAGCCCGACATAAGAGGTGAGCGCCAAGCCCCCGGCCAGCAAGCTCATTTCGATCTCGCGCCCACGCCCCGTGCGCTCCCGCTCGTAGAGCGCGGCGAGCACCGCCTGCGCCGAAAACTGGCCGGTGAACAGGTCGACGGCGGCGACGCCGAACTTCAACGGCGGCTCGTCGGCGTTGCCGTTCATCGCCATCAGCCCGGTTTCGCCCTGCAGGACGAGATCGTAGCCGGGGCGCTCGGCCTCCGGCCCGTCGCCGGGGTAGCCGCAGATCGAGCAATAGATCAGCCGTGGGTTTGCGGCCGACAGACGCGCGTAGCCGAGACCGAGCTTCTCGGCCCCGCCGTGCTTGAAGTTCTGGATGAGGACGTCGCTGTCGCGGGCCAGGCCGCGCGCGATCTCGACGCCCGATTCCTTCGACAGATCAAGGCCGATCGAGCGTTTGTTGCGGTTCACCGCGTCGAAATAGGTGGTCGTGCCCTGGCCCGTCGCGAGGCCCCAGTCGCGCGTATCGTCGCCGCGCACGGGATGCTCGACCTTGACGACGCTGGCGCCGAGGTCCGCCAGCACCTGTCCGCACCAGGGGCCGGCGAGCACGCGCGAGATGTCGAGGACGCGGACGCCGGCGAGGGGAAGGGAAGGCTCGGTCATCGCGCCTTCTACCGGCAGCGCTTCTCGCGCGGCAAGGACGCGCGCGTCATTTCGAGGACGATCGCCAGGGCGGCCTCCGTCATCTCGTCGAGCGTCGCGCGGTCGCGGCCGCTCAACGGGATCGGTCGACGACCGCGCGGGCGGGGCACGTGGAGAAAGCCGATCCGCGGCGCCAGGCCGGCGGCGAGCGAGCGATAGAGCGTCGCGTTGCAGACGTAGTCGCCGGCATCGATGGACCGGCTGACGTCGTGCCCGGCGCGCGCCAGCGCCGCGTGCAGCCGCGCCGCCGGCCAGGTCGCTTGCAGGACGGGGGGCGCGCCCGGCACCAGCACCTGCGCCGGGCGCCGGCGCGCGGCATCCGGATGCAGCGGCCCGGCACGGTTCACGGCGCGCGTCTCGATCGAGAGCCGCCGGCGCCGTCCGGCGAGGCCGAGATGCAGGATCGCGTCGGGCCGCGCCTCGCGGGCCGCCTCGCGCAGCGCCGGATCGAGCGCGTCGTAGACCACGGGCAACGCGAGGCAGCGCAGGTCGACGCCGAGCCGCGCAAGGCGGCCGCGACTGCGCTCCAGTCGGGCGAGGATCGCCAGCGTCGGGTTGCTGCGGGCGCCGGGAAAGGCGCCGAAGGCCGTGACGAGCACGGTCTGGCGGAACGACGCCCCTGTCCCGACATGTTTCATGGGTAGGGAAATGCTGTCGTCGCGGGGGTGGCGTCAACGGGCCCAGGGGGCTGGGGCCGACGCGCCCGCGTCGCGGGGAAGATCGATGCTTGCAGGGTGGAGGACGAGAGGCGCTCGCGCCGTGGCGGCGGTCTGGCTCGCCGCCGGCGTGCTGGGCCTCGGCGGCTGCGTGACGGACAAGGTCAACGAAGTGACCTCGTCGGTCGGCGACGTCTTCGCGACCGCCGAGCCGCAGGCGCCGCGCCACGTGCCGATCTTCGTCGTCTCGACCCGCAAGGGCAAGGATACCAACGAGCTCGCCGACGCCACCAAGTACTCGCTGCAGACGATCACCGTGCCGCCGGGCCATGCCGTCGGGCAGATCGAGCGGGCGAGCTTCGGCCACGACGATCCCGAGCACCATTTCACGGTCGCCGCCGCCCGCGCGCTGGACGATTCCGAGTTCAAGAACGAGGTGGCCTCGCATCTGTCGGGCCGCGTGGGCTCGAACCGCGACGTGCTGGTCTTCGTGCACGGGTTCAACACCAGCTACGACGACGCCCGCTTCCGCCTCGCCCAGGTCGTCAACGACGGACGCTTCGGCGGCGTGCCGATCCTCTTCACCTGGCCGGCTTCGGGCAGCCTGTTCGACTACGAGGCGGCCAAGGAGAGCGCGTCGGCCTCGCGCGACGCGCTGGCGCAGACGCTGATGCAGCTCGGCGACACGCCCGACATCGGCAAGATCCACATCCTCGCGCATTCGATGGGCGCGTGGCTGACGATGGAGGCGCTGCGCCAGGACGCGATCGCCGGCAAGCCGGACCTCAACGGCAAGCTCGGCGACGTGATGCTGGCTGCGCCCGACATCGACGTCGGCGTGTTCAAGGCCCAGATCGCCAAGCTCGACCCGTCGCACATCTCGGTCCTGGTGTCGGCGAACGACCGCGCGCTGTCGCTGTCGCGGCATCTCGCGGGCGACCGGCCGCGGGTCGGCGCGCTCAATCCCAAGAGCGCCGGCGACAAGGCGCTGCTCGATCAGCTCGGCGTGCGGGTCTACGACGTCTCGAACGAGGCGGGCGGCCTCTACGGCCACAGCATGTACGGCGATGCGCCCGACGTCGTGAAGAAGATCGGCTCGACCATCGGCGCCAAGCGCGTCCAGGATTCCGACGTGACCGCGATCCTCGGCACGCGGCCGATCGACGACAGGGTGACGGTGAAGCCGCTTCCGCCCGTGGCCGCCGCCCCTGCCCCGCCGCCCGGAGCGTCGGCGGCGCCCAGCCCGGCACCGGGCACGCCGCAAGCCGCCGGCACCGCGCTCCCGCTGCACTGACGGGTCCTGCCGCCTGCGCCAGCGGCAGGGGACGAACCTACCTCACACCCGCCGGATCGGCGCCGAGCAACGCCGCGATGCCGTCGACCGGCTCGTCGCTGCGCGCGGCGGTGCCGCTCACCACGGCGTCTCCCGACACCACCACCGTCCCCGGCTTCTCGATGAAGTTGACCGGCACGCCGACCTGCACCATGCGCGCCAGCTCCTGGGCGTTCCAGTTGGTCAGCCGCACGCAGCCGTGCGAATGCGTCTTGTCGATCTTCGAAGGATCGGGGGTGCCGTGGATGCCGTAGGTCGGCTTCGACAGCGCGACGAAGGCGGCGCCAACCGGGTTGTTCGGCCCCGGCGGCAGGATCAGCTTGTTGACGTTGCTGCCCTGCTGAAAATTCTTCTTCGGATCGTAGGTGTAGGTCGGATGCGGGGCGATGCCGCGCACGACGTACGAGCCCGACGGCGACGGCAGCTCGTCCGAGCCGATGGTGGCCGGATAGGCGGTGATCAAGTTGCCGGCCTCGTCGTAGAGCACCACCTGGCCCTTGCCCTTGTCGACGTCGATGCGCGCGATCTTGGCGCCGAGCGGCATGGTCGCGACCTGCGCCACGACGATCGTGTTGCCCGCGGTCTCCATGTCGATGCCGGGGTTCAGCGCCGCCAGGAACTTCCGGTCCATGTGGAAGCGCTCGCCGAACATCTCGTTGGCCGAGCGATAGCCGAGGTCGGGCATCTTCGCCTGTTCGGCATAGTCGGGCGAGAGATCGGGATAGAACGGGCCGACGACGTCCTGCGGCGTGATCGTGTAGGGGACGAGCACCGGCTCGGCGGTGTCGCCGCCGAGCTCGTCCCAGACGCGCTTCGTCAGCTTGCCGTCGACCGGCAGCTCGCGCATCGTCTCGTAGGTCTTGATCGCCTTGACGAAATTGGAGCCGTAGCGGCCGTCGATGACGCCCGGCGGCGCATGCGCGCGATCGAGCAGGATCTCCGCCTTGAGCACGACGGGATCGAGGCTGCGCGAGGCGGGATCGATGCGCGAGAACTTCGTCGCGTTGACCGCGTCCGGCGTCAGCGGCGCGCGGGCGCTTCGCAGATCGGACAGGGCGTGATCCGGGCTGGCCGGCGCGTCGATGGCGCGCGGCGCTGCGGCGGTGCCGCCGGCGTCGTGCCGCAACAGGTTGGAGATGCCGTCGGCGTCGAATGCGGGCGCGGCGCGGGGCGGTGGGGCGCCGGTCGGCGCGGGCGCCGCCTCGAGCGCGGCCCTGTCGCGATCGAAGATCGCCTTGTCGGCCGGCTGCTGCGCCCGACCGGGGGTCGAGGCGATCGCCAGCACCGTCAGGCTCGGGGCCAGCACCGCCAGGC
>CAZZZM010000118.1:0-8915 GCA_964658465.1 uncultured Nakamurella sp.
GGCGTTCCTGGCGGCCGCGCTCGTCCGGCGCGCGCTCCCGGCGCTCGCCGGACCGGGACCGGCCCTCGGGCGCGGCGGCCTCGCGCGGTGCCGCGGCGGACCGGGCCGGGCGCTCGGCGTCGCGTTCGGGGCGGGCGGCACCGGCGCGGCGGCGCGAGCGCGGGGCGTCGGCGTCCTTGGCTACTTCGCGTGCCTCGGAGCCGCGACGGCTCGTGCCGCGCGAACGCCGTGCGCCACGCTCGTCGCCAGAGCGCTCGCTCTGCGCCCCATCGTCGTCCGGCAGCGCGCCGAGGCCGACGCCGTCGATCCAGTCGACCTTGCGGGCGATCAGCTTCTCGATTTCGCCGAGATATTTCTCGTCGCCCGGCGCCACGATCGTCAGCGCCGTGCCCTTGCGGCCGGCGCGGCCGGTGCGGCCGATGCGGTGGACGTAATCCTCGGCATGCGTCGGGATGTCGAAGTTGAAGACGTGGCTCACGTCGGGGATGTCGAGCCCGCGCGCCGCGACGTCGGAGCAGACGATCAGATCGACCTGACCGGTCTTGAAGGCGTCGAGCGAGAGCATGCGCGCCCGCTGGTCCATGTCGCCGTGCAGGGCGCCGGCCGAGAAGCCGTGCTTCTGCAGCGACTTGTGCAGCAGAGCGACATCGCGCTTGCGATTGCAGAAGATGATCGCGTTCTTGAAATTGTCGGCGCCGCGGATCAGCCGGCGCAGCGTGTCGCGCTTGGCGGGACCGCTGTGCGAGGCGACGAGCCCCTGCGTGATGGTCGCCGCGGTCGTGGCGGCGCGCGCCACCTCGATGCGGTGCGGGTTCTGCAGGAACTGCTCGGTCAGCCGGGTGATCTCCGGCGGCATGGTCGCCGAGAAGAACAGCGTCTGGCGGGTGAACGGCACCAGCTTGCAGATGCGCTCGATGTCCGGGATGAAGCCCATGTCGAGCATGCGGTCGGCCTCGTCGATGACGAGGATCTCGATGCCGGTGAGCAGCAGCTTGCCGCGCTCGGAGAAGTCGAGCAGGCGGCCGGGCGTCGCGATCAGCACGTCGGCGCCGCGGGTGATCTTGGCTTCCTGGTCGCCGAACGAGACGCCGCCGATCAGCAGCGCGACGTTGAGCTTGTGGTTCACGCCGTAGCGGATGAAGCTCTCCTCGACCTGCGCGGCGAGTTCGCGCGTCGGCTCGAGGATCAGCGTGCGCGGCATGCGGGCCCTGGCGCGGCCGCTCTCGAGGCGGGACAGCATCGGCAGCACGAAGGCGGCGGTCTTGCCGGTGCCGGTCTGGGCGATGCCGAGGATGTCGCGGCCGGTCAGCGCCGGCGGGATCGCCTGGGCCTGGATCGGCGTCGGATGGGTGTAGCCGGTGGCTTCCACCGCCTGCAGGACCTTGGCGGACAGGCCGAGGTCGGCGAAGACGGGCGCGTCGGCTGCGGGCTCTGCCGCCGCACGAACGTCGGTGGCGGGCGGGTCCGCTTGCGGGGCGGGTGCGGTCTGGCCTTCGGTCTGCTGGCCGTCGAATTCTTCTATGGTCATCTATGTCCTGGATGGCGTCCGTCGGCGTGGCCGCGCTCTGCGGCAGCTCTGATGCGGACGAGAAATGCCTTCTTCACGAGGCTGGAAGCGAAACCTTACGTCGGCCGACAACGCTCGGCCCATCATTCGCTCGATCGGCATTTCGGGCAGGCGGCGGCGAAAAGCAAGCGGTCGCGTGCCAAGAGGCGCCAACGCCACCCGCAGTCGCATGCGTCATATCGTCTCAGGGCGGCCGGCGGCAGGCAATTTGGCCGGTGACATTCCGCAGGCCGGTCGCTGCCGCGCGCTTACCCGGCGGCGCGTTTCTGCGGCGCCTCCGCGGCGCTCCGCAAGGCGAGCAGCGAGTCGAGCAGCACGCCGTCGGCGAGCACCGCCATCCGCTCCTTCGGCTGCAGCCAGGCGATGGCGTCCTCGACCGTCTCGGCATCGTCGAGCTTGGCCGCGGCGAGCGCCCAGTCCGGCGAGATGTCGCCGCGCTTGCGGGGGCGCGGCGGCAGGTAGGCGCGATGCGCCGCCTGCAGCGCCGGATTGTCGTAGAGCGCGCGCAGTGCGTTCTCGGGCTCCTCCGGCGCGCCGCCGACCTCGGCGAGGATCGCCGCGGCGCGGGTCACGACGGGCGGCCGCGACCGCTCCTCCGGCGTCGCCAGCAGGCCGACCCGCCGGAAGGCCAGGCCGACCGAGAGCAGGCCCGTCGCCCAGGAGAGGAAGATCGCCAGCACGAGGCCGGCGATCGTCGGCGACATCCAGGCGACGAGCGACGGCGAGATCAACAGGCCGGAGATCAGCGTCAGCAGGCCGAAGATGACGTGCGAGCGGTGCCGCTTGACGATCGCCATGAACGGGATCGAGCCGTCGTCGCGCCGCTGCGGGTTCCAGCCGGTGTCGAAGCCGAACAGGAAGTGCACGACGTGGCCGGTCTGGATCAGCATCATCACCGGCGCCAGCAGCGCCGACATCACCACCTCGAACAGCGACGACAGCACGAGCCGGATGGCGCCGCCGCTGCCGCGCCGCGTCTTGCCCTGCAGCAGCGACAGGAGAAGGCCGAAGAACTTCGGCATCAGCAGCACGGTCATGGTGATCGCGAAGAGCTGCAGCGACCGCTCCGCGTCGAAGCGCGGGAAGGCCGGCACCAGCGCGAACTCGCTCGTGAAATACTCTGGCTTGATGTAGCTCGCCTGCAGCACGAGGATCATGCCGACCATCAGCTGCAGCATCCACAGCGGCGAGGCGACGTAGGCGAAGATGCCGGTCGCGAAATGCTGGCGCGACGCCGGGTGAAGGCCGCGTGCCGGGATGATCCGCATGTGCTGCAGGTTGCCCTGGCACCAGCGCCGGTCTCGGGCGGCGAGGTCGATCAGGGTGGGCGGGCTCTCCTCGTAGCTGCCGTCGAGCACCGGCAGCATGTAGACCGACCAGCCGGCGCGACGGATGAAGGCCGCCTCGACGAAATCGTGGGAGAGCACGTGGCCGCCGAAGGGCGGCTTGCCCTTCAGGTGCGGCAGCCCGCAATGGTCGGCGAAGGCCTTGGTGCGGATGATCGCGTTGTGGCCCCAGTAATTGCCGTCGCGGCCCATCCAGGTCGACAGGCCGGCGGCGATGACCGGCCCGTAGATGCGGGCGGCGAACTGCTGCAGCCGCGCGAACAGCGTGTTGCGGTTGATGATCAGCGGCAGCGTCTGGATGATCCCGGCGTTCGGGTCGGCCTCCATCGCGGCGGCGAGGTTGACCATCGCGTGGCCGAGCATCAGCGAGTCGGCGTCGAGCACCAGCATGTGGTCGTAGCGGCCGCCCCAGCGGGTGACGAAGTCGGCGATGTTGCCGGCCTTTCGCGCCGTGTTCTGCGGCCGGTGGCGGTACCAGATCGCCGCCTGCGGGCCGCAGCGCTCGCGCATCTTCAGGAAGGCCGCCTCCTCGGCGACGAAGACGTCGGCGTTCGTCGTGTCGGAGAGGAAGAACCAGTCGAACGAGCGGCCGAGGCCCGTCGCCTCGACCTCCTCGTACATCGCCTCGACCGCGGCGAAGACGCGCTCCGGGCTCTCGTTGTAGATCGGCATGACGATCGCGGTGCGCGTCGCGAGCGCCTCGGGGATGCCCGGCGCGCGCGGCGCCAGGAACAGCATCCACACGAAGCCGACGAGCGAGCTCGTGAAGGCGAGGGCGATCCAGGAGAAATTGGCGACGAAGAGCACGAGCAGCGCCCATTCGAGCGTCGTCGTGCCGCCGACCGACACGACCTTGTACATCTGCCAGCCGCCGTACCAGGTCAGCGCCAGGGCGCCGCCGAAGATGAGCAGCCGCGCGAGCCAGGTGCCGGCGTCGCCCTTCGGCTTGCGGCCCGTCTTCTCGTAGCGCGACAGGCTCTGCTCGCGCATCTCGAGGCGCGAGTCCTCGGGCACGGCGGGGCGCGGTCCGGTCTTCAGCGCGGCGGGCTGGCCGGCCTGGTGGCCGGCCGGCGGAGCCGTGTCGGTCGAGACGATCATGATGGCGTCCAACGATAGAGCCAGGTCTCGCTGACCCGTTGTCCCTTCGACTCGAGGACCAGCCTCAGTTCCGACGCCTCGGCGCTGCCCGGGTCGAGCTCGAAGAGCACGCGATAGGCTTTGCGATCCTTGTCGGCGAAGGTCTCCATCATCGTGATGGAGCCCGTCCCGGCGGTCAATGTCGGCGACAGCTCGGCGGTCTTCGTCGCGTCGTCGAGGATGTCGCCCTGGAACTCGACGAAGTAGCGCTGGTGGCTGCCGATCGTGCCGGAGCGCGAGTGCATCGTGTGCGCGAGGTCGGGGCGGTTCGGCGGGTCCCAGCACCAGAACATGCGGTAGGCGAAGGAGGCCTCGACGCCGGCCTTCAGCGGCGCCTTGGGGCGCCAGAAGCACAGGATGTTGTCGTTGGCGTCCGATTGCGACGGGATCTCGATGAGCTGCACGCCGCCCTCGTCCCAGTCGCCGAGCGGCTCGATCCACAGCGACGGGCGCTTCTCCCAGTGCTCGAACTCGTCGTCGTAGTTCTCGAAGTCGCGATCGCGCAGCAGCAGGCCGAAGCCGCGCGGCTTGTTGTCGATGAAGGTCGAGATCTGCAGCGTCTCGCGGTTGGTGACCGGCCGCCAGACCCATTCGCCGGCGCCGGTGAGCATCTGCAGGCCGCCGACCTCGGCGACGTTCGGCCGATAATCGTCGAAGCGCTTGTGGTCGAGGAAGCCGAGCAGGTGCGTCGCGCTCATCGAGGCGAGCCCGTAATTGTCGATGTCGGCGCGCGGCACCAGGGTGCATTCGGTGTCGACGATCGTCGCCTCGCCGGGGTGGATCGTGAAGCGGAAGGCGCCGACAATGCTTTCGGAATCGATCAGCGCGTGGACGACGAGCAGGTTGTCGACGACGTTCGGACGCTCGATCCACATCGTGCGGAAGAGCGGCGTCTCCTCGCCCTTAGGGTCGGCGACCTTGAGCGCCAGCGCCCGCGCCATCAGGCCGGCGACCTGGCCGTCGGCGAGTGCCCGGAAGAAGTTGGAGCCCTGGAACGTCGCCAGCTCGCGCGATCCCGAAGCGCCCTGCGGCACGCTCACGTGGAAGCCGGCGAAGCCGATGTCGCCGAGCGCCGGCGAGGGCTTCAGCTTGCCGAAATCGAACAGATCGGTGGAGTAGACGAGGCGATAGGCCTTGCCGTCGACGACGAGGTTGAGCTGGATCGGGTTTGGCGTCTGGAAGCCGCGTTGCATCGGCTCGATCACGAAGCCGATCTTCTCGCCGGCCCAGATGCGAGCCTCCGGCTTCAGCGCGATCGCGTCGTAGGCGTCGCGGCCGAGCGACTTGAACGGGTCGGGCAGATCGGACGAGATCGGCCGGAACGGCTGCTTGGCCAGCCCGCGCGCCGCCTCGACGACATCGCCCGGCTGGAAGTCCTCCGGCGGCGCCAGCTTGATCAGCGGCCCGGCGATCGCAGAATTCGGCGCCGCCGCCGGCGCGGGCGGGGCGGCAGGCGCCGCGGCGCGAACGGGCTCCTCCCACGAAAAGGCCGCCGATCCGGCGGCCCCAGCCAATCCGAGCTTCAAGAACTCACGGCGTTTCAACGACAAGCGTGGGTTTCTCCGGAAGGTCCGACTCGGCGGTTTCGATCTTTCACCTTGCTCCGACCATGGCTTATTCGGAAAGGAAGGGCCAGCCGGAGAATGCTCATGCAGGGGGACAGCTTGGACGACGACAGCTCGCAGCCGCATTCGCGACGCACCTGCCTGGCCATCGTGCTCGCGGCGGGCGAGGGGACGCGGATGCGGTCGGCGCGGCCCAAGGTGCTGCACGAGGTCGCCGGGCGCTCGCTGCTCGGGCATTCGCTCGCCGCGATCGCCGGCGCCGGCATCGCCGACGTGGCGCTGGTGCTTGGGCCGGGGCGCGACGACGTCGCCGCGCAGGCCCCCGCGGCGCGCCCGTTCACGCAGACCGAGCGCCGGGGCACGGCGCATGCGGTGCTGGCGGCGCGCGAAGCCATCGCGCAGGGCTTCGACGATCTCGTCGTCGCCTTCGCCGACACGCCGCTGGTGCGGCCCGAGACCTTCGCGATGCTGCGCGGCCGCCTCGCTGAGACCGGCGCCGCGGTCGTGGTGCTCGGCTTCGAGGCGCGCGACCCGAAGGGGTACGGACGCCTGCTCACCGCCGGCGAGACGCTGTTCGCGATCCGCGAGGACCGCGACGCGACGCCGGAGGAGCGCGCGGTGACGCTCTGCAACGCCGGGCTGATGGCGCTCGACGGGCGGCTCGCGCTCGACCTGCTGCAGGCGATCGGCAATGCCAACGCGCAGAACGAGTTCTACCTCACCGACATCGTCGAGGTCGCGCGCCGGCGCGGCCTCACCGCCGCCTTCGCGACCGTCGACGAGGCGGAGGTGCAGGGCGTCAACGACCGCGTCCAACTCGCCCGCTGCGAGGCCTCGATGCAGGCCCGTCTGCGCGACGCCGCGATGCGCGGCGGTGCGACGCTCGTCGATCCGGCGAGCGTGACGCTCGCCTTCGACACCAGGCTCGGTCGCGACGTGCTGGTCGAGCCGCACGTCGTCTTCGCGCCCGGCGTCGAGGTCGCCGACGGGGCGCGCATCCGCGGCTTCTCGCATCTCGAGGGCGCCAAGGTCGGCCCTGGCGCGATCGTCGGGCCGTTCGCGCGGCTGCGGCCGGGCGCGACCCTGGCCGAGGACGTGCATGTCGGCAATTTCGTCGAGGTGAAGGCCTCGACATTGGCCGCCGGCGTCAAGGCCAACCACCTGAGCTATATCGGCGACGCGGACATCGGCCCGCGCACCAACATCGGAGCCGGCACGATCACCTGCAATTACGACGGCTTCCGGAAATTCCGCACGACGATCGGCGCCGACGTCTTCGTCGGCAGCGACAGCGCGCTGGTGGCGCCGGTCACGATCGGCGACGGCGCCTATATCGGGACCGGCGCGGTCGTCACCGAGGACGTCGCCGCCGATGCGCTGGCGATCGCCCGGGCGCGGCAGGTCGCCAAGCCCGGATGGGCGAGGACGTTCCGCGAGACCCAGGCGGCCCTGAAGGCCGCGTCCGCAGACAAGAAAGGCTGAGCCCATGTGCGGCATTGTCGGCATGCTCGGTCGCGAGCCCGTCGCCGAACGGATCGTCGAGGCGCTGAAACGGCTCGAGTACCGCGGCTACGATTCGGCCGGGATCGCGACGCTCGAGGGCGGCCGCCTGACCCGTCGGCGGGCGCAGGGCAAGCTGCGCAACCTCGAGGCGGTGCTGCGGCAGGAGCCGCTCCACGGCACCAGCGGCATCGGCCACACGCGCTGGGCGACGCACGGCCGCCCGACCGAGGTGAACGCGCATCCGCATGCGACCGCCAAGGTGGCCGTCGTCCACAACGGCATCATCGAGAACTTCCGCGAGCTGCGCCAGGAGCTGGAGGGTCGCGGCCACGTCTTCGCGACCCAGACCGACACGGAGGTCGTCGCCCATCTCGTCACCGACGCGATGGACCGCGGCCTGACGCCGGCCGAGGCCGTCGCGGTCAGCCTGCCGCGGCTGAAAGGCGCCTTCGCCCTCGCGTTCCTGTTCGACGGCCAGGAGAACCTGCTGATCGGCGCGCGGCAGGGCGCGCCGCTCGCCGTCGGCTACGGGCAGGGCGAGGAGGCGGGCACGATGTACCTCGGCTCCGACGCGCTGGCGCTGGCGCCGTTCACAGACACGCTCACCTATCTGGAGGAGGGCGACTGGGTCGTGCTGACCCACGACAAGGCGGTGTTCTTCGATTCGAGCCACGTCCGCGTCGAGCGCAAGCAGATCAAGACGATGGCCTCGGCCTTCCTCGTCGACAAAGGCAACCACCGCCACTTCATGGCGAAGGAGATCCACGAGCAGCCCGAGGTCGTCGGGCGGACGCTGGCCCATTACCTGGACATGGCGGCCGGGCGCGTCGCGCTGCCGTTCGACCTGCCCGTCGACGTGTCCAAGATCGACAAGCTGACGATCACCGCCTGCGGCACCGCCTACATGGCGGGGCTGACCTCGAAATACTGGTTCGAGCGCTACGCCCGCATCCCGGTGACGATCGAGGTCGCCTCGGAATTCCGCTACGCCGAGGTGCCGATGGGGCCGCCGGGCGGCCTCACCATCGTCGTCTCGCAGTCGGGCGAGACCGCCGACACCCTGGCCTCGCTGCGCTACGCCAGGGCCAACGGCCAGAAGATCCTCTCCGTCGTCAACGTGCCGACCTCGACCATGGCGCGCGAGAGCGACGTCACCGCGCTGACCCTCGCCGGGCCGGAGATCGGCGTCGCCTCGACGAAAGCGTTCACCTGCCAGCTCGCGGTGCTCGCCTGCCTGGCGCTGGCGATCGGCCGCGCCCGCGGCACGCTCGATGCGGCCGCCGAGGAGCGGCTCGTCGGCGACCTCATCGCCGTGCCCGGCCTGATGGCCGATGCCATCAAGCACGAGGCGCAGGTCGAACATCTGGCGCGCGAGCTCGGCAAGGTGCGCGACGTGCTCTACCTCGGACGCGGCACCTCGTACCCGCTGGCGATGGAGGGCGCGCTGAAGCTGAAGGAGCTCTCCTACCTGCACGCCGAGGGCTACGCGGCCGGCGAGCTGAAGCACGGTCCGATCGCCCTCGTCGACGAGGACATGCCGGTCATCGTCATCGCCCCGCACGACGCGGTCTACGAGAAGACGGTGTCCAACATGCAGGAGGTCGCCGCGCGGGGCGGGCGGCTGATCCTGATCGGCGATTCCCGCGCGGCGGCGGAATTCGCGACGGAGGCCGAGGAGACGATCGTGCTGGCCGACATGGCGCCGGACTTCACCGCGATGGTCTACGCGATCCCGGTGCAGATGATCGCCTATCACACCGCCGTCTTCATGGGGAAGGACGCCGACCAGCCGCGCAA
>CAZZZM010000119.1:0-8905 GCA_964658465.1 uncultured Nakamurella sp.
AGCCGCACGACGTCGCGGATCGTTGCGAGCGCGAGGGCGGCGTCGGTCATGATATCGTCGTTGGTCATCCGCAGCACGCGCCAGCCGGCCAGCATCAGCGTCGCGTCGCGGCGGCGGTCGGCGCGGTATTTGGCGGCGCCGCGGTGCTCGGGGCCGTCGATCTCCACGACGAGCCGGCCCTCGCGCCACAGGATGTCGGCCCGTGCCGCCAGCAGCGGCAGGTCCGGCACCAATCGGTTGAAGGCGAACAGCGGCCGCATGTCGGCGTCGGCCTGGATCAGCGTGTAGAGCCGGAGCTCGGCGGCGCTCTGCGGATGCGGGCGTCCGTCCGTCTCGGGCCGGGCGATCAGCAGCGGCGAGGAATCGTGCCGGGCGACATCGTGCGGCTCGGGGGTTTGCGGTGGCTCGCGCCTCTCGACCGCGCCGGCGACCGCGGCAGCGCCGAACAGGATGCGCTCGAACACCGGGTCCGCCGGCAGCCGCTCGGCGAAGACCAGCACGGACACGGCCGCCTGGCGGGCCAGCCATTCGGCGGCGGCGACGAAGGCGGCGGCACCGCCCGCGCGCCACGGCACGGCGACCACGAGGCCGTCCGGCGCGAAGGCCAGCGCCAGTTGCGCCCATTCGAGCGACGGCGAGGCGCCTGCGAGCCGCGGCCCGCCGCCGCGCAGCAGGTGCGGCAAGGTCTCCGCGGCCCAGGCCCGCGACAGGCCCGGGTGGCGCGCGGCCAGCGCCTCGAGCCGCAGCGGCAGGTGCGCGATCGTCAGGGCGTCGTCGCGCAATTCGGAGAGGTCCTCGCCGCCCCACAGGTAGGGCCACAGGCTCGCCACAGCGCGGGCGAGCCCGTCGACCGCACGGGCGATGAGCGAGACCGCGTCGCCGTGCGCGCCGAGGTCCAGCCGCAGCACGGGGCGTCGCGTGCGCGGGGCCGCAGCCAGGCTGTCGAGGAGCGCCGCCTCGTCGAGGCCGGTCAGGCAGCGCACCTCGTGCGGCTCCAGCGCATCGACGAATCCGGCGACCTCGAGCGGCGAAATCTGCCGGATCGGGCGCGGTGGTTGGTGCTCGTGCATCGATGGGACCTCAACCGGGGCGCGAATCGTTGCGGGGCGCATCCACCATGACGAGCCGTGCGGGTCAACCGCCCACGGGCGTCTTTCCTCCGGCCGCAAACGCTCCATCACCGGCGGCCATGTTTGCGTCACCCTCGTCTGCCACTTTCCCGCCATGTCGTCCGAACCGGCCGATCTTCCGCCGCGCCGCCAGGGTCGCGCGCGCCGGGCCGTGCCACCGCGTGCGGACCGGGTGCCGCGCTCGACCATCGCGCTCCTCGTGGTCTCGGTGCTGCTGCCGCTGGTGCTGTTCTCGCTCGCGGCGTTGCAGAACCGGCACGACGTCGAGCGCGCGGCCGTGCGCCGCGTCGAGCGCGACGTGCGCGTGCTGCACGAGCAGGCGCTCAAGGTCTTCGATACGCAGACGCTGATGATCGACCAGCTCAACGGCAGCCTGCGCAAGGTCGACTGGCGCGATCCGAAGGTCGCCGAGCAGCTGCACAACGCGCTCGCGCATCTGCAGGCGCTGCTGCCGCAGGTCGCGGCGATCTCGGTGACGGACGCGACCGGACACCTGCGCGCCACCTCGCGCAGCTTCCCGGCCGATCCGGCCGTCGACGTGTCGGATCGCGATTATTTCCAGGCGCTGAAGGCGAAGGATTCGGCGCGCCCGCTCATCACGCGCGGCGTCATCGGCCGGGTGACGCACGAGCCGGTCTTCAACATCTCGGCGCGGCTGCAGGGGCCGGTGCCGGGGCGCTTCGACGGCGTCGTCACCGTCTCGATCGAGCAGTCCACCTTCTCCGAATACTATCGCGACGCCGAGCGCGCCGCCGGCCACATGTTCGTCCTCGCCGCCGACGACGGCACCGTGCTCGTCTCCGAGCCGCGGATGGTCAGCATCAAGCTGCCGACGGTGACGAAATTCCGCCTCGCGCTGGAGGGGCCGAAACGCGGACCCTACGTGCGCCCGGCGGTGATCGACGGCGCCCGCCGCATCGTCGCCTACGAGCGGGTCGGCGGCTATCCGGTCATCGTCGGCTACGGCATCCCGTGGAAGGCGGCATTGTACCCGTGGTGGCGCAACATGTGGGGCTACGGCCTCGTCGCGCTGCTCTCCTCGGTGGCGCTGCTCGGCGTCTCCGGCTTCGCGATCCGCCGCATCGCGCTCGAGGGCGCGGCCACCGTGCGCTGGCGCCGCGCCGCCAGCCGGCTCGAGGCCGAGATGGCCGAGCGCGCCAAGATCGAGGAGCAGCTGCGCCAGTCGCAGAAGATGGAGGCGGTGGGCCGCCTCACCGGCGGCATCGCGCACGATTTCAACAATCTGCTCACCGTCGTCATCGGCAGCCTCGATCTGCTGACCCGCCGCATGAAGGACGCCGAGCCGCGCCAGCAGACGCTGATCGCCAACGCGATCGACGGCGCCCAGCGCGCCGCCACGCTCACCGCGCGGCTGCTCGCCTTCTCGCGCCAGCACCCGCTCGATCCCGAGCTGCTCGACGCCAACGCCACGATCCGTGGCATGACGAACCTTCTGCAGCGCACGCTCGTCGAGACGGTGGCGGTCGACCTCAAGCTCGGCGAGGGGCTGTGGTCGGCCTTCGTCGATCCCAACCAGCTCGAGAACGCCGTCCTCAACCTCTGCGTCAACGCCGTCGACGCGATGCCGCGCGGCGGCACGCTGACGATCGAGACGGCCAACGTGCCGCTCGACGCTTCCTATTGCGCCAACCACGCCGACCTCGTGCCGGGCGATTACGTGATGGTCGCCGTCGCCGACACCGGCACCGGCATGAGCGCCGAGGTGCTGGCGCATGCCTTCGAGCCGTTCTTCACCACCAAGCCGGTCGGCAAGGGCACGGGTCTCGGCCTCAGCCAGGTCTACGGCTTCGCGCGCCAGTCGCGCGGCCATGCGGCGATCACGTCGGCGCCGGGCGAGGGCACGACGATCAAGCTGTTCATGCCGCGCCGCATCGCCGAGGCGGACAGCGCCCCGGCGCCGGTCGAGGCGGTGAGCGAGATCGTGCCGGCGCCGCGCAACGCCAAGATCTTGATCGTCGAGGACGACGATCTCGTGCGCGCCTTCTCGACCTCGGCGCTGCGCGACGCCGGCTACACCGTCGTCGAGGCGGCGACGGGACCGGACGGGCTCAACGGCCTTCGCCTCAACCCCGACGTCGCGCTGCTCTTCACCGACATCGTGCTGAAGGGGTCGCTCAACGGCTGCGAGCTCGCCGACCAGGTGGCGGTGCTGCGCTCCGATCTGCCGGTGCTGTTCACCACCGGTTACACGAAGGAGAAGCTGCTGCCGGAGGGCGCCGACGGGATCGCCGCCGGCGACGCGCGGCTCGCCGACGGCAACACGTTCCTCGCCAAACCCTTCACCGCCGCCGCGCTGACCGCCAAGGTCGCCGCCCTTCTCGCCGCCGAGGCCGCCGAGGTGCGCCACAGCGCGGTGGGATGACCGCCGCGCTGTCGGTTGCCTGCGGCGCCTTCGTCGGCTTCGCGCTCGGCCTCGTCGGCGGCGGCGGCTCGACGCTGGCGACGCCGCTCCTGCTCTATGTCGTCGGGGTCGGCTCGCCGCATGTGGCGATCGGCACCGGCGCCGCCGCCGTCTCCGTCGCCGCGCTGACCAACCTCGCGACGCATGCGCGCGCCGGCCATGTGCGCTGGCGCAACGCCGCGATGTTCGCCGCCGTCGGCATCCTCGGCGCGCTGGCCGGCTCGACCTTCGGCAAGGCCTTCGACGGGCAGCGCCTGCTGGTGCTGTTCGGCTGCCTGATGGTCGCGGTGGCGATCCTCATGCTGCGCTCGAGCGATGCGACGCGCCCCCGCTACGAGACGCGCTCCGACGCCAAGGTCGCGGGCCTCGCGCTCTTCGCCGGCATGGCGTCGGGCTTCTTCGGCATCGGCGGCGGCTTTCTCATCGTGCCGTGCCTTCTGTTCGCGACGACGATGCCGATGATCGAGGCGGTGGGCTCGTCGCTGCTCGCGGTCGCCGCCTTCTCGATCACCACCGCGGCGAACTACGCGCGCTCCGGCCTGGTGGACTGGCATGTCGCCGCGCTGTTCGTGCTCGGCGGCGTCGGCGGCGGCCTCGTCGGGATGCGGCTCGCGGTGAAGCTCTGCGAGAGCAAGGACCGGCTGCGCAAGGTGTTCGCCGTCGTCGTGCTGGCGATCGCCGCCTACGTGATCTGGCGCAGCCTCGGCGCGCTGCTGGCCGCGCGTTGACTTGACCGGGCGCGGCGACTTCGCCACTTGGGGCGACCTTTCGACGGACGAGCGCCATGACCGACACGCCCCCCGACCGCCTCGCGGCGAACCCTAAGAGCCCGTTCTACGACGAGGCGCTGCTGGAGCGCGGCGTCGGCATCCGCTTCGAGGGCAAGGAGAAGACCAACGTCGAGGAATATTGCGTCAGCGAAGGCTGGGTGCGGCTCGCCGCCGGCACCGCCCGCACGCGCACCGGCGACCAGATGACGATCAAGCTGAAGGGCAAGGTCGAGCCGTATTTCCGCGATGCGGCGACGCCGGCCGTCGAGGATTAGCCGGTCGTGATCTGCCTTCTCCCCCGGCGGGAGGAGCTGCCCGAGGGGTGGACGAGGGGTCGGGGCAGAACGGCACCTCGCCTAACACGGACCCCTCATCCGGCGCTTCGCGCCACCTTCTCCCGCGAGGGGAGGAGGGAAGGGCCCCGATGAACTACGACCATGCCTTCCACGCCGGGAACTTCGCCGACGTCTTCAAGCACGCGGTGCTGGCGCGCATCCTCGCGTACCTGAAGCGCAAGCCGGCGCCGTTCCGCGTCATCGACACGCATGCCGGCAGCGGCGCCTACGAGCTCGCGGCGGCCGCGTCGGCGCGGACGGGCGAGTGGCGTGGCGGCATCGGCGCGCTCGATCCGGCTGCGATGCCGGCGGAGGCGCTGGCGCTGCTCGCGCCCTATCTCGCCGTCGCCGAGGCGGCGCGGACGGGCGGGCGCTACCCCGGCTCGCCGGCGCTCGCGCTGGCGCTGACGCGCCCGCTCGATCGCCTGCTGTTCTGCGAGCTGCACCCGGCCGCGCTGACGCGGCTGCGCGCCTGCGTCGGCCGCGACCGCCGCGCCAAGGTCATCGAGATCGACGGCTACACCGGCCTCAACGCCTTCGTCCCGCCGGTCGAGCGGCGCGGCCTCGTGCTGATCGATCCGCCGTTCGAGGCGCCGGACGAGTTCGAGCGGCTGACGGCGGCGCTGCTCGCCGCGCATGCCAAATGGCGCGACGGCATCCTCGTCGCCTGGTATCCGATCAAGGACCGGCGCGGCGGCGAACGGCTCGCCGCCGCCATCGCCGCGGCCGGCGTCGCCGACGCGATCAGGCTCGAGCTCGCGGTGGCGCGTCCCGCGCCGGACGGCCCGCTGGCGGCGAGCGGCCTCGTCGTCGTCAACCCGCCCTACGTGCTGGCGGCGGAGATGGCTTGCCTTCTGCCCGCGCTGGCCCGACAGCTCGGCGGCGCCCCCGGCCGCGCCACGATCGACCGCATCGCGTCAAACGAGGGACCCCAAACATGACGAGCGCACCAAGATGATCCTGCGCAGCGCGCCGCCGTCGCCGTTCGGCCGCCAGGTGAGGATCGCCGCGGCGATGCTCGGCCTCGACCGCGAGATCGAGGTCGTCGACGCCGACACGATGGCGCCCGACGATTCGATCCGCGCGCAGAACCCGCTCGGCAAGATCCCGGCGCTGGTGCTCGAGGACGGCGAGGTGATCTTCGACAGCCGCGTCATTCTCGAGTGCCTGGACGCGCGCGCCGGCGGCGGCCTGTTCCCGGCCGAGGGCAGGGCACGCTTCCGCACCCTGACGCTGATGGCGCTCGCCGACGGCCTCATCGAGGCGGCGGTGCTGCAGGTCTACGAGGGCCGCTTCCGGCCGCCGGAGAAGCACGAGTCGCGCTGGGTCGCCCATCAGGCCGGCAAGGTCGAGCGGGCGCTCGCCGCCTTCGAGGCGGCGCCGCCGGCCGGCCCGCGCGACGTCGCCCATGTCGCGCTCGCCTGCGCGCTCGGCTATCTCGACCTGCGCTTCCCCGGCACGTGGCGCGAAGATCACCCGCGTCTCGTCGCCTGGCTCGATGCCTTCGCGGCCGACGTGCCGAGCTTCGCCGCGACGGTCTTCACGCCCTAGGCGGCGGCGATGCCCGCGCGCTCGGGCGTCCGCAACCAGCGCTCGAGGACGGCGCGCAGCTGCTTGCGGTTGATCGGCTTGCCGACGTGGTCGTCCATGCCGGCGGCGCGGAACTCGACGACCTGCTCGGTCATCACGTTGGCGGTCATCGCGACGATCGGCAGCCGGCTCAGGCCCGGCAGCGCGCGGATCGCCTGCGTGGCGGCGATGCCGCCCATGCCGGGCATCTGCACGTCCATCAGGACGAGATCGTAGGGCTTGGCCAGCACCGCCTCGATCGCCGCCTCGCCGCTCTCGGCGACGTCGACGACATGGCCGTCGGCCTCGAGGATCGTGCGGGCGAGCAATCGATTGACCTCGATGTCCTCGACGAGGAGCAGCCGGCCGATCGCCGGTCCAGCCGGCGTCGCCGAAGGGCAGGCGCCGTCGGCCGCGCCCGCGCGCGGCAGCGCCAGCGTGAACCAGAAGCACGCGCCGCGCCCCTCTTCCGAATCCACGCCGATCTCGCCATGCATCAGCTCGACGAGGCTTTTGGAGATCGCCAGCCCGAGACCGGTGCCGCCGAAGCGGCGCGACACCGAGGCGTCGGCCTGGCTGAAGCGCTCGAACAGCCGGTCCTGCTTGGTGACGTCGATGCCGACACCGGTGTCGACGACCGAGAAGCGCAACCGCGTCGACGCGCCGGCCTCGCCCTCGACGCGCACGTCGAGCGTCACCGAGCCGTGCGAGGTGAACTTCACCGCATTGTTGAGGAGGTTCAGCAGCACCTGCTGGAGGCGCGCCTGGTCGCCGAGCAGGCTCTCCGGCAGGGCGGGATCGATGGTGGCGACGATGTCGAGGTTCTTCGCCAGCGCCAGGCCGCGGACGATCGACAGCGCGTTGGCGATCAGCGCGCGGGGCGCGAACGGGACGCTCTCGATCTCGATCTTGCCGGCCTCGACCTTCGAGAAATCGAGGATGTCGTTGATGACGGTGAGCAGCGCGGCGCCCGACGATTGCACCACCTCGGCCTGCCGACGCAGCTCGCCCGCCAGCGCCGGATTGTCGAGCATCAGCCCGGTGAAGCCGACAATCGAGCTCAGTGGCGTGCGGATCTCGTGGCTCATGCTGGCCAGGAAATCGCTCTTGGCCCTGTTGGCGCTCTCGGCGGCCTCGCGCGCGGCCTGGGCCTCCGCGTTGGCGCGCAGCAGCGCGGCCTCGGAGGCCTTCCGTTCCGTGATGTCGAGGTTGAGGCCGACCATCTTCGTCTTGGCGCCGGACCTGTCGTATTGGACGCGGCCGATGCCCTGGACCCAGCGCACCGAGCCGTCGGGCTGCGGCACCTTGAACTCGGCCGAGTACGGGCTGCCGTTCGCCGCCGCCGCGACGGCCAGCGCCTCGGCCTTGACGCCGTCCTCGGCATCGACGAGCGCCCGCCAGCCGGCCATGTCGGTCTCGAGGCTGCCGACGAGACCGTGGATGCGCCCGCTCTCGGCGTTGAGCACGACCTTGCCGTCCTTGAGATCGACCGACCAGAGCCCGGCGCCGGCCGCGTCGAGCGAGAGGCTCAAAAGGTCGCGCGCGTCCTTGGCCTTGCTACGCTCGCGCTCGGCGTCGCGATTGGCCTGGTGCAGCCGCAGGTGCGCCATCACGACATGGGCGAATTCGCGAAGCTTCACGCGTTCGGCGGCGGTGAAGACGCGCGGCTCGTTGTCGATGATGCAGAACGTGCCGAGGCGGATGCCGGGGCGCAGCACGAGCGGCGCGCCGGCATAGAACCTTATGCCGTCCTCGGCGGTGCAGTCGGGGTTGGACGCGAAGCGCGGATCGGCGAGCGTGTCCTCGATGACGAACAGATCGTCGGAGAGGATGGCGTGGGTGCAGATCGACACGTCGCGCGTCGTCGTCGCGGGACCGGCGCCGCAGCGCGCCTTGAACCACTGGAACTCTTCCTCGACGAGCGAGACCAGCGCGGTCGGCACGTCGAAGAACGCGGCCGCGATGGCGCAGATGGCGTCGAAATGCGGCTCCGGCCCCGAGCCGACGACGTTCAGCGCGCGAAGCGCGGCGAGGCGCTCGGCCTCGTTGACGGGAATGGGGTAGGTCGTCATTTCGAGCTTCGCCATCGATAGGGTACGGGCTTCGAAATCGGCACGCGCGGCGCGCCCCATCGTGCTCGCGAGACGTTACAATGGCGGCCTGAAGACTTTCCTAACACGAGCGCCGACGGGGAGAATGCGATGCGACGGGCCGATTGGTATTTCGACGTGCTGTCTCCGTTCGCCTACCTCCAGCTGAAGACGCAGCTGCCGCGCCTGCGGGCGATCGCCGAGATCGCGCCGAAGCCGATCGTGCTCGGCGCGCTGCTGGCCCATTGGGGCCAGAAGGGACCGGCCGAGATCGCGCCGAAGCGGCTGCACACCTATCGTCTCGCGCAGCACCGGGCGGCGATGCTCGGCCTGCCGTTCCGCTTTCCGCCGCGGCATCCGTTCAACCCGATCGTCGCCTCGCGCGCGATCATCGCCGCCGGCACCAGCTGGGCCGCCGTCGAGGCTGTCTTCGCTCTGATCTGGGAGGACGGCCTCGATCTCTCCGATGCCGCCAACCTGCCGGCGCTGGCGGCGCGCCTGGCGCTCCCCGATCTCGCCGACCGCGTCGGCGCGGACGAGGTCAAGCTGGCGCTCCGGCACAACGGCGAGGCGGCGATCGCGGCCGGCG
>CAZZZM010000120.1:0-4288 GCA_964658465.1 uncultured Nakamurella sp.
ATCGTCGTCGACGGTCGCCGCGGCATGGTGGGCTCCGACCGTGGCGAGGTCTCGGCGGCGATCGCCGCGTCGCGCGGGGCCGCGGAAGCCGGCGTGCCGATCAAGGCCAGTCGTTCGGGTCGCGGTGTCAGCATTCAGATCGGGGCCGGTAGCGGCAAGGGCCGCGTGATGCTGGTGGGATACGATCGTCGCCATACGACCCAAGTCGGGCGCGGCGAGAACAGCGGACGGACCCTCGTCGAGTCGAACATCGTCCGCTCGCTGAGGACTATCGGCGCTTACGACGGCGCACCGATCGCCCTTTCGGCGTCCCTCGAGGCCGGGGACGCGGCGGCCGTCGTCATCCAGGGTTACGACGGCTCGATCCTCGGGGCAGCACGGCTCTGACGCCGCGCCGCCGCCGAGGCGCTGTCAGGTCACCGCGTGGAAGATGGTCAGGCCGAGCACCAGCAGGACCAGGAAGATGACGACCGCGATGTAGAACAGGATGCGCGCGATCCCGCCGGTCGTCTCCGAGATGCCGGAAAAGCCGAGACCGCCCGTGATCACCGAGATCACGAAGAAGATCAGGGCCCATTTCAACGCGGTGCTCATGAGGCGAAGTCCTTGGTGCCGACGGGCGAGAGTGCCGGTGCTTCTTGCAAATGCGAAGCTTGAGCGGACGTTCCCGCGGCGTTGGACTAGGCCCAGGCCCGCAGCACGGCGGCCAGGACCAGGCCGGCGGCCAGGATCAGCCCCGCATCGCGGTTGGATCGGAACAGCATGAGGGCGCCGGACGGATCGTTTGCATCGATACGACCGACCTGCCAGCCGAGATGGCCCGCGAACCCGAGCACGCCGAGCTGCGCCGCAGGGCTCGCCGCGACGCCGCCCGCGACGAGCGCCGCCTCGACGAGCACGACGGCGACCGCATAGAGCAGGCCGACGGCAAGGCATACATGCCGTCCGAACAGTCGCGCCGTCGACTTGATGCCCGCGGCGGGATCGTCGCGCGCGTCCTGCAAGGCGTAGATCGTGTCGTAGCCGATCGTCCAGGCGATGGCCGCCGCGTAGACGAGATAAGCCGGCGGCGCGAGCGCCGCGTAGCGCGCGGCCCAGCCGACCAGCCCGCCCCACGCGAAGGCGAATCCGAGCACTAGCTGCGGCCACGAGGTGAGCCGCTTCATGAACGGGTAGATCGCGACGATCGCCAGCGACCCGATGCCGAGCAGGATCGTGAACAGGTTGAATTGGACGACGACGAGGAAGCCGACGAGCGCCTGCGCGACGAGGAAGGCCAGCGCCGCGGCGACGCTCACGCGGCCGGAGGCCACCGGTCGGTGCCGGGTCCGCGCGACCTTGGCATCGAGATCGCGATCGACGATGTCGTTGTAGGTCGAGCCCGAGCCGCGCATCACGATCGCGCCCAAGAGGAAAAGGGCGAGATGAAAGAGCTGCGGCGGCGCCCGCGCCACCAGGCTGGCGATCAGGCTCGACCACCAGCACGGCAGGACCAGCAGCCAGTAGCCGATCGGCCGATCGAGCCGAGCCAGCTGGAAGAACGGATGCCAGGCGGGCGGCGCGAGCCGAAACGCCCATTGCCGCGCGACGGCATCCGGCAAGGCCATCCCGTCCGCCGCCGGCGGCTCGGCCGTCATGCGGCACCATGCATGGGGAAAGCCGCTTAGAGCGGACCCGTCGGAAGCTTCTGCGCTTCGGCACCGATCGTCGGATTGGCGGTGGCCTGCTTGCGCTGCTCGGCCGCCATCGTGGCGATCTTGCAGGCCTGCGCCGCGAAGGTCTGCGACTTGGCGTCGGCGGCCTTCAAATTGGCGACCGTCTCGTCGGGGACGTTGCACCAGTTCTTGTTGGCGTCGAGATACTTGATCAGCGCGCCTTCGGACGACACGAGGCCCTTGAGCACGGGGCACGACGCGACGGGGTCGAGCTTGCCCTTGGAGGCCTTGGCCAACACGTTGAGCTTGTCGATGAACGCCTGGCGCTTCTGCGACAGGCCGCCGATGTCGACGTTGCAATCGCCGGCCTTCGCGGCGCCGGCGGCGCCGATGGCCAGACTGAGAACGGCGGCGCCGACAAATGCGCGGCCCGCGGAACGACCCGAAACCATGACTTCAACCCCCACTAACAGGCCGCCGCGCCGCCGATGTCGAAGCCATCGGCAGCGGACGGTGAAAGGCGTCGCTTCGAAGCGCCGGCGCATGGTAGACCCCGCGCATGGCGTCCTACGACTTTTCGGCCCCGCGACTCTTCGTCGATGCCGCCCTGAGCTTAGGTCTCGCGCACCCGCTCGATCGCGCCCAGCAAAACTACCTCAGCAACGTACTCAGGCTTTCTGAAGGCGAAGACGTGATCGTTTTCAACGGTCGCGACGGGGAGTGGCGCGCCGCGGTGCGAACGCCGTCGCGAAAGCTGATGGAGCTGGAGATCGTCGCGCAGCTCCGCGCACAGACCCCGGCGGCCGATCTCGACTACCTGTTCGCACCGCTCAAGCATGCGCGCCTCGACTACATGGCGCAGAAGGCCGTCGAGATGGGCGCGGGCCGGCTGCGGCCGGTGACGACCCGGCGCACCCAGGTGGCGCGGGTCAATCTCGAGCGCCTGCGCGCCAACGCGATCGAGGCGGCCGAGCAATGCGGCATCCTGTCGATCCCAGAGATCGACCCTCTCGTGCCGCTCGCCGGCCTCCTCGAGAAATGGCCGTCCGGTCGCACGCTCGTCTTCTGCGACGAGGATGCCGGGCCGGGCGATCCGGTCGCCGCGCTTGCCGCGATCCGCGGACCCGTCGCCGTCCTGATCGGCCCGGAAGGTGGCTTCGATGCCGGCGAACGCGACGCCTTGCTCGCTCTCCCCGCCACCGTTCGGATCGGCCTCGGACCCCGCATCCTGCGCGCGGACACCGCGGCGGTGGCGGCGCTGACGCTCGTCCAGGCTCTCGCGGGCGACTGGCGCCGCTGAGGCTTGCCGTCGCCTCATCACTTCGTCGAACTCCGCGACGGTGAGCCGGACATTCTCTCGCCCGAATGTCCCGCCAGATTCGCGGCACTGGCGAACACCAGAAAGGTCGCGATGGCTCTCCCCCGGTCTCCAGCTTCGACCCTTGCTTTCGGCGCTCTTTTTGCGGCCTCCCTGGCCGGGTCGACGGCGCGAGCCGGCGATCTCGTCGACGGAGCCCGGATCACGCCGGCGACGAATCGCTGCGCGGCCTTCGGGCCCGGTTTCGTCGACGTCGGCAACGGCGCCTGCCTGCGCGCCGACAACCACGTCCATGTCGATTTCGGGGTGCGGCACGCCTCGAACCCCGCGTGGGGGAACGGCTCGGCATCGAGCGCCGAGCTGCGCTCCGAGGGTGTCGAGATCATGCCCGGCGTCGGCACCTCGCATCAGCTGCGCGTGCGCAACGGCCTGCAGACGTTCGATCATTACTGATCGGGCGCTTCGGCGCCGCGGGACGTGAGATGCGGGCGGTCAGCCCTCAGTAGACACACTCGCTGAACGCCGGTTCGACGCTCTCGTGCCATGGCCCGCGGAAGCGCTCGATCAGGCGCTCCGCCTGCGAAAGTCCGTCGACGACCTCGTCCAGGCAATCGAGATACTTGCTCTCGTCGGCTCCCGCTTCGTCGCGACAGCCGCGCGAGACGAGGCCCGCGCGCGACATCTCCAGCACCTCGCGCGCGACATCGCGCAGTCGGCGGCCGGCGATCTCCGCCTCCAGGCCGAGGCGTGGCGCGTCGGCGCGCAAGGTCTCGCGCTGCGCGTCCGTCCAGGGCCGGACGAGCTCCCAGGCCGCATCGAGCGAGGCGGGCGCGTAGAGCAGGCCGGCGAAGAACGCCGGCAGCGCGCAGAGGAACGGCATGCTGCCCGTGTCGGCGCCGCGCATCTCGAGGAAGGTCTTGAGCCGCACCTCCGGGAAGATCGTCGAGAGGTGGTTCACCCAATCCGATTCCGTGGCGCGCTCGCCCGGCACCGCGGGATGACGACCGGCGAGGAGGTCGCGGAAGTTCGAGCCGGCGACATCGATGTAGGCGTCGCCGCGCTTGATGAAATACATCGGGACGTCGAGCGCGTAGTCGACGTAGCGCTCAAAACCCATGCCCTCCTCGAACACGAAAGGCAGCATGCCGGAGCGGTCCGCATCGGTGTCGCGCCACACCGCCGAACGGTCGGACAGATTGCCGTTGAGCCGGCCGTCGGTGAACGGCGAGTTGGCGAAGAGCGCCGTCGTCAGCGGCTGCAGCGCCACCGCGACGCGCAGCTTCTTCACCATGTCGGCTTCGCTCGAGAAATCGTA
>CAZZZM010000120.1:4388-8867 GCA_964658465.1 uncultured Nakamurella sp.
TCCTCAGCGAGGCCGATGATGTTCGATCCGTCGAGGATCGGCGTCCAGCCGAGCGCTTGGCCCAGCTCCTCCAGCATCACGCGGATGCCGCCGACGCCGAAAGCCCCGTCGTAGGGCACGGGCGTGTGGTCGGCGCGATAGAAGCCGATCTTCTCGTGCTCGGTGCCGATGCGGTGGCGGGATGCGGGCTTGGACCCCGCCTCGAGCGCGGCCACGAGGTCGCGGCGCCCGCCGATCGGGGTGGTGTCGGAGACGTCGCGCGCCATGAGATCTTTCGTCGAAACCCTTGAGCGTCGGAAGCCGTGCCGCGCCTGCGGCTACATAAGGGCGGAGACGGCGCCGCGCAAATCCGCTGCTGCCGGTACGTCGGGAGGTCTCAGCGACGGTCTTAACGGTCCGCTCACACCGTCCGTGATAGGCGTCCAAGTGGAGAGCCAGATGACGAAGGTCCGAGCATTCTTGCGCGCGACGGCCGCCGCGACCTCGATCGAGTACGCGCTGATCGCTGGAATCGTGTCGATCGCCATCGTGCTCGGCGCGACGTCGATCGGCACCAAGCTCAACGCGCGCTTTGCGGCGGTCGCGAACAACCTGAGCTGACACGGCGTACTTGCCGCCGGGCACGCGGCAAGGCCACCGCCGCGCCGGGCCGCATCGCCGGTGGACGCGGCCGCAACCGGCGCCCTATCTTGCCGGCATGTTCGAGCCGCATTTCCAGACCTTCGACGAGACCAGCGACCGCCGCGAGAGCGCGGGCCGCGTCGCCGCGCTGCGCGAGGAGCTGAAGCGCCAGGACCTCGACGGCTTCGTTGTGCCACGCGCCGACCGCCACCAGGGCGAGTACGTACCGCCGAGCGAGGAGCGCCTCGCCTGGCTGACCGGCTTTCCGGGCTCGGCCGGCCTGGCCATCGTGCTGAAGGACAAGGCGGCGATCTTCGTCGACGGCCGTTACGTGCTCGCCGTCGTCGACCAGGTCGACACGAGCGTCGTCACGCCGGTCGCGATCGCCGACGAGAAGCCCGAGGCCTGGATTCGTCGCAACCTCGCCGGCGGCCGGCTCGGCTACGACCCCTGGCTCGCGACGCCGGCGCAGGCGCGCGAGCTGCGGCGCGCGGCGGAAGCGGCCGGCGGTTCGCTCGTTGCCGTCGGCACCAATCTCGTCGATCTCGTCTGGACCGATCGCCCCGCCGCGCCGCGCGGCAAGGTGGCGCTGCATCCGCGCAAGCTCGCCGGCGAGACCGCGGAAAAGAAGCTCGCCCGCGTGGCCGGCGCCCTCGACGCGGCCGATGCGCTCGTCGTCTCCGATCCCCACGCCGTCGCCTGGCTCTTCAACATCCGCGGCGCCGACGTGAGCCACACGCCGCTGCCACTGTCCTTCGCTCTGGTGCCGAAGCAAGGGCGCCCCACGCTTTTCATCGCACGCGAAAAGATCGGCGAGCGGGAGCACGCGGCGCTGTCGAAGCTCGCGACGCTCGCCGAGGTCGACACGCTCGAGACCGTGCTCGCGGCGCTCGGCAAGATCGGCAAGCGGGTGCTTTTCGACGCCGCGACCGTCCCGGTGCGCCTGACCGAAGGCCTCGAGGCGGCCGGCGGCAAGGCCGTCGTCGGCACCGACCCGATCGCTCTGATGAAGGCGCGCAAGAACGCCGCCGAGCTGAATGGCACCCGCGAGGCGCATCTGCGCGACGGCGCCGCGGTGACGGAATTCCTGCACTGGCTGGCGACGACGGCCAGGCCCGGCAAGCTGACCGAGATCGACGCCGCCCGCGCGCTGGAAGATTTCCGCCGCGAGGCCGGCGGCCTCAAGGACATTTCGTTCCCGTCGATCTCCGCGGCCGGCCCAAACGCCGCGATCCCGCACTACAAGCTGACCGCGACCTCCAATCGCCCGATCGAGCGCGGCATCTACCTCATCGACTCCGGCGCGCAATACGAGGACGGCACCACCGACATCACGCGGACGGTGGCGATCGGCCGGCCGACCGCCGAGATGCGAGACCGCTTCACGCGCGTGCTGAAGGGGCACATCGCGATCGCCACCGCCGTCTTTCCGAAGGGCACGACCGGCGCGCAGATCGACGCCTTCGCCCGCGCGCCCCTATGGGCCGCCGGCCTCGACTTCGACCACGGCACCGGCCACGGCGTCGGCGCCTATCTCTCCGTGCACGAAGGCCCGCAGCGCATCGCCAAGGTCGGCACGACGCCGCTCGAGCCGGGAATGATCCTCTCCAACGAGCCCGGCTACTACAAGGCGGGCGCCTACGGGATCCGGATCGAGAACCTGATCGTGGTCGAGCCGCGCGAGATCGAGGGCGGCGATCGCGCGATGATGGGGTTCGAGACGATCACCTTCGCGCCGCTCGATCGTGCACTGATCGACCTGAAGCTGCTGACGGCGGATGAACGCGCGTGGATCGACGCGTACCATGCCGAAGTGCGCAGGAAGATCTCGCCGCGGGTGTCGGCGGCGACGCGCAAGTGGCTGGCCGACGCGACGCGGAAACTGTAGGGCGCCAACCCTTCTCTCGCAAACGGGAGAAGGAGATCGCGTCCTCACCCCGCAGCCAGCTCCTTCAGACCGCGCCGGATCAGCGCCTGCGCCTCGGCATCGGCGCCGAGCGCCTTGGCGGCGGTGGCGATGGCGGCGGCGGCCTGCGGGCGCGCATAGCCGAGATTGATCAGCGCCGAGATCGCGTCGTGCACGGCGGCGGGGGTGCCGCGCGCCGGTTCCTCGCCGGCGAGCCGCGCCACGGCGGGGTCGACCGAGATCGTCGCCGGCGTCTTGTCCTTCAGCTCGGCGGTGATGCGCGCGGCAAGCCGCGGCCCGACGCCCGGCGCTTTCGAGATCGCGGCCTTGTCCTGCAGCGCGATGGCGCTGGCGAGCTCGCCGACCGGGCCCATGCCGAGGATCGCCAGCGCCACCTTGGCGCCGACGCCCTGCACGTTCTGCAAGAGCCGGAACCAGTCGCGCTCCTCGTCGGAGAGGAAGCCGTAGAGGCGGATCGCGTCCTCGCGGACATGCGTCTCGATGGCCAGCGCCGCCGCCTCGCCGGGACGCGGCAGCGCCTGCAGCGTGCGCGACGAGCAGGTGACGAGGTAGCCGACGCCCTGCACGTCGAGCACGATCGCCTCGCCCGCATAGGAGTCGACGATGCCGCGCAGCTTGCCGATCATCGCGCGGCCTGCTCGGCGATGCGGCGCGCGCCGCGATGCTGGGCGTGCGTGATCGCCACCGCCAGCGCATCGGCCGCATCTGCGCCCGCAAGCTCGCAGCGCGGAAGCAGGACCTTCACCATCATCTGCACCTGCGTCTTCTCGGCGTGACCGGCGCCGGTCACGGTCTTCTTGACCAGGTTCGCCGCATATTCCGCAACGGGAAGGCCGGCAAGCGCCGGAACGAGCAGCGCGACCCCGCGCGCCTGTCCGAGCTTCAGTGCGGATTGCGGATCGCGATTGACGAAGGTCTCCTCGACCGCCGCCTCGTGCGGGTCGTGCGCGGCGACGATCGCGGCGAGACCGTCATGCAGGCTGCGCAGCCGTGCCGCGAGCGTGTCGCCGGCGTTGGAGCGGACGGCGCCGCAGGCGACGAAGACGAGGCGGGAGCCCTGCGCCTCGATCACGCCCCAGCCGGTCGTGCGAAGGCCGGGGTCGATGCCGAGGATGCGGACCGGGTCGAGGTTTGGCATCGAACCTTCACGAACGCGGCCCTTCCCTCTCCCGCAAGCGGGAGAAGCGAACGATCGCTAATCCAGCAGCATCCGCTTCAAAAGCTCGACCTCGTCCAGCAGCACGCGATCGCTGCCGGTCAGTCCCTCGATCTTGCGCACCGCGTGCAGCACCGTCGTGTGGTCGCGGCCGCCGAAGCGCCGGCCGATCTCGGGCAGGCTGCGCAGCGTCAGCACCTTCGAAAGATACATCGCGATCTGACGCGGGCGCACGACGTTGGCGGTGCGGCGCGACGAGAGGATGTCGGCGCGGCTGACGTTGTAGTGCGTCGCGACGAGCTTCTGGATGTCCTCGATCTTGACCCGCTTGGGCTCGCGCGTGCGGACGAGATCGCGGATCGCCACTTCCGCCGTCTCGACCGTCAGCGTCGAATGCGTGAGCGAGGCATGCGCCATCAGGCGATTGACGGCGCCGTCGAGATCGCGGCCGTTGGTCTGGATCACCGAGGCGACGTAGGCGATCACCGCCGGCGAGACGTCGAACGTCGGCACGTTGGTGCGCACGGTGGCGATGCGCGACTCGAGCATGCGTACGCGCAGCGCCTCGTCGAGCGCGCCGATCTCGACGGCAAGGCCGCCCGAGAGCCTGGAGCGCACGCGCTCCTCCAGGCTCTCGAGGTCCGCCGGCGGCCTATCCGCTGCGATCACGATCTGCTTCCGCGCGTCGATCAGCGCGTTGATGGTGTGGCAGAACTCGGCCTGGATCGACTTGCCCTGCAGGAACTGCACGTCGTCGATGATCAGCACGTCGATG
>CAZZZM010000121.1:0-6368 GCA_964658465.1 uncultured Nakamurella sp.
TAGGCGATCACGAGATTGGCGACGCCCCAGAGCACGTTCACCGTCGCCGACGACAGGCCCTTGCCGGGCGGCTTGGCGAACGGCGACTGGAACGCCTCGCCCCTGACGCCGGACACGAGGTGCGGGACGGCGTTGATGAGAGCCGTGCCGCCGAAGAAGTAGGAAACGTCCTGAAGCCAGGTCATCGATGGGCCGCCCTATCTCTTGCCTTCGCTGACCCGCCCGAGCGGCGTGCCGCCGCCGGTGCCGAGCGCCAGCGCCGCCTGCGCCGCGGCGAGGCGCGCGATCGGCACCCGGAACGGCGAGCAGGACACGTAGGTGAGGCCGACGCGCTCGCAGAAGTCGATCGACTTCGGATCGCCGCCGTGCTCGCCGCAGATGCCCATCTTGATGTCCGGCCGGGTGCGGCGGCCGCGCTCGGCGCCGATCTCGACCAGCTCGCCCACCCCCTGCTGGTCGATCGTCACGAACGGATCGTAGGGCAGGATGCCCTTGGCCGTGTACGGCCCCAGGAACGACGCCGCGTCGTCGCGCGAGATGCCGAGCCCGGTCTGGGTCAGGTCGTTGGTGCCGAAGGAGAAGAACTCGGCCGATTCGGCGATCTCGGCGGCGCGCAGGCAGGCGCGGGGGAGCTCGATCATCGTCCCGACGATGTAGGGGATGTCCTCGCCCGTCTCCTCGACGACCGCCGCGTGGGTGCGGTCGATCGCCTCCTTGACGATGTCGAGCTCGGACTTGGCGATCACCAGCGGCACCATCACCTCGGGCGTCACCACCTCGCCGGTCTTCTTCTTGGCGGCGATCGCGCCCTCGAAGATGGCGCGCGCCTGCATCTCGGCGATCTCCGGGAAGGCGACGGCGAGGCGGCAGCCGCGGAAGCCCAGCATCGGGTTGGCCTCGGACAGCTCCGCGGCGCGGCGGCGCAGCTTGTCGGCCGAGACCCCCATCGCCGCGGCGACCTCGGCGATCTCCTCGTCCGAATGCGGCAGGAACTCGTGCAGCGGCGGGTCGAGCAGGCGGATCGTCACCGGCAGGCCGGACATGATCTCGAACAGCTCGGCGAAGTCGCCGCGCTGGATCGGCAGCAGCTTGGCCAGCGCCTTGCGCCGGCCGGCCTCGTCGTCGGCGAGGATCATCTCGCGCACCGCGACGATGCGGTCGGCCTCGAAGAACATGTGCTCGGTGCGGCAGAGGCCGATCCCCTGAGCGCCGAACTCGCGCGCCGTGCGCGCGTCCTGCGGCGTCTCGGCGTTGGCGCGCACGCCCATGCGGCGCGACGCGTCGGCCCATTCCATCAGCTCGGAGAACTCGCCGGAGAGCTCGGGCTTCAGCATGGCGATCTCGCCCTGCATCACCTGGCCGGTGGTGCCGTCGATGGTCAGCATGTCGCCTTTCTTGAAGGTGACGCCGCCAGACACCATCGTGCCGGCCTTGTAGTCGACCCGGATCGTGCCGGCGCCAGAGACGCAGGGCTTGCCCATGCCGCGCGCCACCACGGCGGCGTGCGAGGTCATGCCGCCGCGCGTCGTCAGGATGCCCTCGGCGACGTGCATGCCGGAAATGTCGTCGGGAGACGTCTCGACGCGAACCAGGATGACGCTCTTGCCGGCGGCCTTAGCCGTCTCGGCGTCGTCTGAGTTGAAGACGATCTCGCCGGATGCCGCGCCGGGCGACGCGGGCAGCCCGGTCGCGACGACCTTGCGCTCGGCGGACGGGTCGATCGTCGGGTGGAGGAGTTGGTCGAGCGTCATCGGATCGACGCGGCGGATCGCTTCCTCGCGGCTGATCAGCCCCTCGTTCGCCATGTCGACGGCGATGCGGATCGACGCCTTGGCCGTGCGCTTCCCCGAGCGCGTCTGCAGCATCCAGAGCTTTCCGTCCTCGACGGTGAACTCCATGTCCTGCATGTCGCGATAGTGCCGCTCGAGCAGCGCCGTCGTGCGCATGAACTCTTCGAAGACCGCCGGCATCGCCGTCTCCATCGACGGCTTCTCCGAGCCCGCCTCGATACGCGCCGCCTCGGTGATGTTCTGCGGCGTGCGGATGCCGGCGACGACGTCCTCGCCCTGCGCGTTGATCAGGAACTCGCCGTAGAGCAGATCCTCGCCGGTCGACGGGTTGCGGGTGAAGGCGACGCCGGTCGCCGACGTATCGCCCATGTTGCCGAACACCATCGACTGCACGTTGACCGCCGTGCCCCACGAGGCGGGGATGTTCTGCAGGCGGCGGTAGGTCACCGCGCGCGGGTTCATCCACGAGCCGAACACCGCGCCGATGGCGCCCCAGAGCTGGTCTTTGGCGTCCTGCGGGAACGGCTTGCCGCTCTTCTCGCGCACCTTGTCCTTGTAGGACGCGATGACGACCTTCCAGTCGGCCGCGGCGAGATCGGTGTCGAGCGTGAAGCTCTTGCGCTCCTTGTAGTGCTCGAGGATCTCCTCGAACTCGTGATGATCGATGTCGAGCACCACGTTCGAGTACATCTGGATGAAGCGGCGGTAGGAATCGTAGGCGAAGCGGGGGTTGCCCGAGCGTTCGGCGATCGCCTCGACGGTCTTGTCGGTGAGGCCGAGGTTCAGGACCGTGTCCATCATGCCCGGCATCGAGGCGCGGGCGCCCGAGCGAACCGAGACGAGCACGGGGTCGGTGTCGGACCCGAAGCTGTGGCCGACGACGCGGCCCATCTCGGCCAGGCCCTCGTTGACCTGCGCCTCGAGCTCCGGCGGATATTTCTTCCCGTTTTCGTAGAAGTAGGTGCAGACTTCGGTGGTGATCGTGAAGCCGGGCGGGACCGGCAGGCCGAGGTTGGCCATCTCGGCGAGGTTGGCGCCCTTGCCGCCGAGCAGATCGCGCATCGCGCTCGTGCCCTCGGCCCTGCCGTCACCGAACGCGTAGACCCACTTCGTCATGTCACCCTGCCTCGCAATCGTAGCCGGCGCATATCACGCGTGGCTCTTCAACCTCAATCCGAAGCCGACCCACATCACGCCGGTGAACAGCAGGTCGATTCCAAGAAGCGTGCCGAGGATCGCGTAGGAATTGTTCGGCCAGCCGAGGATGATGAGCAGGCCGACGAGGCTCGTCACGACGCCGCCGACGATGACCAGCGTGCGGGCATGCGAGTGCATGTGCGTGCCGATGTAGATGCGGACCAGTCCGGCGGTCAGCAGCGCCGCCCCGAGCATCAGCGTGAGCACGATCGCCGCCTTGATCGGCTGCGCCAGGGCGAACGAGCCGCCGACGATGTAGAGGAGCCCCGCCAGGATCATCAGGAAGAAGCGGCCCCAGCTGCGGCTGCCGACGCCGACCATGATCTCGGTGCCGCCGGCGATGATCATGAACACGGCGATGATGTAGACCGTCGTGATCGTCGCATGAACGTCGAGGACGAGCGCCGCGACGCCGAAGGCCATCGCGAGCAGGCCGAGGGCGACGAACCAGCCCCAGCGATGCTTCAGCTTCTCCATCGCGGTGCCGAGGGACGGAGCGCGAGGCGCGTTGCGCGCGGGGAGCGACGAGGGCATTGGACTATCCCAGGCTTGCGCGCAGAGCGCGGCGGTTGCTACAGAGGCGCCTGCTCGCCGGGTTCCATGAGCCTCGCGCCGGCCGTCTGTGGCACGGATCGCGGGGCCAGGCACCCAAATTCGAGGCCGGCAAGCTGTGTGGCGGCGAAGCCGCACCGGTGCATGCGTGATCCGGCTCGCGTTGCCGCTCAGGCTGAAACTGGATAATCAGACCTTTGGCCCGCCGACATGTCCCGGCAAGCCGAGATGTCTTGGACCGAAACCGACGCCGTTTCCGCTGACCGTGGGGTCGGCGAGACGTCCGGGACCGATCGTTAAAGAGGCGAGATGACGACAGAATCGAAGACCCCCCTCCTCGACACGATCGTCACGCCGGCAGATCTCCGCAAGCTCCAGGAAAACCAGCTTCACCAGGTCGCCGACGAGCTGCGCACCGAGACGATCGACGCGGTCTCGGTGACCGGCGGCCATCTCGGCGCCGGGCTCGGCGTCGTCGAGCTGACGACCGCGCTGCACTACGTGTTCGACACCCCGTCGGACCGCATCATCTGGGACGTCGGCCACCAGGCCTATCCGCACAAGATCCTGACCGGGCGCCGCGACCGCATCCGCACCCTGCGCAAGGGCGGCGGCCTCTCGGGCTTCACCAACCGCACCGAGAGCGACTACGACCCCTTCGGCGCCGGCCATTCCTCGACCTCGATCTCGGCCGGCCTCGGCATGGCGGTCGCCAACAAATTCTCCGGCAAGGACAAGGCCAACGTCATCGCCGTGATCGGCGACGGCGCGATGTCGGCCGGCATGGCCTACGAGGCGATGAACAACGCCGGCGCGATGCACGCGCGCCTCATCGTCATCTTGAACGACAACGAGATGTCGATCGCCCCGCCGGCCGGCGCGCTGTCGTCGTACCTCGCCCGCCTCGTCTCGGGCGGCACCTACCGCACGGTGCGCGAGGCGGCCAAGCAGCTCGGCAAGCACCTGCCGAAGTTCGTCTACGACCGCGCCCGCAAGACCGAGGAATTCGCCCGCAACTTCTGGTCGGGCGGCACGATGTTCGAGGAGCTCGGCTTCTATTACGTCGGCCCGATCGACGGCCATAACCTCGACCACCTGCTGCCGGTGCTGAAGAACGTCCGCGACGCCGAGACGGGGCCGATCCTCGTCCACGTCGTGACCAAGAAGGGCAAGGGCTACGCGCCGGCCGAGGAAAGCTACGAGAAGGGCCACGCGGTCGTGCCCTTCGACGTCATCACCGGCACGCAGAACAAGCCGAAGGCCAACGCGCCCTCCTACACGAAGGTGTTCGCCGAGGCGCTGATCGCCGAGGCCAAGACGGACACCAAGATCGTCGCGGTGACGGCCGCGATGCCGAACGGCACCGGGCTCGACCTGTTCGACAAGGCCTATCCCGAGCGCACCTTCGACGTCGGCATCGCCGAGCAGCACGCGGTGACCTTCTGCGCGGGTCTGGCGACGGAGGGCTACAAGCCGTTCTGCGCGATCTACTCGACCTTCCTGCAGCGCGCCTACGACCAGATCGTCCACGACGTGGCGATCCAGAACCTGCCGGTGCGCTTCGCGATCGACCGCGCCGGCTACGTCGGCGCCGACGGCGCCACGCATTGCGGCACGTTCGACACGTCCTACCTCGGCATCCTGCCGAACATGGTCGTCATGGCCGCGGCCGACGAGGCCGAGCTCGTCCACATGGTCGCCACCGCCGCCGCCTACGACAAGGGGCCGATCGCCTTCCGCTACCCGCGCGGCGAGGGCAACGGCGTCGAGATGCCGGCGAAGGGCCAGGTGCTCGAGATCGGCAAGGGCCGCATGATCCGCGAGGGCAAGCAGGTCGCCCTGCTCTCCTTCGGCACCCGCCTCAAGGAGGTGCAGCTCGCGGCCGAAGACCTCGAGAAGCATGGCATCTCGGCGACGATCGCCGACGCCCGCTTCGCCAAGCCGCTCGACATGGAGCTGATCCGCAAGCTCGTCGCCACGCACCAGGTGCTGATCACCATCGAGGAAGGCTCGGTCGGCGGCTTCGGCTCCTTCGTGCAGCAGGCGCTGCTCGAGGAGGGCGCCTTCGACAAGGGCACGCTGAAGTTCCGCTCGATGGTCATGCCCGACCATTTCTACGAGCACGACAAGCCCGAGAAGCTCTACGCCAACGTCGGGCTCGACGCGAAGGGCATCGTCAAGAAGGTGCTCGACACGCTCGGCCAGGGCGAGGTCCCGCAGCTGGAGCGCAAGGCGAGCGCCTGACGGCGGGATCGGGACCCGACTGGGGCCTACGACGCCTCGTTTGCCGCCGCCAGCAACGCGTCCAGGTCCAGTCGGTCGTTGACCATCGCCAAGCTCCCGTCCGCGTCGCGCGGCCAGGCCGCCTGCGGCTTGTCCCAGGTCAGCTCGACGCCGTTGCCGTCGGGGTCGCGCAGGTAGAGCGCTTCGCTCACTCCATGGTCGGCGGCGCCGTCGAGTGGGATGCCGGCGGCGCGTACACGGCGCAGCGCATCGCCGAGGGCGGCGCGGGTCGGGTAGAGGAAGGCGACGTGGTAGAGCCCCGTCGTGCCCGGCGCGGGCGAACGGCCACCGGCGCTCTCCCAGGTATTGAGGCCGATGTGGTGGTGGTAGCCGCCGGCCGACAGGAAGGCCGCGCGAGCCCCGTACCGCTGCGTCAGCTCGAAGCCGAGCACGTCGCGGTAGAAGCCGATCGCCCGATCGAGATCGGCGACCTTGAGGTGGATGTGGCCGACGCGCACGCCGGCATCGATCGGTTCGCTCATGCGACGCCCCTTATCCGGTGGCGAGACAGCACTTCTTGGCCTTCCGGCCGCTGCCGCAGGGGCA
>CAZZZM010000121.1:6468-8813 GCA_964658465.1 uncultured Nakamurella sp.
CTTATCCGGTGGCGAGACAGCACTTCTTGGCCTTCCGGCCGCTGCCGCAGGGGCACGGGTCGTTGCGGCCGACGTTGCGGAACGGATTGACCGCGGGGGTCGGCTGATCCCATTCGGCGTCCTCCTCGCCGGCGCCGCTGCCGTCGTCGGTTTCCCAATGCCGGGTCCATTCCAGCTCGGCGACGACATCGTCGATCGAGCCGACAGCGAGACTCTCGAAGCGGCGCTCGTCGTCGTACGCGGTGCGCGCCCGCGCCAGGTCTTTCCCGAAGTCGCTCCACTCCAGAGAGGTGCGGTCGATCCGGCCGGCTTTCCAGGCCTTCTCGACCATCGGCACGAGGTCGCGGAAATCGAGCAGGGCGACGGCCTGCATCCACGAGTACCAGACCGGCGCCTCGTCCACCGCCGGACGCCGGTTGGCGAACGCGACGAGGAAGCGATGCATCTCCTCGCGATCGAGGCGTCGCTGCCAGGTGAGATAGATCGCGGCGTCGAGCGCGGCGCTGCGCACGATCTCGTGGGCCTTCGGCTCCGCGACGAGGGCGAGGAGCGCGTCCGAATCGCCGTCGAATAGGGAGATGACGAGGCGATGCACGCTGACGTCCAGGGCATCGCCGAGCAGATCCTCGAGCTCGTCCGCGGGCCGTCGCAGCAGCCGCAGCAGGGACGCGAAGGACTCGGTGTCGCGCGCCGCGGCGATAACGTGGAGGCCGCGGAAGAAGCTCAGCCATTCCGGATCGGTCAGGGTCTTGCCGGCCGCAGCCCGATCGAGCAGCGACCGCAGCGGCCGGCGCGCCTCGTCGAAGCGCGCGACGCAGGCCCGTAACGCCGCCTCGGGCAAGGGACGCGCCGCCAGCGCTGCCAGGTGCGCTTCGATCGGCACGCTTCCCGTCTCGTCCCGTGTGGACACGATCACGTCCGATCCCCGGTCATCGACCTGTGCACCAACGAAAAAGGCCCGCCGGAGCGGGCCTGAATTCGCGTGAAGACGCTCCGGCTTACGCCTCGGCGCTCTTCTTCGGCGCGAGGACCTGGCGGCCCTTGTACATGCCGGACTTCAAGTCGATGTGGTGCGGGCGGCGCAGTTCGCCGGAGTCCTTGTCCTCGACGTAGGTCGGGGCCTTGAGGGCATCGGCGGAGCGGCGGAAGCCGCGCTTCATCGGGGAGGTTTTGCGCTTCGGGACGGCCATAATATCGCTCTTGTGGGCGCTTCCTGAAGAGGAAAGCTTCTTGCGGACGCCAGGAGGCGCCCGGAATCTCGAGGAAGCGCGCTGATACACAAATGAAGGGCGCTTGGCTACCCCTCACGCAGGGCGATGGTCCTGGTGATCGAGCGCCTCGCCGGCGTCGGCGTGGCCGACCTCGCCGCTCTCGGCCATGAAGCGCTCGAACGTCCGGCGATCCTTGGCACGCTTCAGCTTGTCGACGAAACCCTCGAAGGCGGCGAGCCGCGTCTCCAAGGCGCGCCGCTGCGCCTCGATCTTCGCCAACTCGCCGTCGCGCCAGTCGTCGAAGGCGGTGTTGCCGGAGGAGCGGGTGGTCGTCGTAGTGAACCAGCTCTGCGCGGCGGCCGGCGCCGCGTCGCGGGCGAACGGCCACTTCATGTCGAGCGCCGACAGGCGGAGGTCGTAGCGCGTCGCCATCCGCCAGGCGAACAGCGCGAGCCCGGCGAAGAGGCCGAACCAGAAGGCGTCGTGCAGGAAGGGCATCATGGGAGGCAGCATGGCAAGGCTCCTTTGGCGCCCGGGGGGCGCGGCTGACGATGCCAAGGAGCCTAGACCGTCGGCCGGAATGCGGCCTGAATGGGCGGGTTCAGCTGGGGTTCAGCGAGGCGACGGCCCTCGGGCGCACCGCCACGCGCGCCCGCGGCCCAGGCGGCTTGGCTAGACGCGCAGCGCCGCGACGATCGCGTCGCCCATCTCGCTCGTCGACAGATGGGACGGCGCGTCGCCCTTGATGTCCGCCGTCCGAAGGCCCTTCGCCAGCACCGCCGAGATCGCCGCCTCGATGCGGTCGGCAAGGTCGCCGCGGTCGAACGTGTAGCGCATCGCCATGGCGAGCGAGCCGATCATCGCGATGGGGTTGGCGACACCCTGCCCTGCGATATCCGGCGCCGAGCCGTGCACCGGCTCGTACAGGGCCTTGCGTCGCCCGGTGGCCGGGTCGATGTCGCCGAGCGAGGACGACGGCAGCATGCCGATCGAGCCGGTCAGCATCGCCGCGACGTCGGACAGCATGTCGCCGAACAGGTTGTCGGTGACGATGACGTCGAAGCGCTTGGGCGCGCGCACGAGGCTCATGCCGAGCGCATCGGCGAGCTGGTGGTCGAGCTTGACGTCGGCATA
>CAZZZM010000122.1:0-4121 GCA_964658465.1 uncultured Nakamurella sp.
GCTCCCGCCACGCCAACAGCGAATTGTCGTCTCGTGATCATCGCCCGTCCCGGCCCACCAGATGTCGCCTCGATATAATCCGCCGCGCCCGTCAAAGCATCATTTGCTTCAAAGATGGGGTCGGCGGCCCCGCTTGACCGCAGCAGGCCTCGCCGAGTCGGCGATGCCGACCGCCGCGTGTCGCGACGGGCTTCGGGCTCGCGGTTGGGGCATCGCGCGCGCTTCAGCGCTTCAGCGCCGTCTCCGTCGCCAGGGCGGCGGACAGCAGCAGCGCATCCTGCCCGGCGCGGGCGGCGAGCTGGACGCCGACGGGCATGTCGTTCGGCCCGACGCCGGCGGGCAGCGTCAGGCAGGGCAGCTGCAGCTGCGTCCAGACGCGGTTGAAGGCGGGATCGCCCGTCGCCTGCAGGCCCATCGGCGCCTCCCCCGGCGCCGGCGGCGACAGGATGACGTCGGCGTCGCCGAACACGCTGTCGATGTCGCGGATCAGCTCGCGCGTCGCGGCGATCGCGCCGTCGTAGGCCCGGGCGGAGATCGAGCGACCCTCGTCGAGGTAGGATTTGAGGATCGACGACAGCTTGGCCTCGTGGCGGCGGCGCTCGTCGGCCAGCGCCTTGTCCATCTCGTAGGCCATGACGAGGCGCTGCTGCCTGGCGAGCTGCTGCAGCGAGGGCGGCGTCGGCAGATCGCGCACGCTGTGCCCGGCCTTCTCGAGCGCCGTCATCGCACGGTCGAGCGCCCGCACCGCCTCCGGCTCCGCATGGCCCGGATAGGGCTCGCGCAGCACGGCGATCTTGAAGGTCGCCCCGGCCGTCGGCTTCAGCGCCGCCCGCGCGGTGAGCCCGGCGACGGCGAAGGCCGCGTCCTCGACGTCGCGCGCCATCAGCCCGACCGTGTCGAGCCAGTCGGAGATCACCTTGACGCCGGCGCGCGGGATCAGCCCCCAGGTCGGCTTGTAGCCGACGACGCCGCAATAGGCGGCCGGGCGGATGATCGACCCCGCCGTCTGCGTGCCGAAGGCGAGCGGCACGAGCCCGGCGCCGACGGCGGCGGCCGAGCCCTGCGACGAGCCGCCGGGCGTGCGCTCCGGATCGTGCGGGTTCACCGTCTTGCCGGGCCGGTAATAGGCGAACTCGGTGGTCACCGTCTTGCCGATGACGACCGCGCCGGCGTTGCGCGCCTGCGCGACGCAGGCGGCATCCGCCACCGGTCGATGCTTGTCGTAAAGGTCGGAGCCGTAACCGGTCGGCAGGTCGGCGGTGTCGATGTTGTCCTTCACCGCGAGCGGGATGCCGGCGAGCGGCGGCATCTTGTCGCCGAGCTTGCGCGCCCGATCCCAGGCCCGTGCCTGATCCAAAGCGGCGTCTTCGCCGACGATCACGAAGGCGCCGAGCGCAGCGTCGCGCGCGGCGATGCGGTCGAGGCATTCCCGCACGGCTGCTTCGGCGCTGGTCTTTCCCGCCTTGAGGGCGGTCGCCAGGGCGCGAGCGGTCGGGCAGGAGTCGGTCTCGGACATCGGCCGCCTTCTAGGCGACGCCGCCGCGCCGGTCGAGCGCGATCATCGTAGGAGCCCGGCCCGGCGGCCTATTTCGCCCGCTGCCGCAGGACCGTGTCGGGCTGCGCGCGCACCGCCGCCGGAAAGATCGGGACGACGCGCGGCGACAGCCGCAGGGCGCCGTCCTCGACCGGCTCCTGCGCCTTGCCGCGCAGGTAGAGGAACAGTTCGACCGCCTCCGCGGCGAGAACCTTGGCGTCGCCCGTCGTCGCGAGGCGACGCTTCAGCCGCAGCCGGCTCCTGCCGAGATTGTGCACCAGTCGCGCCACCTCGGGTGCGACCGTCGCGTCGTCGCCGATTTCGTCTTCCAGAGTTTTTCCGGCGAGCGTGCAGGCCTTGGCCAGCACTTTGACCTCCTCCGGCTCGAACACTGCCGCCCCTGGCACCATCGCATCGAGCATCGCCGCCTCCATGTCAGAGCACAACTACGCCGCGAGCAGCGCGGCTAATGCGATATTGTGTCGCACCTGCTGGGCCCGGCAGGAAGGCCGATATGCCGCCCATGGACGGCCGCACCCTCGCGCCTATCGGCGCAGCCGACGCGCTCATCGTCGTCGACGTGCAGAACGATTTTCTGCCCGGCGGCGCCCTCGCGGTGCCCGACGGCGATGCCGTCATCGCGCCGATCAACGCGCTGGCGCGGCGCTTCGCGCATGTCGTGCTGACGCAGGACTGGCATCCGGCCGGGCACATCTCGTTCGCCACGACGCACGACAAGGCGCCACTGGAGACGGTCGCGTTGCCCGACGGCTGCGATCAGGTGCTGTGGCCGGACCATTGCCTGCAGGAGACGCCCGGCGCCGAAATCGCCGAGGCGATCGACATCCCGCACGCGCGCCTCGTCGTCCGCAAGGGACACCGGGCGCATCTCGACAGCTATTCGGCCTTCAAGGAAGCCGACCGCGCGACGCCGACGGGTCTCGCCGGCTATCTGCGCGATCTCGGCATCGCCCGAGTCTTCGTGGCCGGGCTGGCCACCGACTTCTGCGCGGCCTGGACCGCGATCGACGCCGCGACCGCCGGGTTCAAGACCTATCTGATCGAGGACGCCACCCGCGGCATCGATGCCGGCGGCTCGATGGCGCGGGCGTTCGCGGACATGGACGCGGCGGGGGTCAGACGGATCGCGATGATTGAGGTGCAGTAAGACGCCGTGCCGTGACGTCCATCATGCGCTGGCCTGAAGATCAGCGTGTCGGAGCGCGAGACCGCATAGAGCGTTGTTGCGAGGGGGCCTGGCGGGTTTAAGCGCGCACCGGCCGTACCGGCACCGCCAGCTCGGCGCGGCGCGGGCGGAGCAGGAAGGCGAACAGCGCCACCAGCCCGAACAGGGCCATGCAGGCCACCGTCGAGAGCGCCGTGCGGCCGTCGTAGGCCGTCGCCACCACGTAGCCGGCCAGCGCGCCGGCGACGAGCTGCGAGGAGACGACCGCCGCGCTCGCGGTGCCGGCGATATGCAGCAGCGGCTCGATCGCCAGCTGCATCGCGTTCACGTTGGTGATCGAGCAGCCCATCATCAGCAGCGCCAGGCACGGCAGGAAGGCGACGAGGCGCGGCTCGCCGGCCAGCGTCAGCGCCAGCAAAGCCAACGTGCCGGCGACGACCAGGGTGAGGCCGCCGACGAGCAGCCTGACCGGCGCCACGCCGCGCCGGTTCAGCCGCGCGTTGACGAGGTTGCCGACCATCAGGCCCGACGAGTTGAGCATGAAGGTCAGCCCGTACTGCGTCGGCGTCAGGTGGAAGGCGCCGATCATCACGTAAGGCGAGCCCGACACGTAGGAGAAGATCACGCCGAACATCGCGATCGCGATCAGCGTGAAGGCGAGCGAGCGCGGGTTGGCGAACACCGCCCCGTAGTGCCGGGCGAGGTCGCGCGGCGCCATCGAGACGCGGCGCGTCTCCGGCAGCGACTCGTCGAGCCGCCACCAGACCAGGAGAAGCGCGAGCGCGCCGGTGACGGTGAGGAAGACGTAGATCGTGCGCCAGCCGCCGAGGCCCATCAGCAGCGCGCCGATGGAGGGGGCGAGCAGCGGCGCCAGCAGGCTCAGCGCCGAAACGTAGGACATCTTCTCGCGCTGCGCCGCGCCCTTGAAATGGTCGCCGATGATGGCGAGGCCGAGCGGCCGCGCGCCGCCGCCCATGCCCTGCACGAAGCGGCAGACGAGCAGCGATGGCAGGCTCGGCGCGAAACAGCAGCCGAGGCCGCCGATCACGTAGACGACACAGGCGAGCAGCGCGACCGGGCGGCGCCCGTACCGGTCCGACAGCGGGCCGTAGAGCAGCGGCGAGATCGCAAAGCTCAGCATGAAAGCCGACAGCGACAGGCCGATCGTCGACGGCGATACCGCGAGGTCGCGCGCCATCGGCTCCAGCGCGGCGAGCGACATGTCGGTCGCAAACGCCGACAGCGCGCCGAGCAGGCTCATGAGCACGATGAACAGAAACGAATTGGGCGCGGCCCGCAAAGGCGGTCTCCGAAAGGGTCTGGCGTTGGTGAGGGCGGCGCGACGACGTCGCCGGGCCGATGGCACTCAAACCAGAATCTGTGTCGGGGGCAAGGCGGAGG
>CAZZZM010000122.1:4221-5547 GCA_964658465.1 uncultured Nakamurella sp.
CCCGTGTTGCGCTTCTGCGCCAGTTTGTCGTCCGCCATCGCATCTCTCCTGGGTTGCCGCGGCGAACGAACGGGAGCGGCGATCGATCCCGGCCTTGCGACACGAGGCGACCCGCGCGATGACGAAACATGCACGCGCGCCGCCGCTGCCTCCTCCTCGCCCTCGCCTGTTTCGCCGTGCCGGCCGCAGCGGACGACGCGGCGCGGCCGGCGGCGAGCCTGCGCGACCTGCGCGACCATTTCGCCGGCTGCTTCACGCCGCCGCCCGCCGCGGCCGACACCCGCGTGACCTTCTATTTCTCGATGAACGCCAGGGGCGGCCTGATCGGCGCCCCGCGCACCACCTGGCTCGGCTTCACCGGCTCGCCGAGGGACCGCGACGCGGAAATCGCCGCGTTCACGCGGGCCTTCGACGCCTGCCTGCCGGTCGCGCTGGGCCGGCGCATGGCCGCCACCCTGCCGGGCGAGGTCTATTTCCTGCAATATGTCGTCGGTCGCGACGGCCGCGAGGACGCGGTGCTGCTGCGCCCCTTCGGCAGTCACGGCGGCGTCGGCCCCGGCCTCATCGTGCCGCACGAGCCCGTCGCGCCGGGCGACATCGAGCCGCCGCGCCTCGGCCGCCTGGCGCGGATCCCCAGACCGGCGCCGATGCACGGGCCTGTCTTCGACCCGCCGATCGCCCTCCCGCCGCCGCGGCGGTAGGGGAGGCTGCCGAAGCCTGCCAAGTCATCCGCATCTGCGACCACCGCGGTACAGGACGAAATCTGCGCCGAATTCCGGAACGCCGCACACCTATCCCGTCATGTCAGCGCCTACGACAATCGAGGGTTGCGCCAAGTCGTCTAGTATGCAAGATGGTGCATATTGGACGGCGACGTATGTTTCAGCAGAATAGATATTTCACCAGCGACTGGTTGACCAAGCAGCTCTGGCAGTTCGAGCGCTACGTTATGCCCCTTGCAGGGACACCGTGCCAGCTGCTCGAGGTCGGCTGCTATGAGGGGCGTACAACATGCTGGCTTCTCGACAATGTCGTCCGGCATCCTGACGCTCGACTAATCGCGCTGGATATCTACGAGCAGCCAATGCTTGCAGCAAATATTGCCACTTGCGCGGCGCGGCAGCAATTCAATCTCGTCATGGGTCACTCGCGCGACACACTTAAGACGCTTGCGGAGCCCGCTTCCTTCGACTTCATCTACATCGACGGCGGACATGGCACGGTCGACGTAATCGAAGATGCGGTGTCGACCTTTCGCCTGGCCAAGGTCGGTGCGGTGATTGCGTTCGACGACTACAAATGGCGCAACCGCGAAAAGAAGGAAGA
>CAZZZM010000122.1:5647-8725 GCA_964658465.1 uncultured Nakamurella sp.
GGCCGCAGGCGGTAGCCGGTGCGGAACATCCACCAGACGACGGCGAGGCAGGCGGCGAGGAAGGCCAGCGTCATCGTCAGGCTGAGCTCGAGGCCGACGTCGGAAGCGCCGTAGAAGCTCCAGCGGAAGCCCGAGACGAGATAGACGACCGGGTTCACCAGCGTCACCTTCTGCCAGAACGGCGGCAGCATCGAGATCGAGTAGAACGAGCCGCCCAGGAAGGTCAGCGGCGTGACGATCAGCAGCGGCACGATCTGCAGCCGCTCGAAATCCTTCGCCCAGACGCCGATGATGAAGCCGAACAGGCTGAAGGTGACGGCGATCAGCACCAGGAAGGTCGCCATCCAGACGGGATGCGCGATCTCGTAGGCGACGAAGAAGCGCGCCGTGACGAGGATGATGAGGCCGAGCAGCATCGCCTTCGTCGCCGCCGCGCCGACATAGCCGGCGACGACCTCGTACCACGCCACCGGCGCCGACATCAGCTCGTAGACGGTGCCGTTCCACTTCGGGATGTAGATGCCGAAGGCGGCATTGGAGATGCTCTGCGTCAGCAGGCTCAGCATGGTGAGCCCGGGCACGATGAAGGCGCCGTAGCTGACGCCGTCGACGTTCGAGATGCGCGAGCCGATCGCCGAGCCGAAGACGATGAAATAGAGCGCGGTCGAGAGCACCGGCGCGATGACGCTCTGCCCGGCGGTGCGCACCCAGCGCCGCATCTCGAACTTGTAGATCGAAAAGACACCGATGACGTTCATGATCGCGTGCTCACCAGGCTGACGAAGATGTCCTCGAGCGAGCTCTGCGTCGTGGCGAGGTCCTTGAGACTCGCGCCGGCCGACGCGAGGTCGCGCAGCAGCGGCGCGATGCCCGTCTCCTCGGCCTGCGTGTCGAACGTGTAGACGAGCTCGCTGCCGCCGGCGCGGCGCTCGAGGTTGTAGGCGGCGAGGCCGGCGGGGATCGACTCGAGCGGATGGTGCAGCTGGAGGGTCAGCTGCTTGCGGCCGAGCTTCTTCATCAGCGCCGCCTTCTCCTCGACGAGGATGACGGCGCCGTTGGCGATCACCCCGACGCGGTCGGCCAGCTCCTCCGCCTCGTCGATGTAGTGCGTGGTCAGGATGATGGTGGCGCCGCGCTCGCGCAGGCCGCGCACCATCGCCCACATGTCGCGGCGCAGCTCCACGTCGACGCCGGCCGTCGGCTCGTCGAGGAACAGGATCGCCGGCTCGTGCGCCAGCGCCTTGGCGATCATCACGCGGCGCTTCATGCCGCCCGACAGCGTCATGATCGGCGCATCGCGCTTGTCCCACAGCGACAGGTCGCGCAGCACCTTCTCGATGAGGCCGGGATCGGCGCGCTTGCCGAACAGGCCGCGCGAGAAGGTGACGGTGGCGCGCACCGTCTCGAAGGCGTCGGTCGAGATCTCCTGGGGCACCAGGCCGATGATCTTGCGCGCCGCGCGGAAGTCGCGCTGGATGTCGTGGCCGGCGACGAGGATGCGCCCCGAGCTCGGGTTGACCAGGCCGCAGACGGTCGAGATCAGCGTCGTCTTGCCGGCCCCGTTGGGGCCGAGCAGCGCGAAGATCTCGCCCTGCGCGATCTCGAGGTCGACGTTCTTCAAGGCCTGGAAGCCCGACGCGTAGGTCTTGGTGAGACCGGCGATCGAGATGACGGAGGGCAAGCTTTCTCCTTGGGCGAGCGGACGGGGACGTGGGGCGGGAAATGAAGGCGGGGGCGCCCGATAGCACGCGGCGCGCGGGGTTCATATGGGGTGGCGCTCTGCGCGCGCCGCAGCCGACCCCTGCGCCCCACGCGTCTGGCAAAGCTACCTAGCGGTACAATATGCAGGGGTCGAGGCGCCCTCGACCGGGCGTACCCACGACTGGAGAGCCTATGCCCACCCTATTCGATCCGATCCGCCTCGGGGCGATCGAGGCGCCGAACCGCATCATCATGGCGCCGCTGACCCGCGGCCGCGCCACCCGCGCGCACGTGCCGACGCCGATCATGGCGGAATACTATGCGCAGCGCGCCAGCGCCGGCCTGATCATCTCGGAGGCGACCGGCATCTCGCAGCTGGGCCTCGGCTGGCCCTACGCGCCGGGCCTGTGGAGCGACGAGCAGGTCGAGGCGTGGCGCCCGGTGGTGAAGGCGGTGCACGACGCCGGCGGCCGCATCTTCGCGCAGCTCTGGCACATGGGCCGCGTGGTGCATCCGAGCCTCGGCGGCGCCCAGCCGGTCTCTGCCTCGGCGACGACCGCGCCGGACAAGGCGCACACCTATGACGGCAAGCAGCCCTACGTGGAAGCCCGCCCCCTGCGCGAGGACGAGATCCCCGGCCTGCTCGAGGACTATCGCCGCGCCGCGCGCAACGCGCTGAAGGCCGGCTTCGACGGCGTGCAGATCCACGCCGCCAACGGCTATCTCATCGACCAATTCCTGCGCGACGGCACCAACCTTCGCACCGACGGCTACGGCGGCTCGATCGACAACCGCACGCGGCTCCTGCGCGAGGTGGTGCAGGCGGTGGTCGACACCGTCGGCGCCGATCGCACCGCGGTGCGCCTGTCGCCGAACGGCGCCATCCAGGGCGTCGACGATTCGGACGCCCCCGCGCTCTTCGTCGCCGCCGCCGCGGCGCTCGATAAGTTCGGCCTCGCCTTCCTAGAGATGCGCGAGCCGAGCCCCGACGGCACGTTCGGCAAGCCCTCGACCCCGCCGGTGGCGCCGGCGATCCGCAAGGTCTTCAAGGGCCCGCTGATCCTCAATTCCGACTACGACGGCGAGCGCGCCGCCGCCGAGATGGCGACCGGCATCCCCGACGCCATCGCCTTCGGCCGCCCCTTCCTCGCCAACCCCGACCTGCCCGCGCGTCTCGCCAAGGGCGCGCCGCTCAACAAGGACGTGATGGCCACCTGGTACAGCCAGGGACCGGAAGGCTACATCGACTACCCGACGATGGACGCCGACGCCGCGGTCGCCGCGCAGTAGGCCGCGGGGCCGTCATTGCGAGCGAAGCGAAGCAATCCAGGAGCCGCCGCGGCGAGGCCGGTGCCTCGGCCCCTGGGTTGCTTCGCC
>CAZZZM010000123.1:0-5209 GCA_964658465.1 uncultured Nakamurella sp.
GCGCCGACGATCGGGATCGAGCCGCCGCATCCGGCCATCACGGTCTCCGTGCCCCATTCGGCCTGCAAGGCGCGGCGCGCCCGCGTCAGCGCTTCCGACGAGAAGGGGAGGGTGATCGCGGGCGACGCGCCGTGCGGGATGAACTCGGCCTCGCAATCGTCGGGCAGGCGCGACCGCACGAAATCGCGGAAGGCCGCGACGATCGCCTGCGGATCCTGCTTCGAGACGAGGCGGAACGAGAACTTGGCGCTCGCCTGCGCCGGCAGCACGGTCTTCATGCCCTCGGCCGTGTAGCCGCCGGTGATGCCGTTGATCTCGCAGGTCGGACGCGACCACAGCATCTCGAGCACGCTGCGGCCTTGCTCGCCGGCGGGCACCGAGAGCCCGACGTCGCCGAGAAACTTGCCGCCGTCGAACTTGAGGTCGTGCCACTGATCGGCGATCTCGTCCGGCAGCTCGGCGACGGCGTCGTAGAAGCCGGGGATCGTCACGCGACCCTCGTCGTCGTGCAGGTCGGCAATGATCTTCGAGAGCACGCGGATCGGGTTGATCGCCGGGCCGCCGAACATCCCGGAATGCAGGTCGCGGCTGGCGCCCTTGACCACCACCTCCTCGCCAACGAGCCCGCGCAGCATCGTGGTGATCGCCGGCGTCTTCTCGTCCCACATCAGCGTGTCGCAGACGAGCGCGACGTCGCAGCGCAGCTCCTTGGCATTCTCGGCAAGGAAGGCCGGCAGCGACGGCGAGCCGCTCTCCTCCTCGCCCTCGAGCAGCACCGTGACGTGGCACGGCAGGCCGCCCGTTTCCTTGAAAGCCCGGCAGGCCTCGACGAAGGTCATCAACTGGCCCTTGTCGTCGGCGGTGCCGCGCCCGACGAGCTGGCGCCCTGCCGGTCCCTCGGCGATGCGAGGCTCGAACGGCGGCGTCTCCCACAGCTCGAGCGGATCGGCCGGCTGCACGTCGTAATGGCCGTAGAAGAGCACGTGCGGCACGTCCGGCCGCGCCGCCTTCGCCGTCGCGACCACCATCGGATGACCGGCCGTCGGCCTGACCCCGGCGGTGAAGCCGATCGCCGACAGCTGCTCGGCGGCCCAGTCCGCCGCCTTCCGGCATTCCGCCTTGAAGGCGGGATCGGTCGAGACCGACGGGATCGCCACGAAGGCGAACAGCCGTTCGATGGCGGCGTCGAGGTTCTGATCGATCCTGGACAGGACAGCGTCGATAGAAGCCATGGGTCCTCCTGCCGCAATCATCGGACGTGCGACGGTTAGCCTAAAGTATCTTGGGACCTTGTCTCCGATATGGGCACAAGAGGAAAGCGGGGAATGCCCCGCGGGAGTAGGCGCATGCGGCTGCGGGCCGATTTCTGGGTGTCGGCCTTCTTGCGTCGATGCGACATCGAAGGGATTTCCGCGGTCCGGCGGCGCCGCGGGGCCGCCGAGGCGGGTGCGATCTACGTCAAGCTCGATCGTCTCGACGGGCGCGTCGCGCTCTACGGTCAGGCGCCGCAGACCGACGTGACGCGCGACGGCGAGCGGGCCTTCATGCGCCTGCACAAGGAGGAGTGGATCGACCCCGCCGACGCGGAGGCGCGCCTCGCCCGCGAGATCAGCTTCGACGCCGACATCTGGATCGTCGACATCGACGATCGCGACGGGCGCACCCTCCTCGATCTCGCGTGATCCGAGCACGCGAGATGTGTATTTCTGCCACAAGATGCAAAGCTCACCGACTTGGTGAGAAAGCGTTAACCCATAGGAAGACAACAATGGGTCGCGGGCTTGAGTTGGCCCTCAAACGATCCTTGGAGCCGTCGCATGGGTAAGGTCATCGCTTTGCCGCCGTCGCGGAACATCGAATCGAGGCCGCCGCGGGACGGCAGCGCCGCGATCCTGTTCTTCACCGGCGTGCGCTACTACCGCCTGAGCGACGAGGACTTCGCCAAGCTCGCGGCCCCGGCGCCGTCGCGCCGCGCCAAGGCCAAGCCCGCCATCGACAAGTCCGGCCTGGCGAAGGCCGCCGCGGCGCCCCGCAAGCGCGCCTGATCCGCATCACGAGCGCGGGGGCAGCGGCTCCGGCGCGCAGGTGATCGCCTTGATGCGCGCCTCGGCATCCTGACGCTCGCTCGGCCGCGCCACGAGCGCCGTCGCCACGAGCAGCCCGCGTTGCGTGGGCACCTTCAATCGCAATTCCGATGGCAACCCCTGCTCCACGTCCGTTTCCGCGTCCTCGATCGCGGCGAGCTGCGCGGGGGTGACGAGCCTGATGTCGATCGTGTCCTTCAAAGCGGCGCGGTCGGTCATCGAGTAGAACACCCGGCCCTGGGGGGTGCGGAACGACAGGGTCAGCAGCTTGCCGTCCTCGGTGTGCGTGCGCACGCGGATCGGTGCCTGGCTTACATCATAAAAGCAGAGGCCCTGGATCGTCGCGGGATCGCGGAAGGGGACGAGCGCGTCGCCGGGTCGGCTCGGCGGCAGGACGACCAGCTTGTTGGGCGCGGTCTTTGCCGCGAGCACGTCGTAGGCGTCCTCGGTCGCGACGCGCGGGATGAGCAGGATCGCCGAAAAATGGGTGAGCGTCGCCACAAGCGCGATGATGGCGACGCCGGCCGCCGCCTCGAGCCATCGCGCCTCTCGCCGCCAGCGGGGATCGAGCGCGGGCGTCACGAGCAGCCCGCTTTCTCGATGCGCGGCATGTCGGCGCTTTCGAACACCGTGCCCATGGTGCTGAGCCCGGTGTCGTAGAGCCGTAGCATGAGGACGTAGGCGCCGGCGTGGCCGGTCGGCAGCCAGTTGCCGCTGCGCGCCTCGGCCGAGACCGTGATCACGACGGGCGCGTCCATCCGGCGAAGCACCTCGGCCGAGGTGAAGCCGTAGCGCTGGGCCGGGTCGGCGACGGGAAAGCCGGCGGGACCGAGCAAGCTCAGCGTCCAGAAGCGCGCCTGCGGCATCGGCCCGGTGACGACGTAGTCGCACGCCGGTGCGAAGGCGTGCCCGTCGCTGTCGGTGCGCGCGACGAAGCTGAGGCCTTCGGCGACCCCGAGCGGGAGGACGCCGGACCGCTCGTCCGCGGCGAGCGTGTAGGGGTCGACATCGAACGTCCCGTTGCGCGGCGCGCCCTGCCAGGGCCCCGCGACGACCGTGTGCGTGCCGGTTTCGAGCGTGCGGATCGTCACGACGAGGCCGAGGAACACGCCGACGAGCACGGCGGCGACGATCTTGACGAGCGCGAGCATGTCAGCCGGCCCGCAACGGCGACGCGACGCGGCTCAACGCATCGCCGCGGCGCGCTCGGCCCCGTCGGGCGAGGCCGGCGCCATCGTGGCGATCCCGGAGGTCCCCATCTCGTCGATGCGCGTCGTGACGTGCCCGAGCTGCGCCATCTGCATCGTCGAGGCGATCGTGCCGAGCGCGACCACCGAGGCCTTGGACAGCGTCGCGGGATGCTGTGCGCGGCCCATCTGCGCGGCATCGGCCGGCGACGCGGTGGCTGCCGAGGCCACGGCCTGCGGCGCCGGCGCGGGCAGGCCGGGGACCGGCTTCGGCTCCACGTTTTCCTGCGCGAAGGTCATGATGTCGTGCCACGTCCGGGCGGGGATCGAGCCGCCGGTCGTCTTGTCGCGCATCGGCGAGTAATCGTCGTTGCCGTACCAGACGGCGCAGACGAAATTGCCGGTGAAGCCCATGAACCAGGCGTCGTGGTAGCCGTTCGTGGTCCCGGTCTTGCCGGAGACCGGCAGGCCGGGGATGTCGGCGGCGCGGCCGGTGCCGCCGAGCACGACCTGGCGCAGCATCGTGTTCATCTCCTCGATCACGGCCGGATCGAAGATCTGCGCGGGCTTGGGCTCGTCGCGGTCGTGGTCGTAGATCAGCTCGCCGCGCCCGTTGGTGACCGACACCGTCGCATAGGGCGGTGCGCGCTTGCCGCCGTTGGCGAAGGTCGCGTAGGCGCTCGCGTGTTCGATCATCTTCACGCCGGCGGCGCCGAGCGGCAGCGACACGGTGTCCGGCAGCGGCGTGGTCAGCCCCATCGTTCGCGCCGTCTTGATGAGCATGGCGCGGCCGGCCTTGGCCATCAGCCAGTTCGAATTGGCCGGCGCGTGCCCCTCGCCGACCTCGATCGAGAGTCGGATCGCGGCGGTGTTGAGCGACATGGCGAGCGCCGTGATCAGCGGCAGCTTGCCGGCCCGCTCGTCGTCGTAATTGTGCGGGCAATAGTCCTTGCCGAGGCAGAGCCCCGCCGCCGAGATCAGCGTGCTGGGCTTGAATCGGCCGGTCGCGAGCGCGGTGAGATAGAGGTAGGGCTTGAACGAGGAGCCGGGCTGGCGGATCGCATCGGTCGCGCGGTTGAACTGACTGGCGCCGTAGTCGCGGCCGCCGACCATCGCGCGGAGCGCGCCGTTCGGCTCGAGCAGGACCGAGGCGCTCTGCTTCACGTGGAAGTAGGGCCCGTTCTCGCGCAGCTGATCCTCGATCGTCTGCTCGATGTGCTGCTGGATCGCCGGATCGAGCGCGAGGCGCACGTTCAGCACGCGCTCGTTGCCGAACTTGCCGGCGTCGGCCATCGCCTTGACCTCGCCGTAGGCGTAATCGAGGTACCAGTCCGCCGTCGTCTCCTGCGTGCCGTGGTCGATCGGCGTCGCCGGGTTGCGTTGCGCGGCGTAGATCTGGCCGGCGGTCAGATAGCCGGCCTCGACCATGTTGTTCAGCACGTCGTTGGCGCGGGCGCGGGCGGCCGGTAGGTTCACCGTTGGCGCGTATTTCGACGGCGCCTTGAAGAGCCCGGCGATCATCGCCGCCTCGGGCAGCGTCAGGTCGCGCACCGACTTGCCGAAGTAATATTGCGAGGCGGCCTGCACGCCGAACGTGCCGCCGCCGAGGTAGGCGCGGTCGAGATAGAGCGACAGGATCTGGCGCTTCGAGAGGTGCCACTCGAGCCAGAGCGCCAGGAAGGCCTCGTTGACCTTGCGGTTCAGCGTGCGCTCGTTCGACAGGAACAGGTTCTTGGCGAGCTGCTGGGTCAGCGACGAGCCGCCCTGGACGTTCCCGTTGCCGCGCGTATCGACCATGATCGCGCGCATCGTGCCGATGATGTCGATGCCGAAATGGTCGAAGAAGCGACGGTCCTCGGTGGCGATGAGCGCGTGGATCAGGTTCGGCGGCAGCTCGTCGAACGGCACCGCGTCGTCGTGGCGGATGCCGCGGCGGCC
>CAZZZM010000123.1:5309-8717 GCA_964658465.1 uncultured Nakamurella sp.
AGCTTCCGCGAGACGCGCTGGACGAGACGGTGGCGCCCGACGTGCGCGAGCCACGCGTCGGCGCGCGCCATCAGTCGACGAAGATCGGAGAGGAACTGGCTCAGCACCGCGCAGGCTCGACGAAACGCACGACCGAAACATCTCCGTCTTGACGGACCGGCCAGCCGAGCGCAAGCCGCCCGCTCGTCGAAATCCTCCCGACAGACCGCAAGCGCTATGCCGCCCCGCCCGTCTCGAAACGCGACACCTCCTGCACCGCGAACGCAGCCGAAAAAAGGCTTGGCGGCGGAGCCGTTCTGGCGCGTCAAATCGCTCGAGGAGATGACCGAGGCGGAATGGGAGAGCCTCTGCGACGGCTGCGCGCGCTGCTGCCTCGTCAAGCTGGAGGACGAGGATACGGGCCAGATCCTCAAGACCGACGTCGCCTGCAAGCTGCTCGACTGCGGCGCCTGCCGCTGCAGCTCCTACGAGACCCGCCAGCGCAAGGTCGACGACTGCATCAAGCTGACGCCGGAATCGGTGCGCGAAATCCCCTGGCTGCCGTCGACCTGCGCCTACCGGCTGGTCGCCGAGGGCAAGCCGCTGGCGTCATGGCATCCGCTCGTCTCGGGGTCCCGCGACAGCGTGCACGAGGCCGGCATCTCGGTGCGCGGGCGCACGCGCGGCAGCGAGCGCACGGTGCGGCTGCGCGATTACGTCGACCACATCGTCGACTGGGACGATTGAGTCGGTCGCGTCTCGCGCCGAAACCGTTTGTGATTCGACATCGGCTATTCATGACCTATTCAGGCCCTGGGGTCGAAGGCTGGTGTCATGAAAGCCGCGGTCGTTGCGCTCGCTATCCTATTGCGCTTCGCCGTCTTGGCGCAGGCGGCGGACGTCCCGCGCCCCGCGTCGCCTCCCGGCCCGTCCGACGTTGTCCCCGTCGCGACCACGCCGCCTCCGGCCAAGGTCGACGCGGCCCTCAAGCCCGCGCCGCCGGCCGCCAATCCGCACGAAGAGCCGCGTCGCGAGAGCGCGCGCGTCCACACCTGTTTCAACGCGGCGCAGACGCGCGAGAACGTCACGGCGCACCGGCTGGCCGAGCCGTTCCGGGCGCTGCGGGTCGGCCGCCAGCAGGGCGAGGCGCTGCGGGCCAAGCTCTGCAAGTGGAAGCAGGACGAGTGGGTCTACGAGATCTCGGTGCTCCGCCGCGACGGACGCATCGTGCGCTTGTATATGAACGCGCAGAACGGGCAGTCCGTCGGCGCGCTCGACGGCAACGACCGGCATTAGGAGCCTCCATGCGTCTTCTTGTCGTCGAGGACGACGTCGACCTGAACCGGCAGATCGTCCGGGCGCTCAGCGACGCCGGCTACGTGGTCGATCACGCGCTGGACGGCGAGGATGGCGCGTTCCTCGGCGAGACGGAGCCCTACGACGCCGTGGTGCTCGATCTCGGCCTGCCGAAGAAGGACGGGATCAGCATCATCGGCGAGTGGCGCAAGGCCGGCCGCACCATGCCGATCCTCATCCTCACCGCGCGCGACCGCTGGAGCGACAAGGTCAAGGGCTTCGACGCCGGCGCCGACGACTACGTGGCGAAGCCCTTCCACATGGAGGAGGTGCTGGCGCGGATCCGCGCGCTGCTGCGCCGGGCGACCGGTCACGCGACGAGCGAACTCGTCTGCGGCCCGGTGCAGCTCGACACGCGGGCCAGTCGCGTGTCGGTCGACGGCAACCACGTGAAGCTGACCTCGCACGAATACCGGCTGCTCGCCTACCTCATGCACCATGCCGGTCGCGTCGTCTCGCGCAGCGAGATCGTCGACCACCTCTACGACCAGGACTTCGACCGCGATTCCAACACGATCGAAGTCTTCGTCGGCCGCCTGCGCCGCAAGCTCGGTGTCGACATCATCCAGACCATGCGCGGGCTCGGCTATCTCGTCACGGCCGAAGGGCCGGGCGAGGGCAAGGCGAAGGCCGGCGAACCGCGCGCCGCCGAGCCGCGCGGGTCGGAACCGCGACCGAGCGGTCGGCAGGGCTGAGCGTGGCGACGCTGCGCCTGGGATTGTTCCGGCGCGCGGCTTCCCAGGAAACCGCCGCTCCGGACGGCGTCGCGGCCGCGACCGGGCGCTGGCGCCAGGCCGTGTGGGGCGATCCGCGCCGCTGGTCGATCGGCACGCGACTGTTCATCTCGGCCGGGCTGCTCAGCGTCTCGATCCTGTTCATCGCCGGCCTCATCCTCACCGCGGTCTATCGATCGACGACGGAAGCCGCGTTCGACGAGCGCCTCGGCGTCTATCTGCGCGCGCTCGTCGCCGATCTGGCGACCGACAAGACGGGCGATCCCAAAGCGTCCGACAAGAGCGCCGAGGATGCGCGCAGCGACACCGGCCATCTCGCCGATCCGCAGTTCGAGCTGCCGATGTCGGGCTGGTATTGGCAGATCACGCGGCAGGACGGCTCGAATCCCGACATCCGCGCGTCGCGCTCGCTGTTCGCCTCGCATCTGCCGAAGCTCGCCGACCTCGGCGTGCCAGCCGGCATGGGCGGCGCGCGCCGCGGCTATGCCACCGGCCCCGACGACCGGCCGCTGCGCATGGTCGAGCGGGTCATCGATACCGGCGACGACGGCATCTATCTCGTCCAGGTCGCCGCCACGACCGACGAGATCGAGGCGCAGATGGCGCAGTTCGAGCTGTCGCTGCTGATCAGCTTCGGCGTCCTCGCCATCGTCCTCGTCGCGTCCTCGGCGGTGCAGTTGCGTTACGGCCTTCGGCCGCTGCGCCGCCTGCAGGACGGCGTGACCTCGATCCGCCGCGGCGAGACGAACGAGATCGACGGCGTGTTCCCGCGCGACATCGCGCCGCTCGCCGGCGAGCTCAACCTGATGATCCAGGCCAATCGCGACGTGGTCGAGCGCGCCCGCACGCAGGTCGGCAATCTCGCGCACGCGCTCAAGACGCCGCTCAGCGTCATCATGAACGAGGCCGGAGCGGAGAGCGGCCCGCTCGCGGCCAAGGTCGGCGAGCAGGCGGCCGTCATGCGAGACCAGATCGCCTATTATCTCGATCGCGCCCGCGCGGCCGTCGCCGCCCGCAAGATCGGCAGCGCCACCGACGTGCTGCCTGTCGTGGAGGGCCTGGTGCGGACCTTCGAGAAGATCTATCGCGATCGGGGCATCGCCTTCCGCCAACAGGGCGGCGCCGGGCTGCGCTTCCTCGGCGAGCGCCAGGATCTCGAGGAGATGATCGGCAACCTCGTCGACAACGCCGGCAAATGGGCCAGGGCCGAGGTGCGCATCGCGATCGGCAGCGAGTTCCGCGACACGACGTCCGAGCGCGCCTTCTTCTGCGTGACGATCGACGACGACGGCCCCGGCCTGCCGCTCGAGGATCGCGCGGCGGCGATGAAGCGGGGGCG
>CAZZZM010000124.1:0-1168 GCA_964658465.1 uncultured Nakamurella sp.
GCGACGGCCGGATCGATTGCCGGTTCATCGACGGTTGGAACAACTGCCGTTTCGATGACGGCCGGATCGCCGGCCGTCCCGGGGGCGCCCGCATCGCCGCTGCCGAGTGCCGCGCCGGGCATCGCTGCGCTGCTCGCCAGGCTCACTAGCGGCGTGGCCTCGGCCGAAGCAGGGCCCGACATCGGTCGCGAGCGTAGCACAGGCCCGACCCCCGACGCAGGCAAGGCGACGCCGACGGCGCTATCAGAGGCAAACGACGACCCGCAGCTCGTGGTGCCGACCCTGGGGGCAGGGTCGACGACGGCCGGCTCTGCTGCCGTTCAATCGACGGTCGGATCCACTGCTGCTGCAACAACGGTCGCATCGACGGTCGTTTTGGCGTCGATCGGGTCGACCGCCGTTCCAACGATGCCCGGATCGACTGCCGTCCCGGCAACGACCGGACCGACTGCTCTCCCGGCAATGACCGGACCGTCGTCCGTTTCGACAACGGCTGGATCGACTTCCATTCCAGCGACGACCGGATCACCTGCCGTACCGGTGACGGCCGGATCGATTGTCGTTGCGACGACGGCCGAGTCGACTGCCGTCCCGACGACGACAGGATCGACGACTACTCCGGCGACAGCCGAACCAACTGCCATTCCAACGATGGCCGGATCACTCTCCGTGCCGGCGACGAACAAATCGCCTGCCGTGCCGGCGGCGCCCGCATCGCTGACGCCGCGTGCCGCGCAGGGCAACGCGGCGCTGCTCGTCGAGCTCGCGAGCGGCGTGGCCTCGGCCGAGGGGGGGCTCCCCTCTGGTCACGAGCGCAACGCAGGCACGACAACCGACGCGGGCGATGCGACGGCGAAGACGGAGGCGCGGAACGACGACCCGCAGACCGCGGCGCCGGCTACGGACGATCCGCTTGCGGCGTCGGCCGCCGTGCTGCCGGCGCTCGTCGTGATGCCGATTATCGTCGCGGAGGCGGCGGCGATCAAGGTGCAGGTCGAGCCGACAAATCCCGCGCCGGTGCGCGGCGACGCGGCGCCCGCGGCGGCAAGCGGCGCCCGCAGCCCAGGTAGCGCCGGCAGCGCCGACCCGGCGATCGCGTCCCAGCCCGCGGAGGATGCCGTCGTCACGTTCGTCGCCTCGTCCGCTCATCTGGCGCCGGTGACGACGC
>CAZZZM010000124.1:1268-8711 GCA_964658465.1 uncultured Nakamurella sp.
GCCACGGCGATCGGCGGCAACGGCTACCGCGTCGAGTCCCTCGTCATCGGAGGCGCCGACGCCTCCTCGACTTCAACGGCAGGCTCTCATGATTCCGCACGATCCCAGACCGAAGCAGGCACCGGGCAGGGCGCGTCAGGGGGCAGCCCCGGCGGCGCGGGGGGCGATGCGTCCTCGTCGCGGCGGCGCGCTCCGTCGGCGGCTCCGCGCGATGTCGCTCGTGCTCGCGGCGACGGCGGCGTCTTCGTCTGAGGCCCCGGCGCACGCCGCTCCTGTCGCGCCGGTCTCGGCCGTGTCCTGCGAGCACGAGGTGTCGCTCGCCGCGCAGCGCTATCAGATCCCGCTGGCGGTCTTCTACGCCGTCGGCCTCAACGAGACGGGGGCACACGGGCGGCTGCAGCCCTATTCGATGAACATCGACGGGCGGCCCGCTGTCAGCGCGTCGCTGAGCGAGGCGTTGGCGCGCTTCCAACAAGCCAAGGCGCAGGGCGCGCGGATGATCGACATCGGCTGCATGCAGATCAACCACCATTACCACGGCGCGCGCTTCCCTTCGCTTGAGGCGATGTTCGACCCGGCACGCAACGTCGACTATGCCGCGCGCTTCCTGCGCGAGCTAAAGGGCCGCGAGCGCACGTGGACGATGGCGGTGGCGCGCTACAACGCCGGACCGGACAACGACCCGGCGCAGAAGCGCTATGTCTGCGGCGTGCTCACCCGCATGGTCGCGAGCGGCTTCGGGGCTTGGACCGATTCCGCGCGGAATTTTTGCTTTTCGGCGCCTGTTGCAAAATCGCCGTCGTGATCTTTTCGCGACGGCGCGACCCGCAACGGCGCGCGACTGGGGCGCAAAACGCAACTCTAGGTCGACGATCTGCCGTTCGCTGCGGCACGCCGCATTCAAATAACCAGCAAATATATCGCCGTTTACCGGATCTTAAGGTTTCGTAACGAGCGCCATCGAGCCGTTCGTTAATTTGCGTTTACCCTATTTTTTTACGGCCGATCTACCTTTTCTCGAGGTTGATTCGGGGGGCGCTATGCTTGTGATGGTGGACGAACGCCGGCTGGTGGTCGACGGCTACGCCAAGGGATTCGAAAGCGAAGGCATGGCGCTCGCGGGTTTCGCGCCGGTCGACTTCCTCGCCTGGATCGAGAGCGCGCCGGCAGCGGAGATCGCCGCCATCGAAGCGTTCCTCCTCGGCGACGGCAACGAGCGCGTCGCCTGCGCGCGGGCGATCGCCCTGCGCTCGCAGGCGCCGGTCGTCGCCATCAACGACGCCAGCTCGCTCGAGACCACGCTCGCGCTCTTCGCCGGCGGTTTCGACGACGTCGTCCGCAAGCCGATCCACGTGCGCGAGCTGCTCGCGCGGCTCGGCGCGATCCGTCGCCGAGCGGCACCGACCCGCATCGTCGAGCGGGCACCGTCCGCCGGCGCCGTCAGCGTCTTCTTCGACGGCCGCGACCCCGTCATCGCCGGCGCGCCGCTCGACCTGCCGCGCCGCGAGCGCCGCATCCTCGAATTCCTGATTGCCAACCGCGGCCGCCGCGTGACCAAGACCCAGATCTTCAACGCAATCTACGGGATCTTCGACGAGGACGTGGAGGAGAACGTGATCGAGAGCCACGTCTCGAAACTGCGCAAGAAGCTGCGCCAGCGGCTCGGCTACGATCCGATCGATTCCAAACGATTCCTCGGCTATTGCATCGAGCTCGACGACAAGCGGCTCGGCGCCGACGTCATCCCCGCGCTCGACCACGCCGCGTAGCCCCCCTCCAGCCCCCGAAGCGAGACACGACAGATGAGCCTCTTCAACTCGATGCGGACCGCGGTCTCCGGCATGGCCGCGCAGAGCAATGCGCTCAGCGCGATCTCCGACAACATCGCGAACTCCTCCACCGTCGGCTACAAGGACGCGCAGGCGCAATTCGAGACCGTCCTCGATCAGAACGCCACCTCCGAATACGAGTCGGGCGGCGTTCAGACCGCGATGCGCTACGGCGTCACGACGCAGGGCACGTTGGAGACGACGACGTCTTCCACCGACCTTGCGATCAACGGCAACGGCTTCTTCGTCGTCGGCAACGGCGGCCAGGGCACCTTCCTGACCCGCGCCGGCTCGTTCGTTCCCGACTCCACCGGCAATCTCGTCAACACCGCCGGCTACCAGCTGCAGGGCTACAAGATCAACGCCGACGGCACGACGAGCTCGACGCTGTCGACCGTCAACGTCAACAGCCAGAGCCTGCAGGCGGCGGCCTCGACCAACGGCGCGCTGACGGTGAACCTGCCGTCGACGGCGACGGCCGTCGCGGCGGCCAACCTGCCCTCGACGAATTCCGCGTCCGCGACCTACACAGACAAGACCTCGATCACGGTCTACGACGACCTCGGCACGTCGCACGTGATGGACGTCTACCTCACCAAGACCGGTGATTCGACGTGGGAGGCGGCGGCCTATCCGCAGAGCGACGCGTCCGCGTCCGGCGGGTTTCCTTACACCAACGGGGGCACCAACGACACGCCGACGGTGCTCAACATGACGTTCGATCCGACGACCGGCAATCTGTCGAGCACCCCGACGACACTGAATATCCCGATCCCGAATGGGCAGAAGGGACAGACGGTCGCCGTCGACATGAGCTCGACCACGCAACTCGCCAGCAGTTTCGCCGTGACCGCCGCCACCGCCAACGGCAACGCGCCGAGCAAGCTCGCTAACGTCAAGATCGGCACCGACGGCACGGTCACCGAGGTCTATGCCAGCGGCTACCAGCTCGCCGCCTTCAAGATCCCGCTGGCGACGGTCGAAAGCCCGAACAACCTCACCACCCTGTCCGGCAACGTCTATCAAGTGAGCCAGACGTCGGGCGCGATGGTCTTGAACACCGCCACCACCAACGGGACCGGCTCGATCCAGTCCGACACCCTCGAAGAGTCGACCGTCGACCTGGCGACCGAGCTGACCAACATGATCTCGGCGCAGCGCTCCTACGAGGCGAACTCCAAGGTGCTGCAGGCAGCCTCCGATCTGCTCGGCAATCTCAATCGGCTGACCACCAACTGACGGTAGGCGAGCGGGCGGCGGCGCTCGCCGCCCGCTTGTGGTGAATAGGTTTTGAAATCTTAGGGTTAGGAAACGCGGTAAACTGTCTATCCATCTTTTGCGCGCAGTCTGATCTGGTTCGGCGGTGGCGTCGACGGTAGCGCGGATCGGGTTTGATGAGTTTGTCGAGTGCTCTGGGCATCGCACAATCCGCCCTGGCCAACACGTCGGCGCAGTCGGCGCTGATCTCCAGGAACATCGCCAACGTCAGCAATACGAATTATTCGCTCGAAAGCGCCGGCACGATCAGTTCGGCGTCGGGCTACGTCACGCCGGGCGCGACGCAGCGCGCGACGAGCGCGGCCCTGATGACGAGCCTGCTCGCCGCGCAATCGGCATCGAGCTCGAGCACGGCCTTGAACGACGGCCTGTCGAGCCTCGCCGCGACGCTCGGCCTCGACGATACCTCCTCGACCAGCTCGACCTCGGCGACCGACAATTCGCCGGCGACGCTGATCTCGGCTCTCCAGACCGCCTTGCAGCAATACGCGGCCGCGCCGGACCAACCCGCGCTCGGCACCGCGGCCGTCTCCGCCGCAAAGTCGTTGGCCAGCAATCTCAACCAGGCCTCGGCCACGGTGCAGTCGGTCCGCGCGCAGGCCGACAGCGACATGTCCAGCGCGGTGAAGACGATCAATTCGCTGCTGGCGCAATTCCAGACCGTCAACACGCAGATCGTCATCGGCACGCGCACCGGCGCCGACACCTCGACGGCGCAGGACACGCGCGACGGCATCCTCAAGCAGTTGTCGAACCAGATCGGCATCACCACCACCGCCAATCCCGACGGCGGCATGTCGATCTACACCGACAGCGGCGCGACGCTGTTCGAGACGACGGCGCGTACCGTCTCGATGACGCCGACGACCGCCTACACCCCCGGCACGACGGGGCAGGCGGTGACGGTCGACGGCGTGCCCGTGACCGGCGCCTCGGCGGTCATGCCGATCCAGTCCGGCGCGCTCGCGGGCCTGGCGACGCTGCGCGACACGACGAGCGTCGCCTACCAGAACCAGCTCGACCAGATGGCCTCGAGCCTGATCACGACCTTCGCCGAGAGCACGACGAGCGGCTCCACCACCTCGACGGCGCCGGGCCTCTTCACCGCGACCGGTCTCGGCGGCGCCATGCCGACCAGCACGACGGGGCTGGCATCGTCGATCGCGATCAACGCCAGCGTCGATCCCGCGCAGGGCGGCAACGTCACGCTGCTGCGCGACGGCGGCATCGCCGGCAGCGCCTACACCTCGAACCCGACGCCCGGCGACACCGGCTATTCCACGCGTCTCGATCAGCTCGTCACCGCGATGGGCGCGACGCAGAGCTTCAACGCAAGCTCCGGCGGCGCCGCGACGGGGACGCTGGCGAGCTACGCGGCCTCCTCGGTCAGCTGGCTCGAGACGCAGCGCCAGGGCGTGACGACCCAGTCGACCTACAACAGCGCGCTCGTCTCTTCGACGACGACGGCGCTGTCGAACGCGACGGGCGTCAACCTCGACGACCAGATGTCGATGATGCTGGATGTCGAGCACGCCTACCAGGCCTCGGCACAGCTCATGAACACCGTCAACACGATGTATTCGACGCTGCTGCAGGCCTTCAACTGAGCCGAGCCGGCCGGAGCGTAAGGGCGTAAACGTGACCTACATCTCCACATCCTCGATGACGTCGCCGCTGCGCTCGTCGATCCTGCAGGCGCAATCGGCGCTGACCCAGGCGCAGACCGAGGTCTCAACCGGGACCTACGCCGACATCGGCCTGCAGCTCGGTGGCGGCACCGCCCGGCTGCTGTCGCTGCGCTCGAACGTCGATTCGCTGAACGGCTACACGGCGACCAACGCGGTGGCTTCGACGCGGCTGTCCGCCACCGCCACGGCGCTGACCACGATGATGTCGACGGCGCAGAGCCTGTCGGCGACGCTGACGACCGCGCAGAGCGCCGGTGTCCCGACGACCGGCCTCGCCGCGTCGGCGCAGGGCGCGCTGCAAGGCCTGCTCGGCGGCCTCAACACCACGGCCGGCGGCCAGTTCGTCTTCGGCGGCATCGCCACCCAGACGGCGCCGATCGCCGATCCCACGGCGACGTCGACGGCCGTCGGGGCCGCCTTCCAGAGCTATCTCGCCAGCAACAATCTCTCGGCGAGCACGCTCACCGGCGACCAGATGAAGACGTTCCTCGGCAGCACCGCGTTCAGCTCGCTCTTCGCGGGCAGCGCCTGGTCCGCCGCCTCGTCGCAGACGATGACGACCAGCATCGCGCCGGGCCAGACGGCCACGACCTCGGTCAGCGCCAACCAGGGCACGTTCCAGACGATGGCGCAGGCCTATACGATGCTCGCGCAGTTCACCGGCGGCGACATGAGCGCCGATGCCAAATCCGCCGTCGTGTCCACGGCCGCCAATCTCGTGAGCACCGGGATCGCCGGCTTGACGGACGTCCAGGCGGGCGTCGGCGTCACGCAATCGGCGATCTCGCAGGCCGACACGCAGAACGGCGCGCAGGCGACGCTGCTCTCGTCGAGCGCCAGCGATCTCGACAGCGTCGACACCTATGCGTTGTCGAGCCAGGTCACGCAGCTCCAGACCCAGCTCGAGGCGTCCTACTCGCTCACCTCGCGCCTGCAGCAGCTGAGCCTCGTCAATTACCTCACAGCCGGGTAGCCCATGTATCAGTTCTCGTATGCCGAAGTTCTCGAGGACGACCAGCAGGAGGGGCGGCGGATCGAAGCCGACGCCCTCGACAGGGTCGTGACCATGCTGCGCCGCGCCGCCAACCTGCCGTCGCCCTCGGTCCACGGCGTGCGCGCGCTGCACATGACGCGCGAATTGTGGATGATCTTCATGCGCGAGCTGGCGAGCGACGACAACGCGCTGCCCGAGGCGCTGCGCGCCAGCCTGATCTCGATCGGCATCTGGATCCTGAAGGAGGCGGAGGCCATCCGGCTCGGTCGCTCCACGAACTACGACGGCATCGCCGACATCTGCGCCATCGTGCGCGACGGTCTGAACTGAGGCGCCGATGCACATCACGCTCCGCGCCGGCGAACGCCTCTTCCTCAATGGGGCCGTCATAAAGGCCGATCGCAAGGTCAGCCTCGAGCTGATGAACGACGCGACCTTTCTTCTCGAGGCGCACGTGATGCAGCCCGACAGGGCGACGAGCCCGCTGCGCCAGCTCTACTTCATCGTGCAGACGATGCTGATGAGCCCGGCCGAAACGAAGTCGGCGAAGGGGCTCTTCGACGCGAGCCTCTCGCGCATGCTCGCGGCCTACGACGATGCCGCGGTGCTCGCCGCGCTGCGGACGACGCGCGACCAGGTTGCCGACGGGCGCCATTACGATGCGCTGAAGGGCCTGCGCGGCGCCTTCGCGCGCGACGACGCGCTGATGACGCCGACCGCCGCGCTCGCCATCGCCTCCTGAAGCCACATCGGCGATCGCCGACGTGCGAGCTTCGACGCCAGCCTCGCGAAAGGCTTGCGCCCTAGCGTGATCGTAAGATTGCGCCGGGGACGCGAGACATGCAGGTCAATTCCACATCGACGGTGCCGACCGCTGCGGCGGCCACGACCAGCTCGTCGTCGAATGCGGCCTCCTCGAGTGCGGCCTCGTCGAACACGACGGCCGCCGCCGCGGCCAGCGCGACAGTCGACTACAACAGCTTCCTCAAGCTGCTCGTCGCCGAGCTGCAGAACCAGGATCCGACCAACCCGACGGATCCGACGCAATATCTCAGTCAGATCGCCTCGTTCTCCGCCGTCGGCCAGACCGTGCAGACGAACCAGAAGCTCGATACGATGATCACGACCAACGCGCTGCAGCAGGCCGACACCGCGATCGGCCGCACCGTGACCTCGGCCGACGGCACGATCTCCGGCAAGGTGTCCTCCGCCTCGATCGGCAGCGACGGCACGATCACCGCGACGCTGGCGAACGGCACCACGCTGGCGCTCGGCTCCGGCGTGACGATCAGCTAGCCCTCATCGCCGCGCCGCCGGGGACAGTCGCATGAACGAGGCCGACGCCCTCGAGATCACCCGCCACGCCGTCTGGGCGGTGATGACCGCATCCGGCCCCGCCGTCGGCGCCGCGATGGCGGTCGGTCTCGTCGTCGCCTTGTTCCAGGCGCTGACGCAGATCCAGGAGATGACGCTCACCTTCGTGCCGAAGATCGTCGCCGTGCTGGTCGTGACCGCGCTCACCGCCTCGTTCATCGGCGCGCAGATCTTCGCCTTCACCGAGGAAGTCTACGCGCACATCCAGCACGGCTTCTAGCCTAGCCGCCGCTCACGTCGCCGAGCCCGGCGATGGCCGCCTCGCCGAAGCCGGCGCGCC
>CAZZZM010000125.1:0-3601 GCA_964658465.1 uncultured Nakamurella sp.
CGCTTCGCGGGGCCACCTTCTCCAGCAGGCGGGAGAAGGAGAACCCGTTGCGGACATGCCTATGACGTTGCGTTCCGCTAAGGAACTCGTCGCGGCTGGTCTAGTCGCGCCCGATCGCCATGACCACGCAGACGCCGTCGCCCAAAAATACGCCATCGGCGTCACGCCCGACATCGCCGCGCTGATCGACCCGGCGGACCGCGCCGACCCGATCGGCCGTCAGTTCCTGCCCGACGAGCGCGAGCTTCTCGCCACGCCGGACGAGCGCGCCGATCCGATCGGCGACGACGCGCACAGCCCGTGCGAGGGCATCGTGCACCGCTATCCCGACCGCGTGCTCCTCAAGCTGGTGAGCGTCTGCGCCGTCTATTGCCGGTTCTGCTTCCGCCGCGAAACGGTCGGGCCCGGCCGGGCGACCGCGCTGTCGCCGGCGGCGCTCGACGCGGCTTTGGCCTACGTCGCCGCGCATCCGGACATCTGGGAAGTGATCCTCACCGGCGGCGATCCGCTGGTCGCCGCGCCGCGCCGCCTCGCCGACGTCTCGGCCCGGCTCGCCGCCATCCCGCACGTCAAGATCCTGCGCGTCCACACGCGGGTGCCGGTCGTCGCGCCGGAGTCGATCGGGTCCGACCTCGTCGCCGCGCTGCGGGCCTCGGGCAAGACGGTTTATGTCGCGATCCACGCCAACCATCCGCGCGAGCTGACGGCCGCGGCCGTCGCGGCCTGCGCGCGGCTCGCAGACGGGGGCTGCGTGCTCGTCAGCCAGAGCGTGCTGCTGCGCGGCGTCAACGACGATGTCGAGACGCTGGCCGCGCTGATGCGCGCCTTCGTCGAGGCGCGGATCAAGCCGTACTACCTACACCACCCCGATCTCGCGCCCGGCACGTCGCATTTCCGGCTGACGCTCGAGGAGGGCAGGGCGCTCGTCGGCGCGTTGCGCGGGCATGTTTCGGGGCTCTGCCAGCCGACCTACGTGCTGGACGTGCCCGGCGGGTACGGCAAGGTCGCGCTCGGGCCGGCGGACCTCGCGCTCGACGGGCAGGGTGGCGCGATGGTGACCGATTTCGCGGGCGCAACACACGCCTATCCGCCGCGCCAAAACAAAACCGGATTTTAACCGCTCTTTCCGGACCTCGCACCGACCCCGACCCGCCCCCGTCCCCGCGAGCTCGATGATCCGCCTCCTTCGCTCGATCCTGCTACTCCTCTTGCTGACGATGGCCGCGCAGCCCCTTGCCGTCGCGCAGACGGCGCCCGGCGCGAACCCGGCGGCGACCGAGACCGAGGAGCAGCTCACCGCGCACGTCGACGCGCTGACGACCAAGATCGCGGATTTGGAGAAGGATCTCTTCACGACCGACCAGACCGAGACGTCGCTCGCCAAGCTCGCCGCGGAAGCCGCGCCGCTGTCGGCCGACGCCCAGGCGCTGATCGAGCGGCTGACGCCGCGGGCCGCCGCCTACAAGGCGCGCGTCGACCAGCTCGGTCCCAAGGTCGACAAGGAACCGGCCGACGTCGCCAAGGAGCGCGACTCGCTGCAGAAGTCCTACGACGCGGCCGACGGGCTGCTGCGCCGCGCCAAGCTGCTCGAGGTCAAGGTGCAGCAGGATGCGGGCGTCATCGCCAAGCGCCAGCGCGCCCTGTTCACGGGGTCGCTTTTCAGGCGCTCGACGAGCCTGCTCAGCCCCCATCTCTGGCGCCACGTGGCGCAGGAGACGCCGACAAACATCGCCGACATCACGCAGCTGGCCGACGACTGGCTGGCCGACTTCAACGCCGGCCTCACCGGCCCCAAGCTGATCACCTTCTGGCTGCTCGTGCTCGGCGTCATCGTGCTCTACTGGCCGCTGACGCGTTTCGCCAAGCGGGTCCTCAAGCGCGTGCTCAACCGCGACACGGACCAGAAGCCGGACACCTGGCACAAGATCCTCGCGGCGTGCTGGACCAGCGTCTCGGTGTCGGGCGCGATGATCGCCGTCATGTACGGCGTCGTCTACGTGTTCTCGTTCTTCGCCACGACGAACGTGCGCATCATGCCGGTGTTCGAGGCGATGCAGTTCGGCATCGTCAGGATCGCGATCGCCGCCGGCGTTTCGCGCGGGCTGCTGGCGCCGGGCCGTTCGCGCTGGCGCCTGCCCAATCTCGACGACACGACCTGCGACAAGCTCGTGCGCATCGTCATCGGCGTCGCGCTCATCGTGTCCGGCACGAAGGTCATCGAGGCGCTGAACGGCGCCATCTACGCGTCGCACGACTTCTCGGTGGCGGCGAGCGGCGTCGGCGCGCTGCTCGTGTCGGCGGCGCTGGCCGCGGCGATGATCGATCTCGGCAACGAGCCCGAGGCCGAGAACCCCGACAACGCGACCGGCACCGTCGCCGTCGACCGGCACAATTGGTACGGGCTCGTGCGCGGCGGCGTCTGGGCGCTGGTCGTCGTGATCGCCGGCGCGGTGATCGCCGGCTACAGCCCGTTCGCGGATTTCCTCGTCGACCAGGTCGTGCTCGTCGCCGGCACCGTCGCCGTGCTGTTCCTGCTCGTGCGGCTGATCGACAAGGCGACGGAGCTCGGGCTCAGGCCGGGCTCGCCGGTCGGCCGCAACCTCATCTACACCGTCGGCCTGCGGCGCGAGACGCTGAGCCAGCTCGCCGTCCTCACGTCGGGCGTGGCGCGGGTCGCGCTGATCGGCCTCGCGTTGCTTGTCGTCGCCGCGCCCTGGGGCATGCAGTCGACCGACGTGGCGGGCAACCTGTCGGCGATCTTCTTCGGGTTCAAGGTCGGCGACGTCACGATCTCGGTCGAAGGCATCGTCATCGCCATCGTCAGCTTCCTCGTCGTGCTGGCGGTGACGCGCGCCGTGCAGAGGTGGCTCGAGGATCGCTACCTGCCGCAGACCAAGCTCGATGCGGGCCTGCGCAACTCGATCAAGACCAGCCTCGGTTACCTCGGCGTCATCCTCGCGCTGTCGATCGCCGCCGCCAATCTCGGGGTCGATTTCCAGAAGCTCGCGATCGTCGCCGGCGCTCTGTCCGTCGGTATCGGTTTCGGCCTGCAGTCGATCGTCAACAATTTCGTTTCGGGCCTGATCCTGTTGTGGGAGCGCGCGGTGCGCGTCGGCGACTGGGTGGTCGTCGGCTCGGACCAGGGCTACGTGCGCAAGATCAACGTGCGCTCGACGGAGATCGAGACCTTCGACCGCGCCGCCGTCATCGTGCCGAACTCGAACCTCGTCTCCGGCGTCGTGAAGAACCTGATGCGCGCCGACAAGGTCGGCCGGCTGTCGATCGAGGTCACCGTGCATTCCTCGGCCGATCCCGAGAAGGTGCGCGAGACGCTGATCGACATCGCCCGCGACAACGACGCGGTGGCCTCGTTCCCCTCGCCGCAGGTCCGCTTTACCGATCTCAAGGCCGGCACGATGACCTTCGAGCTGTACTGCTACGTCAACGACGTGGAGAACATGGCGCGCACCAAGAGCGACCTCTATTTCGAGCTCTACAAGCAGTTCAAGGCCGCCAAGTTCTTCGACGGCCCGGCGCCGCCGCCGACCGGGATCGACATCATCGGGTTCGACCGGCTCGAGGCGATCCTCAAGGAGAGCCG
>CAZZZM010000125.1:3701-6732 GCA_964658465.1 uncultured Nakamurella sp.
GCGCTGGCCGGCTGCGTCAGCTCGAGCGACAATCCGCCCGACATCGCCGAGACGCATCCGAGCGTCGTCGTGCGGCTCGATCCGGCGGCGTTCCAGCACGCCGTCTCCGCCTACCGCGAGGCGCACGGGCTCACGCCGGTCGCCATCGATCCGGGTCTGATGGCGCTCGCGCAATCGCAGGCCAACACGATGGCGCGGGCCAATCACCTCAGCCACGAGATCGCCGGCAATCTCGACCAGCGTCTCAACGCCGCGCATCACGCCAAGGGCTATGCGGTCGAGAACGTATCGGCCGGCTACGCGACCGCCGATGCCGCGCTCGTCGGCTGGGAACATTCGCCCGGCCACAACATCAATCTGCTCGACAAGAAGATGCGCCGTCTCGGGATCGCCGCGGCGGACGCGCCGGGCACGCGCTTCAAGACGTACTGGGCGCTGATGATGACGGACTGACGTCGCCTTCCCAACCCGACGATGTCGCGTAAAGCAAAGCTTCCGCTGGCGTCGCGGCAGCGCAGCACGAATCTTCGCGCCCTAGCATCAATGATCATTGACAGGCCGCTCGCGCTTCCGTGAAGTGATGGCCGGGGAGGCGTGTCGCACATCGCGGATCGCGGCCGATCGGGGGATCGGGCGCGGGAGAGAGCGGCAGGCCTTTCGGGGGCTACCGCCTTGGCCAGCGTGAGGACGATCCTAGTCGTCGGTGTGTCGGACGTGCGTCGCGCGAGCCACGCGGCGTTGCTTTCGCAAGCCGGCCACGATGTCGTCGAGGCGGCGAGCGCGGACGAGGCGCTCGTCAGCGTCGCCACCGGATTGCCGCCGCTGGTCATCGTCGACGGCGACATCGACGATATCGCCGGCGCCGACCTTTGCCATCGCATCCGGCAGGCGAGCCCCGAGACCTTCATCCTCCAGATCTCCTCGACCTTCTCCGAGGGCTCCGGCGCCGTCTCCGACGACGGGCACCTCGACGCCTATCTCGTCGACCCGATCGACCCGCGCGCGCTCGTGGCCATGGTCCGCTCGCTGCTGCGCCTGCAGAAGGTCGAGGCGGATCTCCGCGACAGCGAGGAGCGCCTGCTGCTCGCGCAGGACGCCGCCGGCCTCGCCATCCTCGACTGGGTCGTCGAGACCAACACCTTCGTTCATTCGGACAATCTGCTCGAGCTGTTCGACATCGAGATGGACGCCGGCGCGGCCCTGGAGCCGACGCAGCTCATCGACCGCATCCATCCCGAAGACATCGCCCGCCTGATCGAGGACTTCACCGCCAAGGCCGAGCGTTCGGAGACCTTCGAGACCGAGTTCCGCATCGTCCGCGGCGACGGCAGCGTGCGCTGGATCGCCTCGCGCGGACGCTTCTTCCTCGGCACGGACGGCGTGCCGCAGCGCATGCTCTCGCTGTCGTCCGACGTCACCGAGCGCAAGGCGGCCGAGCGCGGCAACGCCGAGCTCGCCTCGATCGTCGCTACCTCGATCGACGCGATCGTCTCGGTCGACCTCGACGGCAACGCGACCTCCTGGAACGCCGGCGCCGAGCGCCTGTTTTCCGTGACCGCGGACGAAATCATCGGCAAGCCGTTCCGCACGGCATTCCCGGAGGTGACGCCGGCCGAAGACGCCATGTACCGCGCGCAGCTCGCCGACGGCGGTGCGCACGAGTTCGACATCAGGCAGAAGCTGCGCGGCGGCGAGACGCGCGACCTCTGGGTGACCTCCTCGCCGATGCGCGATGCCGACGGCCGGGTGATCGGCTCGTCCTTCATCCTGCGCGACGTGACGCCCCACAAGCAGCGCGAGGACCATGTCCGCTTCCTGATGCGCGAGCTGACGCATCGCTCGAAGAACCTGCTGGCGGTGATCCAGGCGATGGCGCGCCAGTCGCTGACCAGCGGCCTGCCGCCGGAAGAGTTCGTGCGGCGCTTCGGCGAACGCCTCGCCGCGCTGGCCGGCTCGCACGACCTGCTGTCCAGCGTCGACTACAAGGGCGCCTCGCTGATGGAGCTGATCCGTTCGCAGCTCAACCATTACGAGGACCTCTTCGGCACCCGCATCGTGCTCGACGGCGCCGACGTGCTGCTGCGGCCGGAGGCGGCGCAGAACATCGGCATCGCCCTGCACGAGCTGTCGACCAACGCCGCCAAATACGGCGCGCTGTCGAACGAGACCGGGACGGTGACGATCGCCTGGGGCTTCCAGGGCACGCCGCGTCGCTTCGCGATGAGCTGGCGCGAGGCGGGCGGTCCGCCGGTGGTCGCGCCGACGCGCAAGGGCTTCGGCACGATCGTGATGGACCGCACGACCGGCTCCGGCATGGGCGGCAAGTCCGCCGTCTCGTTCGAGCCGGGCGGCGTCGTCTGGTCGATCGACGTGCCGGCGACAGGGGCGGCGCTGGGCTAGCGACGTCGGCCCGGACCCGCCGCAGCGAGCAGGTCGCGGACCCCGTAGGCGAGGAACGCCGCCACCGAGGCGGCGAGGATCACGACGAGGAACAGCGCATCGTCGAGCAGCGCCACGCCGCAGGTGGCGACGAGGCAGGCGGAGGCTTGAGGCGCGATGGCGGCGATGGGTCACCCGACGGCTTGGCCGGTCCGCCGCGAGGCTAGCTTGGCCGTGGGCGGGAGGCAATCGCTGGTCGGCGCGGCGCAAAAAACCCTGCCAATCGCCGCCGACCTGTGCCACACCTCGAAGCCGAATTCGGACTTGAGAGCGAGGCGATGGAGAAGGCGAAGAGGCCCCTGCGACCCGCGACGACGCTCGTGCACGGCGGCACGATGCGCTCGCAATTCGGCGAGATGTCGGAAGGACTCTTCCTCACCCAGGGCTATGCCTACGACTCGATGGAGCAGGCCGAGGCCCGCTTCAAGAACCTCGAGCCGGGCTTCATCTACTCGCGCTATTCCAACCCGACGGTGGCGATGTTCGAGGAGCGCATGGCGCTGCTCGAGGGTGCCGAGGCCGCCCGCGCCACGGCGAGCGGCATGGCCGCCGTCGCGGCGTCCGTCATGGGGCAGGTGAAGGCCGGCGACCA
>CAZZZM010000125.1:6832-8686 GCA_964658465.1 uncultured Nakamurella sp.
CCGCTGGCGCTCGGTGCGGATTGCGTCGTCTACTCGGCGACCAAGCACGTCGACGGCGGCGGCCGCTGCCTCGGCGGCATCATCCTGGCGAGCCAGGCCTTCGTCGACGAGCATCTGCACAATTACCTGCGCCACACCGGGCCGGCCCTGTCGCCGTTCAACGCGTGGGTGATGCTGAAGTCGCTGGAATCGCTCTCGGTGCGCGTCGCGCATCAGACGGCGTCGGCCGCGCGCATCGCCGACTTCCTCGCCGAGCAGCCCGGCATCCGCCGCGTGATCTACCCCGGCCGAGCCGACCATCCGCAGGCGGCGCTCGCCAAGCGGCAGATGACGGGCGGCTCGACGCTGGTCAGCTTCGAGGTCGAGGGGGGCAAGGCCGGGGCCTTCCGGCTCGCCAATGCGCTTGAGATCGTCGAGATCTCGAACAACCTCGGCGACGCCAAGAGCATCGTCACGCATCCGGCGACGACGACGCACCAGCGGCTCTCGCCGGAGTCGCGCCAGCGGATGGGCATCTCCGACGGACTGCTGCGTCTGTCGGTTGGGCTCGAGGATGCCGACGATCTCATCGAGGACCTCGGCCGCGCCCTTGGGGGCGAGATCCGCACCGGCCTCGCCGCCGAATAGCCTAACTGAGCGAAATCAGCCCTTTAGGCCGGCCCGTGCAACGCTTCGAGCGATCACGGGTTCACGGTGGCCTGCGCGTTGCATCGCCGCGTGCGGACGATGTGAAGCACGCGCAGGGGTCTCAGGCAGATGCTGATCCGGTACGGTTACGAGCTCGAATTCTTCTGCCCGCAGCCGGTCTTGATGGTCTGCCTGCTCGATACCCACGCCGACCAGACGCACCAGGTGCGCTGGCAGGGCGCCTTCCAGTCCGATCCGGGGATCAAGACCGACCTGTTCCGCGACGTCTACGGCAACGACGTGCGTCGCTTCATGGCGCCGGCCGGCAAGCTCACGATCACCCGCGACCAGGTCTTCGAGTGCGACGGCCTGGCCGACCCTGTCGTCGAGGACGCCAAGGAGGTGCCGCTCGCCGAGGTGCCTCCGCAATACCTGATGTATCTCCTCGGCAGCCGCTATTGCGAGACCGATAAGCTGTCTAACATCGCCTGGAACCTGTTCGGCAACGTGCCGCCCGGCTGGCGCCGCGTGCAGGCGATCTGCGACTTCGTCCACCAGCACCTGACGTTCGGCTACCAGTACGCGCGCTCCGACCGCACGGCCTTCGAGGCCTACGAGGAGCGGCTCGGCGTCTGCCGCGACTTCGCGCATCTCGCCGTCGCGTTCTGTCGCTGCATGAACATTCCGACCCGCTACGCCAACGGCTTCCTCGGCGACATCGGCGTGCCGGCGGACCCCGCGCCGATGGACTACAACGCCTGGTTCGAGGTCTATCTCGACCACAAATGGTACATCTTCGACGCGCGCCACAACATGCCGCGCATCGGCCGCATCACGGTCTCGCGCGGCCGCGATGCCACAGACATCCCGCTCGCCACCTCGTTCGGGCCGCATTTCCTCAACGTGTTCAAGGTGTGGACCGACGAAGTCGACGAGAGCGTGCTGCAGGAGCGGCTCAAGGCGGCGTGACGTCCCTTTGTCCGGAAGCGTTCGAAAATCACGCCGCGTGATGCAGGGTGAGGTGTTCGAAGCCTTCCGCGCCATCGACATTCTCAAGGTCAAAGCATTGCAGGCAGCAGCTGCCCTCGGAAAGCGCGACGACGTTACCGCGCTGCGCGGCGAACTCCTCGTCATCAAGTGGATGATGGCCTTCGTGCTCGCCTTCCAAGTCGCGATCTTCGCGCGGCTTTTCATGCACTGATCGGGCGAGCACGTACCGCGCTCGCT
>CAZZZM010000126.1:0-8628 GCA_964658465.1 uncultured Nakamurella sp.
TTGGCGGCGGTCGGCTTCGGATCGCCGGGCTTCGAGACGGCGGCCTTGGTGTCGATGGGTTTGGCGTCGGCGGGTTTGGAGGCGGCAGGCTTCGCGGCGGCGGGATCGGGCAGGACCTGAGCCGCGGTATGGCCAGGCGCCCAATCGGACGGCTCGATCGTCAGGTTCGCCTTCGCCATCGGCACGGCGCCGGGGATCGGCGCCGCCGACGTCGGCGCCGACGGCACGCCGGGCTTGGCGGGAATGTTTCCGGTCACGACGGGATCAGGATCGGCGAAGACGTCGATGTCCTGAGCGCGCGCAAAAGTTGCCGCGCTCGCCAGGAGGGCGATGGCCGTCAAGGTCGCGTTGAACGAACGCCCGCGCATCTTATCCCCCGAGCGGCCGAGCCGCTGCAACTTAGGTTAGAGTCGGGCCGCGGGCGGCCGAAATCAATTCAACGTGGCCCTATTGTCCCGCCGCGGCGGCATTCGGCGCCGCAGCGTGGCGATGGTGCGACACAACGTTCGGCGTGGGGCCGAACCTATGCGGCCTCCTCGTCGCCCTCCGGGGCCTCCCCCTGGAAGAGACCGTATTCCTTCATCTTCCGGTAGAGCGTGGAGCGGCCGATGCCGAGCTTGCGCGCCATCGCCGACATCTGCCCGCGGTAGTGCGCGAGCGCGAAGCGGATGGTCTCGGCCTCGATCGATTCGAGGGTGCGGACGTCGCCGCGCTCGTCGAGCATGCCGATCACGTTGGGATCGCGCACCTCGACGCGGACGACCTCGCGCTCGGCGCGCGGCGGCGGCATCATCAGCGCGGCGAGCGGCGGGATGCGCACGTCGAAGCCGTCGACCTGCGCCGCGATCTGCGGGAACTCGGTGACGGTCAGCTCGTCGTGGTCGGCGAGCACGACGGCGCGGAACACCGCGTTCTCGAGCTGGCGGACGTTGCCCGGCCAATCGTAGGCGGCGAGCATGGCGGCGGCCTCGGCGGTGAGGCCGCGGATGCGCTTGCCCTCCTCGGCGGCGAAGCGGGCGACGAAGCGGCGCGCCAGATCGGCGATGTCGGCGCGGCGCGCGCGCAGCGGCGGGATCAGGATCGGGAAGACGTTGAGGCGGTAGTACAGGTCCTCGCGGAATTGGCCGCGCTTCACCAGCTCGATGAGATTCTGGTTGGTCGCCGAGATCAGGCGGATGTCGACCTTGACCGGGCGCTTGCCGCCGACCGGATCGACCTCGCCTTCCTGCAGGGCGCGAAGGAGCTTCACCTGCGCATTGGGCGGCAGCTCGCCGATCTCGTCGAGGAACAGCGTGCCGCCGTGCGCCTCGACGAACTTGCCCGCGTGCTTCTCGGTGGCGCCGGTGAAGGCGCCCTTCTCGTGCCCGAACAGGATCGACTCGACCAGGTTCTCCGGCAGCGCACCGCAATTGACGGTGACGAAGGCGCGACCGCGCCGGTCGGAGGTGCCCTGGATCGCTCGGGCGACCAGTTCCTTGCCGACGCCCGACTCGCCTTCGAGCAGGACGGGGATATTCGATTTCGCCGCGCGCTCGCCGAGCCGCACGACGCGCATCATGTCCTCGCTCTTGGAGAGCAGGTCCTTCAGATGCAGCGCGCCCGAGGCGCGCTTGTTCATGCGTCGGATCTCGTCCTCGAGCGCATCGAAGCGCAGCGCGTTCTTGATCGACACCTGCAGGCGCTCGGCGCCGACCGGCTTGACGACGAAGTCGATGGCGCCCGCGCGCATCGCCGAGATGACCGCCTCGATCGAGCCGTGCGCCGTCTGGACGATGACGGGGATGGCGCGGCCGCTGTCGCGCAGCCGCATCAGCACGCCCATGCCGTCGAGGTCGGGCATAACGAGGTCGAGGATCATCAGGTCGATCTGCGGCTCGCGGCTCGGCTCGATGCGGGCCAGAGCCTGCTCGCCGCTCTCGGCCGTCTCGGCGGCATAGCCGAAGCGACGGACCAGCGCCTCCAGCAGGCGGCGCTGGACGGGGTCGTCGTCGACGATCAGGACGGTGCAGGACATCGGGCCTCTTGGCGACGAACGCGCAAGGCGCTCGTTCGATGGGCATCGTCGGCGATCAGGGTAAATCGACCGTTAAAACGACCACTACACGCTGCCGCCCGCCGGCCGGCAGGTGCCGGTCACCGACCGAAAGACACGCTCTTTTGTGGAGGCTGCGACCCGAATCACGATTGTCGGCGCCTGCGGGGCGCGCGAAGCTTGGCCTTGAACGCGGCGCCCATCTCCGGAGCGGTCTATGGACGATCAGGTGTCGGAAACTTACGGCGAGACCGTCGGCGACACCGAGGCTGCTCCGTCGCAAAAGCCGCCCGCGCCGTCCAACCAGGGGCTCGCAGCGCTCAGCCTCGGGGCGCTGGGCATCGTCTTCGGCGATATCGGCACGAGCCCGCTCTACACCCTCAAGACCGTCCTCTCGGACGCCGGCGGCCATCCCGACCGCGGCGTCACCCTCGGCGTGCTGTCGCTCGTCGTCTGGACGCTGATCATCGTGACGACGCTGAAATACGTGCTGCTCGCCATGCGCATCGACAACGACGGCGAAGGCGGCATCCTGGCGCTGATGTCGCTGATCGGCATGAAGCGCCAGTCGCGGCCGCTCATCGTCGCCGCCGGCCTGCTCGGCGCCGCGCTGATCTACGGCGACGGGACGATCACCCCGGCGATCTCGGTCCTCTCCGCGCTCGAAGGGCTGCACCTCGCGATCCCGTCGTTCGACGCCTACGTGCTGCCGGCGACGATCGTCATCCTCGCGCTGCTCTTTCTTCTGCAGCCCTTCGGCACGGCGGCGATCGGGCGGCTGTTCGGCCCGGTGATGGCCACCTGGTTCGCGGCGATCGCGCTGCTCGGCCTGTGGGGCATCGCGCAGGGACCGAGCATCCTGGCCGGGCTCAGCCCGACCTACGCGTTCGACTATCTCGCGCATGCGGGCTTCAAGGGCTTCGCGCTGCTCGGCAGCGTCTTTCTCTGCGTCACCGGCGCCGAGGCGCTCTACGCCGACATGGGGCATTTCGGCCGCAAGCCGATCTGGTGCGGCTGGTTCGCCGCGGTGTTTCCGGCGCTGATCCTGAACTACGCCGGCCAGGCGGCCATCGTGTCGCGGGGCGCGTCGACGACCGACAACATCTTCTTTCAGCTCTGCCCGCACATCCTGCTGGTGCCGCTGGTGCTGCTCGCCACGCTGGCGACGATCATCGCCAGCCAAGCGATCATCACCGGCGCCTTCTCGATGACGCGCCAGGCGATCCAGCTCGGCTGGCTGCCGCGCCTGGTCATCCGCCAGACCTCCGACGAGGGCTACGGCCAGATCTACGTCGCGCCGGTCAACTGGCTTTTGATGATCGTCACCATCGGCCTCGCGCTGGCGTTCAAGAAGTCCGACAACCTGTCCGCCGCCTACGGCATGGCCGTGTCGACGACCATGCTCCTGACGACGCTGCTGCTCTTCAACGCGATGCGCGAGGTCTGGCGCTGGCCGCTGCCGGTGGCCGGGCTCGTCGCGCTGTTCTTCCTCGTCGTCGACCTCGGGTTCTTCGGCTCGAACCTGCTGAAGATCCCCGACGGCGGCTGGGTGCCGCTGGTCCTGGCGGCCATCATCTTCACCGTGATGCGCATCTGGCATCGCGGCGTCGCCGCGATCCGCGCCCGCCTCGACGCCTCGACGCAATCGCTCGACGCCTTCTTCGCCGAGGTCGAGCGCGACGGCATCGCCCGGCCGGAGGGCACGGCGGTGTTCCTGTCGCGTGCCCGCGACACGACCCCGCCGCTGCTGATCTGGCATGTGCGGCAGAACCGCTGCCTCTATGCCGAGGTGCTCATCGTGACGATCGGCACCGCGCTGGTGCCGCGCGTCGCGGAGAACAAGCGCTACGAGGTCACCAAGGAGCGCGACAACGTCTGGCGCGTGCTGATCCATTACGGCTTCATGGAGCGCTTCAGCCTGAACGCGCTGCTGCCGGCGCTGCAGGCGCAGGGCTACGACGTCGACATGACGAAGGTGGTCTACTACGTCGGCCACGAGACCATCGTCCGCGGCCGGGGCGACCGGCGCGTGCTGCCGCGCTGGGTCGAGCAGATCTTCGCGGCGATGGAGCGCAACCAGGCGCATCTCACCGACGTGCTCGGCCTGCCGAGCGACCGCGTGGTGGAGATCGGCCGGCACATCGAGCTGTGAGACGCTATGGTTTGACGACGTAAAGCCGCCAGCGGGACGCATTCCTCCGGCCGACGCGATCCCGATGCCTCGAGGTTGGTCATGCGCTACGGACAAGGTGAAGAGGTGCGCCTCAGCGATCGGGTGGAGCTTTGGCCCGACAAGTCGGAACCGTCGTCTGTATCCTCGACGACGATCAATTCACCTCGCGGTATCCGGCTTCGGAATGGAGCTATCTTCGGCAAGGCACCCTGATCGAGACCGAGGACGGCAACCTCTTCCACTACCTCGAGCCCGACGAGGATTTCCGCTTCGTGTCGCGCGGCTGAGCCGGTCCCATCCGTTCCCTGATCTGTGTCGTGGGCGTCGTCGCCGCCTCAGTGCCAGTCCCTCTGACGTCAATCCAGATTGACACTTTTGGAGCCTGCGCCTAGCCTCTCGTCCTCAGGGCAGGAAGACCCGCCGTCACGGACGAGGCGCCTCGACGATGTTAAAGACCCCGTCGGCCACCAACGCGACGCCGATCCGTATCGTCATCGTCGGCATGGACACGCATTTCGCCGGCGCGCTCGACAAGGCGCGCGCCGAGCTGAAGCGCGAGATGCCGGGCCTGGTGCTGTCGCTGCACGCCGCCTCCGAATGGAACAGCGACCCCGACGCGCTCGACCAGTGCCGCGCCGACATCGCCAAGGGCGACATCGTGATCGCCGGCATGCTGTTCATGGAGGATCATTTCGCGCCGATCCTCGCCGACCTCGAAGCGCGCCGCGACGGCTGCGACGCCATGGTCTGCGCGCTCTCGGCGAAGGAGGTGGTGCGCCTCACCCGCATCGGCCGCTTCAAGATGGACGGCACCGGCGGCGGCGCCATCTCCCTGCTGAAGAAGCTGCGCGGCGCCAAGAAGCCCGGTGCCGAGGGCGGCGCCCGGCAGATGGCGATGCTGCGCAAGCTGCCGCGCATCCTGCGGCTGATCCCCGGCACCGCGCAGGACGTGCGCGCCTATTTCCTGACGCTGCAATATTGGCTCGGCGGCTCGCAGCAGAACCTCGCCAACATGGTCCGCCTGCTGGTGTCGCGCTATGCCGAGGGACCGCGCCGGAACCTGCGCGAGGTGGTGAAGGCCGCGCCGCCGATCGACTACCCCGACGTCGGCATCTACCATCCGCGCATGAAGGGCCGCGTCGGCGAGAAGCTCGAGGCGATGCCGAAGCTGGCCGGGCCGGCCGCCGGCACGGTCGGCGTCCTGGTGATGCGCTCGTATCTTCTGGCCAACAACACCGCGCATTACGACGGCGTCATCGCGGCGCTCGAGGCGAAGGGGCTGCGGCCGATCCCCGCCTTCTCCGCCGGGCTCGATGCGCGCCCCGCGGTCGAGCGCTTCTTCATGAAGGACGGCGAGCCGAGCGTCGACGCGGTGGTCTCGCTCACCGGCTTCTCGCTCGTCGGCGGTCCCGCCTACAACGACGCCAAGGCGGCGGAGGACATGCTGGCCCGCCTCGACGTGCCCTTCCTCGCCGCGCACCCCAGCGAGTTTCAGACGCTGGAGCAATGGGGCGCCTCCGACCGCGGCCTGATGCCGGTCGAGACGACCATCATGGTCGCCATCCCCGAGCTCGACGGCGCGACCGGGCCGATGGTCTTCGGCGGCCGCTCCGATTCCGCCGGCGGCACCTGCGCGGGCTGCGCCCGCGGGTGCTCGTTCCCGATGGACGGGGCGCGGGCGATGCACTCCTGCCCCGATCGCGCGGACATGCTGGCCGCCCGCGTCGCCAAGCTGGTGGCGCTGCGCAAGGCGGCGAAGGCCGAGCGGCGCGTCGGCATCGTGCTGTTCAACTTCCCGCCGAACGCCGGCAACGTCGGGACCGCCGCCTATCTCGCGGTGTTCGAATCGCTGTGGCGCACGCTGCTGGCGCTGAAGCAGGACGGCTATCACGTCGATCTGCCGCGCGACGTCGACGACCTGCGCGAGCGCATCGTCACCGGGAACGCCGCGACGCACGGCGCCACGGCCAACGTGCACGCGCGCATCCTGGTCGACGACCACGTGCGGCGCGAGCCGCACCTGCGCGAGATCGAGGCGCAATGGGGCGCGGCGCCGGGTCGCGCGCAGACCGACGGGCGCGCGCTCTTCGTGCTGGGCGCGAAGTTCGGCAACGTGTTCGTCGGCGTGCAGCCCGCCTTCGGCTACGAGGGCGACCCGATGCGGCTGCTCTTCGAGAAGGGCTTCGCCCCCACCCACGCCTTCTCCGCCTTCTACCGCTGGCTGCGCGAGGATTTCGCCGCCCACGCGGTGCTGCATTTCGGCACCCACGGCGCGCTGGAATTCATGCCGGGCAAGCAGGCCGGCCTCACCGGCGCCGACTGGCCGGACCGGCTGATCGGCGACCTGCCGAACCTCTATCTCTACGCCGCCAACAACCCGTCCGAAGGCACGCTCGCCAAGCGCCGCGCGGCGGCGACCCTGATCTCCTACCTGACGCCGCCGGTCGCCCACGCCGGGCTCTACCGCGGCCTGCTCGACCTCAAGGCGTCGATCGAGAGCTGGCGCACGCTGCCGCCCGAGGCGGACGCGCAGCGCGCCGAGCTGGTCGCGATCGTTCAGGCGCAGGCCGCCGGGATCGAGCTCGCCGCGGCCGAGCCGAGCTGGAGCGCCGCCGAGGCGGAGGCGCGCGTCGTCGCGCTGACAAGCGACCTGCTCGAGCTCGAATACACGCTGATCCCGCACGGCCTGCACGAGATCGGCGGCATGCCGTCTCCGGACGAGCGAGCCGAGCAGCTGATGGCCGTCGCCGAGGCCTCGCACGACCTGCGCGTGCCCCGCGCCGCCATGGACGCCCTCGTCGCCGGCGAGCCGATCGCCGAGGCGATCTCGCTCGCCGGGCTCGAGCCCGATGCCGCCACCGACGCGATCTTCGCCGGCCTGCGGGACATCGATGCGCTGCTCGCGCAGGACCACGAGATCCCGGCGATCCTGCGCGCGCTCGACGGCCGCTTCATCCGCCCGGCGCCGTCCGGCGACCTGCTGCGCACCCCGGCGATCCTGCCGACCGGACGCAACCTGCACGGCTTCGATCCCTTCAAGCTGCCCTCGGCCTACGCCTGCGCCGACGGGGCGCGCCAGGCCGAGCGCCTGCTCGCCCGCCATGCCGAGGACGGCCACGCCTGCCCCGAGACCATCGCCATGGTGCTGTGGGGCACCGACAACCTGAAGACCGAGGGCGCGCCGATCGCCCAGGCGCTGGCGCTGATGGGGGCGCGGCCGCGCTTCGACTCGTTCGGCCGGCTCGCCGGCGCGTCGCTGGTCCCGCTCGCCGAGATGAACCGGCCGCGCATCGACGTGATGATCACGATGTCGGGCATCTTCCGCGACCTGCTGCCGCTGCAAATCAAGCTGCTCGCCGAGGCCGCCTTCCTCGCCGCCAGCGCCGACGAGCCGGCCGAGCGCAATTTCGTGCGCAAGCACGCGCTGGCGTTCCAGGCCGTGCACGGCGGCGACATCGAGACCGCCGCGCTGCGCGTCTTCGGCAATGCCGACGGCGCCTACGGGGCCAACGTCAACCATCTCCTCGACGCCGGCACCTGGCAGGACGAGGACGAACTCGCCGAGTGCTACACCAAGCGCAAGGGCTTCGCCTACGGCCGCGCCGGACGCCCGGTGCGCCAGGGCAAGCTGCTCGACAGCGTGCTCGCTGGCGTCGAGCTCGCCTACCAGAACCTCGATTCCGTCGAGCTCGGCATCACCACCGTCGACAATTATTTCGACACGCTCGGCGGCATCTCCCGCGCCGTGCGCCGGGCCAAGGGCGGCGAGGCGTCGCCCGTCTATATCGGCGACCAGACCCGCAGCGAGGGCGCCGTGCGCACGCTCGCCGAGCAGGTGTCGCTCGAGACGCGCACGCGCATCCTCAATCCGAAATGGTACGAGGGCATGCTCAAGCACGGCTACGAGGGCGTGCGGCAGATCGAGACCCACGTGACCAACACGATGGGCTGGTCGGCCACCACCGGCGGCGTCGCGCCCTGGGTCTACCAGAAGATCACCGAGACCTATCTGCTCGATCCGGCGATGCGCGACCGTTTGGCATCCCTCAATCCGACCGCGGCGGCGAAGGTCGCCGACCGCCTCATCGAGGCGCACCAGCGCAACTACTGGCAGCCCGACGCCGAGACGCTCGCCGCCCTGCAGCGCGCCGGCGAGGACCTCGAGGACCGCCTCGAGGGCGTCGGCATCGAGGCGGCGGCATGAGCGGCGAGGCGGGACTCTCCCTCCTGCCGCCGCTGGCTGGAGAAGGCGGCGCCGCGAGGCGGGATCGGACGAGGGGACGCGCCGCGTCGTCGGCGTCCGTCGCCCCTGCGGCACCTTCCCTCGTCCGACCCGGATTCGCCGGGTCGCCGTCCTCCGCGAGCGGAAGGCGGATCGAGGCATCCGCCGTCCTCGAGCTGTTCAAGCCGATCACCTGGTTCC
>CAZZZM010000127.1:0-3541 GCA_964658465.1 uncultured Nakamurella sp.
ACCGTGCCGCCGCCATACTCGCCCTTGGGGATCGTGCCCTCGAAGTCGCCGTAGCCGAGCGGATGATCCTCGACCTCGACGGCGAGCCGCTTGTCGGCGGGGTTGAGCGAGGGGCCCTTGGTGACCGCCCAGGACCTGAAAACGCCGTCGAGCTCCAGCCGCAAATCGTAGTGCAGCCTCGTGGCGTCGTGGCGCTGGACGACGAAGCGCAGCACGTCGGAGGCGCGCACCGCGTCGTCGCCCCTCGGCTCGGCGGTCTTCTGGAAGTCGCGTCGCGACGTATACTTGGCGAGCTTGGTGTCCTTCGCCATGCGGTCTCATCACCCATTCGTCGCATGCCCGTCACGCATAGGCCTTTACCATCGGCCATGGTTCCGCCAATCCAATATTGCCTCCATCGTCTTGACTGTGGTTTACCGACCACGCGGCATTTGAGTGGTCCGGAGTCAAAGCGCATGCGCAGCCCCTTCGTTGCCAGTCTCGTCCGCGCCCAAAGTCGGCGCCTCGCATCCCCGGCCGCCAGGTTCCGCCTCGCCGTCACCGCCGGCTTCCTCGTCGCCGCGATCGGCTTCACCACCGTCGTCGTCTCGGATCGGGACGGCCTTGCCGACGACTGGTTCGGTGCGGGCGGCATCTTCGGGCTGCAGCAGCCGGCCGAGCCGGCACAGCAGGCCGCCGCGCCGAGCAGCTGGTTCGCGCCGCGCCGTCATGCGCGTCGGCATATCGCGAAGGTCGGGTCCGCCAAGGTGGACTCCGCCAAGTTCATCAGGTCGGTGGAGCGTGCCCATTCGCTGGGCACGACGGATGGGCCGGTCGAGCTCGGGCGCCGCTCGATGTGCGTGCGTCTCTGCGACGGCTTCGCCTTCCCGCTCGGCGCCTACCACGGCGAGCAGGACCGCGCCGCGCACGAGGCGACCTGCCATTCCGAGTGCCCCGGCGCGGCCACCGCGCTCTATGTCGTGCCGTCGGGCTCGGACTCGATGGACGAGGCCGTCCGCGTCGGCACCGACAAGAACTATTCCGAGCTGCCCTACGCCTTCCACTACACGACGGTGCTGTCGAGCTCGTGCTCGTGCCATCCGCCGGAGGGCGGGCGGATCAAGTCGCTGCTGCACGATTTCACGCTGCGCCGCGGCGATGCCGTGATGACCTCGGCCGGGGTCAAGGTCTTCCATGGCGGCAGCCGGTTTCCCTATCGCCGCAACGATTTCGTCAAGCTCGAGCAGAGTCGCGACATCCGCAACGGCGATCGGGCGACCTTCCGCGCAATCGAGCGCGCCAGCCTGATCTCGGCGCCCAACGTCGTCGCCCAGATCGTGCCGGCGAAGCCCGCGCCGCAGCCGGCGAGGACGGCGACGAAGGGGCTGGAGCATCAGGCGAGCCTCACGCCTCGGCCGGCCCCGTCGCCGGCGTCTCCGACCCCCTGAGCGCCGCCAGTTCCGCTTCGAGCGCGGCGATGCGCGCGTCGCGCGTCTCGATCGCCTGGCGGACGAGCTGCGCGTCGAGCTTCTGCGGGATGTGCTGCGGGCAGTTCACGTCGAACGCCGTGACGGTGAAGACGAGCGCTCGCTCCGCCGCGGCGGGATAGCTCGGGTCGACCAGCGCCGCGATGACGTCGGGATCGTCGGTCATCCGGGCGCGGCCCCAGATCTTGACGCGCCGCCTGCGCGCATAATCCATCAGGAAGAGGAAGGCCTTGTCGTTCTCGGCGAGGTTGCCCGTCGTCACATATTGCTTGTTGCCTTTGAAGTCGGCGAAGCCGATCACGGCGTCGTCGATCACCTTGATGAAGCCCGGCCGGCCACCGCGATGCTGCGCATAGGGCTGGCCGTCGGCGGTCGCCGTGGCGAGATAGGCGGTGTCGACCTCGGCGAGGAAGGGCGCCAGCGCGCGAGCCCCGCTGCGGAAGTCCGTGCGCTCGTACATCGCGCGCGAGCCGCGGCGCTCCTGCTCGGCCTTGACGGCCGCGGTGAAGGCGATGTCGCTGAGCTTGGCGCTCTCCTGCATGGGTCCTCCGACGCGCGCGATGCTGGCCGTCCCCAAGATAGTCCCGTGAGCGTGATCCGGGCGATCCGCAAATGAAATTGACAATTGCATCGGGCCCGCTGCGTATCTCCGCTGCCATTACGGAGGGATCGCTCTTGAGCAGCACGACGAATGCGACCGGGCTCAAGACGCGCGACGAGCGGCTGGCGGACGGCCGCGGCCTGCGCAACGTGGTGCCGCGCGAGGCGCACGCGCAATTCAGCGTCGACACCGACCGCGATCCCCTGCCGATCCTCACCGCCGGCGACGCGGTCCGCGTGCCCTCGCTCGTGCCCGAGCGCTACAAGCGCATGGGCGTCAATCCGTTCGCCTTCTATCGCGGCGGCGCGGCCCTGATGGCGCACGATCTGCTGCCGATGCCCCGCATCGGCCTTCCCGTGCAGGCCTGCGGCGACTGCCACCTCATGAACTTCGGCGTCTTCGCCTCGCCCGAGGGCGCCGTGTTGTTCGACATCAACGATTTCGACGAAACCCACCCCGGCGTCGATTTCATCGTCGACCTCAAGCGGCTCGTCGCCTCCGTCGCCGTCGCGGCGGCGGCCGCCGGCCTGCCGGAGAAGAAGGCGCACGCGCTCGCACAGGCGACGTCGAAGGCCTATCGCGACTTCATGCTCGACCTCGCGGCCAAGTCGCCGCTCGAGGTCTGGCAGACGCGCATGGACCTCGGCGCGCATCTCGACGATCTCGACGACACGCTGAAGACCTCGCTGCTCGAGAAGCTGCTAAAAGCCGAGAAGAAGGGCAAGCATTCCGACGAGGTGCCCGACATCGCCGAGCACGGGCTGGCCTTCGAGGACGAGGAGGGCAAGGTCTTCCACACGCTGCCGGACGGCACGACCGCGAGAGCTGGGCTCACGGACGAGGGCCGCCGCATCTACGAGGCGACGCTGCTGCCCGAGCGGGCGATGCTCCTGCGCCGCTACGCGCTGGTCGACGTCGCGTTCAAGGTCGTCGGCGTCGGCTCGGTGGGCACCTACTGCGCCGTCGGCCTGTGGGCGACGGCGGACGGCGAGCAGATGATCCTCCAGGTGAAGCAGGCCGACGTCTCCGCGGTCGCCGGCTTCGCGCCGGGCGCGCTGAAGGCGAGCCACCAGGGCAAGCGGGTGGTCGACGGCCAGCGCGCGATGCAGGCGGCGCCGGACGCCTTCCTCGGCTGGACGCAGGATGCCACCGGGCGCCAGCTCTACGTCCGCCGCCTCAAGAACCGCCGTCTCGCCGCGATAGGCGGGCTGTTGGAAACGAAGGCGCTGCCCGCCTACGCGACGCTCTGCGGCCGCACTCTGGCGCGCGCCCATGCCCGCACCGGCGACCCGGCGATGATCGCCGGCTACGTCGGGGCGTCCGACGCGCTCGACGACGCGCTGGCGCAATTCGCGATGGCCTACGCCCGGCAGACGGTGGCCGACCATGCCAAGCTGGTGGCCTCGAACCTGATGCCGAAGGGCTAGCGGCGTCGGGCGCGCGAGCTGGCCTCAGCGTATCAGCTGCGCGAGCC
>CAZZZM010000127.1:3641-7144 GCA_964658465.1 uncultured Nakamurella sp.
TGGCGCGTCTGCTCCTCGATCTGCCCGACGATCGGCCGCGCCGCCGAGGCCAGCGGGTTGGCGCCGAACATCGCCGCATACTGGTCGGCGAGGCCGCCCTTCTCCTTGGTCAGCTTGTCGAGCGAGAACTCGAGGTAGCTCGGCACCATCATCTGCATCGAGTCGCCGTAGAAGCGGATGAGCTGGCGCAGGAAGGCGATCGGCAGCAGGCCCTGGCCGCCCTTGGATTCCTGCTCGAAGATGATCTGGGTCAACACCGAGCGGGTGATCTCCTCGCCGGTCTTGGCGTCGAAGACGACGAAATCTTCGCCCTTCTTCACCATCGCGGCGAGGTCTTCCAGGGTCACGTAGGCGCTGGTGCCCGTGTTGTAGAGCCGGCGGTTGGCGTATTTCTTGATCGTGACGGGCGTCTTTTCGGCTTCCATCGCGTATTGTCCAAGGGAATAAGCCGAGCTTTTTCAAACCCGGTCGACGCGCAGGGTCCCGCGCGGTGGGCGACCATAGGCTGTGCGCCTAGGGATCAAAAGGCAGAAACTGCTGCAGCGCACTCTGTCATGTGACCGAGGGTCGGGTTGTCAGTCGAGGCTTCAGCCCGACATCCCACGGGTGTATTGGTTACCGCAATGCAAAACGACCGGCCTCCAGGCGCGCCGGCCGCCACGAAGGGAGATGCCTCAATGTCCAATGATGTCGTCATCGTCGCCGCTGGCCGCACCGCGGTCGGTTCGTTCAATGGCTCGTTCGGCGCCACGCCGGCGCATGAGCTCGGCGCCACGGTGATCCGCGGCGTGGTGGAACGCGCCAAGCTCGACGGCGCCGAGGTCGACGAAGTGATCCTCGGACAGGTGCTCACCGCCGCGCAGGGCCAGAACCCGGCGCGCCAGGCGGCGATGGCGGGCGGCGTGCCGCAGGAGAAGACGGCGTGGAGCCTCAACCAGGTGTGCGGCTCGGGCCTGCGCGCCGTGGCGCTCGGCCAGCAGCAGATCGCCAACGGCGACGCCGCGATCATCGTCGCCGGCGGCCAGGAGAGCATGTCGCTGTCGCCGCACGCCTCGTACCTGCGCGGCGGCACCAAGATGGGCGACACCAAGCTCGTCGATACGATGATCAAGGACGGCCTGATGGATGCCTTCCACGGCTACCACATGGGCACGACGGCCGAGAACATCGCGACCCGTTGGCAGATCTCTCGCGAGGAGCAGGACAAGTTCGCCCTCGGCTCGCAAAACAAGGCCGAGGCCGCGCAGAAGGCCGGCAGGTTCAAGGACGAGATCCTCGCCTTCACCGTCAAGGGCAAGAAGGGCGACACGGTCGTCGACGAGGACGAGTACATCCGCCACAACGCGGTCTTCGAAAACTTCTCGAAGCTGAAGCCGGCCTTCTCGAAGGACGGCACGGTGACGGCCGGCAATGCCTCGGGCCTCAACGACGGCGCCGCCGCGCTCGTGCTGATGAGCGCCAAGGAGGCTGAGAAGCGCGGCCTCACCCCGCTCGCGCGCATCGCCTCCTGGGCGACGGCGGGCGTCGACCCGGCAGTGATGGGCACGGGGCCGATCCCGGCGTCGCGCAAGGCGCTGGAAAAGGCCGGCTGGAAGGTCAAGGACCTCGATCTCGTCGAGGCCAACGAGGCCTTCGCCGCGCAGGCGCTCTCGGTCAACAAGGACATGGGCTGGGACCCGGAGATCGTGAACGTCAACGGCGGCGCGATCGCCATCGGCCATCCGATCGGCGCGTCGGGCGCGCGCATCCTCGTCACCCTGCTGCACGAGCTGCAGCGCCGCGACAAGAAGAAGGGCCTCGCCACGCTCTGCATCGGCGGCGGCATGGGCATCGCCCTCTGCGTCGAACGCTGATCGGCGGCGGGCGCCGATCGGACGTCTGCTGAACCGCATACGACGCACGACTAGGCTTGCCCGGCGCCTCGCGCCGGGCATATCGCTGTGTAAGCGGGGACAAAGAGCCCGGCTTCTTGAGGGAAGGAAGCGGTATGGCACGAGTTGCGGTCGTGAGTGGCGGGTCGCGTGGTATCGGCGCGGCGGTCAGCAAGGCTCTGAAGGGCGCGGGCTATACGGTCGCCGCGACCTACGCCGGCAACGACGAGGCTGCCGCGGCCTTCAAGAACGAGACCGGCATCGCCGTCTACAAATGGGACGTGTCGGACTACGAGGCCTGCGCGGCGGGGCTGAAGAAGGTCGAGGAGGACCACGGTCCGGTCGACATCCTGGTCAACAACGCCGGCATCACCAAGGACGCGCCGTTCCACAAGATGAAGCCCGAGCAGTGGTACGCGGTGATCAACACCAACCTCAACTCGCTCTTCAACATGACGCGGCCGGTGATCGAGGGCATGCGCACGCGCGGTTTCGGCCGCATCATCAATATCTCGTCGATCAACGGCCAGAAGGGCCAGTTCGGCCAGACCAATTACGCGGCCTCGAAGTCGGGCGACATCGGCTTCACCAAGGCGCTGGCGCAGGAGAACGCGTCGAAGAACGTCACCGTCAACGTGATCGCGCCGGGCTACATCGCGACCGAGATGGTGAAGGCCGTGCCGGCCGACATCCTGAACACGAAGGTGATCCCGCAGATCCCGGTCGGGCGGCTCGGCGAGCCGGAGGAGATCGCGCGCTGCGTCCTCTTCCTTGCCTCCGAAGACGCGAGCTTCATCACCGGGTCGACGATCTCGGTCAACGGCGGCCAGCATATGGTCTAAGGCGTCGCCGCGGCGACGATCCTGTGCAACGCGCCACGCGTCCGTCCGCGGCGCGTTGAAGGCGTCGCTTAAATTATAGTAAACGGCTCTCCGTCGCGGTCCGCGACCCGACCCGAGAGCCCGAATGGCGAGCCCGCTCAGCTTCTTCTCCACCGATGCCGCCGCGGGCGATCCGACGCGCGATCTCGTCGGCGGCGGCGACGCGTTCGCCGTCACGATCGCCTCGCGGCTCGATCGCCGCTTCTGGGTCCGCGTCGAGCGCCAACTCGAGGACGACACGGTGATCGTCACCGATTTCTTGTCCGGCGAACGCCCGCGTGCGGAGCTTGCGGCGGGGGTCGCGATGGCGGTGCGCGCCGTGTCGTCGTCCGGACGCGCCCAGGCGCTCGCGTTTCGCGACCTCCTTCCGGCCGGCGCCCAGGCGCCGCTCTTCCCGGTCAGGCTCGTCCAGGCTGCCGATCTTGCGAAACAGCTCGCGGCGGCCGTGGCGGAAAACCTCGCGACTGCCGTCGCCTCGTTCGAGATGACGCCGCAGCGGGGCAAGATCGACGCCCGGGTGACGCTGGCGCGGTAGTCGACGCCGAGGCATCGCCGCTTCCGGCAGGGGAGGGCGGGGCGCTCGCCGCTTGTCCCGCCGCGCGATTTCCTCTTCAGTGCCGGCTCACGAGCCTCGCCACCCCATGCACAGCGTCACCCTCGCCTCGCAGACCGACTTCGACGGCTGGCGCAGGGCCGCGCGCGCCGCCGTGCTCGCCGATGTCGCGCCCGACAGGCTTGTCTGGCGCGTCGC
>CAZZZM010000127.1:7244-8481 GCA_964658465.1 uncultured Nakamurella sp.
CACAAGATGCACGCCTTCGTGCGCTTCCGCGAGGTCGAGGCGCCGGACGGCGCGGCGGCCTTCATCGCCTGGTTCGAGCCCGATCATTACATCGTCGAGGCGACGGGCGACTTCTTCGTGCGCCGCTTCACCGGGATGCGCTGGTCGATCCTCACGCCGCATCGCTCGGCGTTCTGGGACCTGGAGACGCTGAGCTACGGCCCCGGCGCCGCCAAGTACCAGGTCCCGACCGACGATCGGCTCGAAGACTATTGGCGCACTTATTACGCGTCGATCTTCAACCCGGCGCGGCTGAAGATCGACGCGATGCAGAAGGAGATGCCGAAGAAGTACTGGAAGAACCTGCCCGAGGCGCAATTGATCGACGGCCTCATCCGCGACGCCGCGACGCGGGAGCAGGCGATGCTCGCCGCGGAACCGACCGCGCCGTCGCGCCTTGCCTCGGCGGTCGCAAGACAGACGACCGAGCGCGGGGAGGATGCGGTGCAGGGCGAGCTGACCGAAGGGGCGATCCCGCAAAGCCTGGACGAAGCGCGCGCCGCCGCCGCGCGCTGCACGCGCTGCGACCTGCATGGGCCGGCGACCCAGACCGTGTTCGGCGTCGGTCCGGCGACGGCCGAGATCATCTTCGTCGGCGAGCAGCCGGGCGACAAGGAAGACCTCGCCGGCAAGCCCTTCGTCGGGCCGGCGGGTCAGGTTCTCGACAAGGCGCTGCGCGAAGCCGGCATCGAGCGCGACAAGGCCTACGTCACCAATGCCGTGAAGCATTTCAAATACGAGCCGCGCGGCAAGTTTCGTCTGCACAAGACGCCGGAGACACGCGAGATCGAGGCCTGCCGCTATTGGCTCGATCTCGAGAAGAGCTTTCTGGAGCCGAAGATCATCGTCGCGCTGGGCGCCTCGGCCGGCAAGGCCCTGCTCGGGCGTACGGTTCGCATCGGCGCCGAGCGCGGACGCCCGATCCCGCAAGGCAACGACGCGCCGGTGTTCGTCACCGTGCACCCGTCCTACCTGCTGCGTCTGCCCGACGAGGCCGCGAAGGCGAAGGAATACGCGCGTTTCGTCGAGGATCTGACGGCCATCCGAAAGGCCGCCGGCCTCTGAGACGTCGGTTGCAGAAATGCATCGCGCTCAACTAAAATCTCGGCCTCTCCGGCTTGTTATTGGCGAGGCGTGGCCGTTGCCGCCTACCGTCGCCCATTGACGTGATTTGGGGCGGGGCGGTCGGGGATGAGCA
>CAZZZM010000128.1:0-8466 GCA_964658465.1 uncultured Nakamurella sp.
AGCCCATCGAGATGACGTAGCGCGGCTCCGGCATCTGGTCGTAGACCTTGCGCAGCGCCGGCGCCATCTTGTTGGTCAGCGTGCCGGCGACGATCATCACGTCGGACTGGCGCGGCGAGGCGCGCGGCGCGAAGCCGAACCGCTCGACGTCGTAGCGCGGCATCGACACCTGCATCATCTCGATCGCGCAGCAGGCGAGACCGAAGGTCATCCACATCAGCGAGCCGGTGCGCGACCAGGTGATGAGATCGTCGAGCGAGGTGACGACGAAGCCGCGGTCGGCGAGCTCGTCCGACACCTGCCGGAAATAGGGCTCGGTCGACGGGTCGGCCGCGCCAGGATGGACGAGACCGCGCTGCGGCGCCGGCGTGTCGAGCGGGGGGTGCGAGATCACTCCCATTCCAGCGCTCCCTTCTTCCATTCGTAGACGAAGCCGACGGTCAGCACGGCGAGAAAGACGATCATCGACCAGAAGCCGACCGCGCCGATCCGCTTGAACGCCGCGGCCCAGGGAAACAGGAACGCCACCTCGAGATCGAAGATGATGAAGAGCAGCGACACGAGGTAGAATCGGATGTCGAACTTCATGCGGGCGTCGTCGAAGGCGTTGAAGCCGCACTCGTAGGCCGAGAGCTTTTCCGGGTCGGGTGACTGGTAGGCCACCAGGAACGGCGCCACGAGCAGCGCGCCGGAAATCACCGCCGAGACCGCGATGAATACGACGATGGGCAGGTAGTCGCCGAGGATGCTCTGCATGGACCTTCCGCGCGTTTCGAGGCTGGCCGGTCGATCGAGACCCGTTCCAAGTCGACGCGAGCGTTCCGTACCGCAGCGAAATAGGCATAGCAAGACGCGGTTAAAGCTTGGCTGGGCCGATCTTTTCGGACCTCTCGCCGCACTGCGGCATGATCACCGCGCGGCGATCAGCGCCCCTGGAGCAAGCCGCGCTCGATCGCCCTGCGGCGTCGCGAAGCGCGTCAGAAGTGCAGCTTCATTCCGACCTCGGCGCCTGTCCCCTCGGACGTGTTGGGCCCGCTCTGGAACTTGGTCTGCGCGGCGCCGTCGTTGTTGCCGTTCCACTTCATGCCGAGGTCGAGCGCGTCGGTCGGGGCCGCCGCACGAGAGGCCGGCGCCTCCGCCGCGGTCGGGCGCGCGGCCGGCGCGTCCGCCGTGGCTGACGGGACCCTGGCGGTCTTCGCCGCGGCGTGATGGGTCTTTCGCGGCTTCGGCCTGGCATGGGTTGCGGGCGCATGCGCCGGGGCGGGCGTCGCATCGGGCGCCGCGAGCGGCCCGTCGAGCGCGGATTGCGCGAGAGCCGGCGCCGCCAGGGCGGCCATCATCAGGCCGACGACCGTCGCCACGCGGTTCCTGCACGCTGTCATGGTCGTTCGCATCCCCTCGAGCCGAGGACAGGCCAGCGCCGGACGGTGGAAAATTTATGGCGCGCCCGATCACATCGCCGTGGCGCACCCAAATCTCGGGAGGCGCGCAGAGCGACGCTTTGACCTATGTGCATCCGGCGCCCGCCAGCGTTCGGCGGCGAGACGCGAACGGAGACCAAGATGGCGAGCAACGAAGGACCCACGATCGTCTGGTTCCGCAACGACTTGCGGCTCGCCGACAATCCGGCCCTGCATCATGCCCGCGAGCGCGGCGCTCCCCTCCTCTGCGTCTTCGTGCTCGAGACCGACAACGGCCTTCGCGAACTCGGCGCCGCCTCGCGCTGGTGGCTGCATCATTCGCTCGAGCGACTTTCCGAATCGCTCGACAAGGCGGGCGCGCGGCTCGACGTCTTCGAGGGCGAGGCGGGCAAGATCATCCCGGCGCTCGCCAAGGCGGCCGAGGCCGGCGCGCTTTACTTCAACCGTCGTTACGGCGCCGCGGGGGCGAAGCTCGACGAGCGGATCGAGAAGGCGCTCGCCGGAGAGGATCGCGCGGTCGAGACCTTCAACGGACGCCTGCTCAACGAGCCGTGGGAGATCAAGACCAAGACCGGCGGCAGCTACGGCGTCTACACGCCCTATTGGAAAGCCTGCCTCGCCCACGGGCTGCCCGACGAGGTGCTGCCGCGGCCGCGCAAGCTCGACGCCGCGCCCTACCCGTCCGGCGGCCCGAAGCGCGTGGCGATCGCCGATCTCGGCCTGCTGCCGACGAAGCCCAACTGGGCCGAGGGCTGGGACGACAGCTGGACGCCGGGCGAGGACGGCGCCACGGCGCGGCTGCGCGCCTTCCTCAAGGATCACCTCAAGGACTACGACGAGATGCGCAACCGGCTCGCTTCGGCCGACGGCACCTCGCGGCTGTCGCCGCACCTGCGCTTCGGCGAAATCTCGCCGCGCACGATCGTCGTCGAGACGAGGGCGAAGCAGACCAAGGCCACGGCCGACGACGCCGACAGCTTTCTCTCGGAGATCGGCTGGCGCGAGTTCGACTACCACAACCTGCACTACCATCCCGACGTCGCGACCAAGAACCTGCACGGGCAGTTCGACCGCATGCCGTGGGAGAAGCTCGGCAAGAAGGATCTGGAGCGCTGGCAGCGGGGGCAGACCGGTTTTCCCGTCGTCGACGCGGGCATGCGCGAGCTCTGGCAGACCGGCTACATGCACAACCGCGTGCGCATGATCACCGCCTCGTTCCTGATCAAGGACCTGATGTGCGACTGGCGCATCGGCGAGACCTGGTTCTGGGATTGCCTGTGCGACGCCGACCCCGCCAACAACACGATGAACTGGCAGTGGGTCGCCGGCTCCGGTGCCGACGCCTCGCCGTTCTTCCGCGTCTTCAACCCCGTGACGCAGGGCGAGAAGTTCGATCCCGACGGCGACTACGTGCGGCGCTGGGTGCCGGAACTGAGCAAGATCGAAGGAAAGGCGATCCACGCCCCGTGGACGCTCGGCCGCGAGGAATTGGAGGCGGCCGGGGTCGAGCTGGGCAAGACCTATCCGGAGCCGATGATCGACCACAAGAAGGCGCGCCATCGGGCGCTCGACGCCTACGAGAAGGTGAAGAAGTAAGGTCGCGGGCTAAACGAACCGCGCCCGCAACGACGCCAGCCGTGCCGGCAGCGGCAGCTCGACCCCGAAGGCCCACATCGCGGCGATCAACGCGGCCACGTACACCACCCCACCGAGGACCGCGGTGAAGCCGAAGGTGAGGTCGACCGCCAGCCGGCTCAGGCCGCCGAACATCGCCCAGCCCACGTAGGGCAGCGCCAGCGCGGCGAGCGCCAGCGCGAAGGCGGCGACCGCGACGGCGGCGGCGATGCGGCCGAGCTGGAGGTCGGGCCGCATCTCGTCGCGGCGGACCGCGAGGAAGACGAGCAGGCCGAAGTTGATCCAGCTGCCCGCCGCAGTCGCCGTCGCGAGGCCGACGGCGCCGAGCGGCTTGAACAGCACGATCTTCAGCAGGATGTTGAAGCCGAACGAGATCAGCGTGACGATCATCGGCGTGCGCGTGTCGCCGCGCGCGAGGAAGCTCGGCACGACGGAGCGGATCAGCACGATCGACAGAAGCCCGAAGCCGTAGGCCTCGAGCACCGCGGCCGACTGGTCGGCGGCGGCGCCGGTAAAGCGTCCGTGCTCGAAGGCGGCGCGCATGATCCATTCCGGGATCATGATGAAGGCGATGAAGAACGGCGCCGCGAGCACGAGCGAGATCGCCGCGGTGCGGTTCTGGGCGTGATAGGCGCCCCCGACGTCGCCCGCCGCGAGGCGCCGGCTCATCTCCGGCAGCAGCACGGTGCCGGCGGCGATGGCGATGACGCCGAGCGGCAGCTGGTACATGCGGTCGGCGTAGTAGAGCGACGTGAGCCCGCCGGTCGGCAGGTAGGAGGCGATCATCGTGTCGGCGAAGACCGCGATCTGCGGGCCGGCCGAGCCGATGACGGCGGGGCCGAGGCGCACGAAGAAGCGACGCACCGACGCCGTCCATCGCGGCCGCGCGAAATGCTCGAGGATGCCGGCGCGCTGCGCGGCGTAGCCGGTCATCAGGAGCTGCAGGAAGCCCGACACCATCGTGCCCCAGCTCGCCGCGATCCCGGCATTGGGGAACAGGAAGGCCAGGCTGAGAAACACGATCGTCGTCAGGTTGAGCAGCACCGGCGCGAAGGCGGCGGCGGCGAAGCGGCCGTTGGCGTTGAGCGTGCCCGACTGCAGCGTGACGATGACGATGAACAGAAGATACGGGAAGGTGATCCGCGTCATGCTCACCGCGGCGTCGAACTTGCGCGGATCGTCGCGATAGCCGTGCGCGAGAAGGTCGATGAGCTGCGGCGTGAACAGCCAGGCGAGCGCCAGCAGCACCACCTGCGAGGCGAGCAGGATGGTGAAGATCTGGCTCGAGAACGCATGCGCGCGCTCCGGGCCCTCGGTCTCGAGCACCTGCGAGTAGCAGGGCACGTAGGCCGAGTTGAACGCGACCTCGCCGAAGATCGTGCGGAAATGGTTGGGCAGGCGGAAGGCGACGAAGAAGGCGTCCGACAGCAGGCCGTCGCCGAGCACCGCGCCCAGCACGATGTCGCGCAGGAACCCGGTCACCCGCGACAGGAGGGTGAAGCCGCCGACCGACAGCAGCGACCTGTACATGGCGCTCAGCCGCCCCTCTCGGCGGCGACGAGATCGTCGCGCGGCGTCGGCCGGTCCGGCCGCACGACGCCGACACGCTCCTGCACGAGGTACAGCGGGCGTCCCTTCACCTCGGCGAAGATGCGGCCGACATATTCGCCGAGCACGCCGAGCGAGAGCAGCTGGATGCCGGCCAGGAAGGTGACCGCGACGATCAGCGAGGCGAAGCCCGGCACGTCGACGCCGTAGACCAGCGTCTCGCCGACGAAATAGATGGCCGTGGCGAACGACAGCACCGAGATCATCGTGCCGACGTAGGTCCAGACCATCAGCGGCAGCGTCGAGAACGACATCAGCCCGTCGAGCGCGAAGCGCGTGAGCTTGCGGTAGGAGAACTTGGACTGGCCGAAGGCGCGCGTCTCGACGTCGAAGGGCACGCCGATCGACTTGAAGCCGATCCAGGCATAGAGGCCCTTGTTGAAGCGGGCGCGCTCGCGCAGGCGCCGCAGCGCCTCGACGGCCTGCGAGTCGAGCAGGCGGAAGTCGCCCGCCCCTTCCGGCAGCCGCGTCTCGCCGACCGAGCCGAAGATCTTGTAGAACCGCTGGGTCAGCGTGCGGCGCAAAGCCGTGTCGTCGCTGCGGTCGACGCGCTGGCCGTAGACGTTCTTGTAGCCCTCGCGCCAGCGGGCGACGAAGGTCTCGATCATCTCCGGCGGATGCTGCAGGTCGGCGTCGATGATGACGCTGGCGGCGCCGGTCGCGTGGTCGAGGCCGGCGGCGATCGCGACCTCCTTGCCGAAATTGCGGCTCAGCGACACCGCGCCGACCGACGGGTTGGCGTGGCTCGCGCGCTCGATCTCGAGGATCGTCGTGTCGGTCGAGCCGTCGTCGACGAAGACGATCTCGTAGCTGGCGACGCAGCGGTCCAGGATGGGCACGAGCCGCGCCAGCAGCGGCACGATGTTGTCCGCCTCGTTCAGCACCGGAATGATCACGGAGAGTTCCGTGCGTTCCGATGCGGTGTCGCTCGTCATGCGCATCCCCGCCGCTGCCCAAGCCACTTGCCAGAGCGGCGACTCAAATCATAGGCGTTGGCGGCGCCCGCACAAACTCGCGCACGGACTTTTTGACAAGGCCCGGGCCGGTTTGCGCCCCATTGATTGAAGGAAGCTGAACAGGGCATGAGGTCGCGCGGCGGCACCTTCGGCTTCACGCTGTGCGCCGACGATTACGCGATGACGCCCGGCGTCAGCCGCGGCATTCTCGAGGCGCTCGACGCCGGCCGCCTGTCGGCGACGAGCGTGATGACGACCTCGCCCTGGTGGCCGGACCTCGCCGGGCCGCTGCGGCGCCACGACAAGCGCGCCGACATCGGCCTCCACCTCAATCTGACCCTCGGCGCACCCCTCGGCGCGATGCCCTCCCTCGCCCCGACAGGGCATCTGCCCGACATCGCCGTCTGGATGAAGCTGGCGCGGCGCGGCACCCTGCCCCGCCCGGAGGCGAGCGAGCTCACAGGCGAGATCGAGCGGCAGATGCAGCGCTTCGTCGACGTCTTCGGCCGGCCCCCGGACCATGTCGACGGCCACCAGCACGTCCATGTCCTCGCCGCCGTCGCGCCGCTCGTGCTCGCGGCGATCGAGAGGCGCGGCTGGCGGCCGTGGCTGCGCGACAGCGGCGACCGGCCGGCCCGCATCCTGGCGCGCGGATCGTCGCTGAAGAAGGCGCTCGGGCTCGCCGTCCTCGCCCGCGGCTTCGCCGGCCGGGCGCGCGACGCCGGGCTCGCCGTCAACGACGGGTTCGCCGGCTTCTCGTCGTTCGATCCGTCGCACGACTACGCCGCCCAGTTCGCACGCTACCTGCGCGCGCCCGGCGCGGCCCATCTCGTCATGTGCCACCCGGGCCATGCCGACGACGCGCTGCGGGCGCTCGATCCGGTCGTCGAGACCCGCGAGCAGGAGCTGCGCTTCCTTCTGTCGCCGATGTTCGAGCGGATCCTCGAGGCGCGCGGCGCGCAACTCACCCGCCTCGGCAGGGAAAATTAAGCATCCGATGCAAGGCTGCGGGCTCCCCCGAAAGAAACGGCGCCCGTGCAACCGCAGAGAAGCAAGACGTCCCTAGGCCACCCTGGCGCGTCGATGCTTGATGCGCTCGCCGCGACCTGCATGTGCACGGTTGGGGCGACACTTGTCGCGATCTCGATCGCCGCCGGCTTCCTGTCGCTCTTCATGGGCATGCACGAGCTGTCGCGCCGCTCCGAGACCACCGCGCGGATCGTCCCGCTCTTCGCCACCGAGGCCGCCGAGCACGGCGTCGAGGACACGGACACGCGGTCGAGCTTCCTGCGGCTCGATCCCGACCTGTTGCAGATGGCGATCTTGGCGCCGTCGGGACGTACGCTGTTCAGCTTCGATCGCGACGACGCGACGCCCGGCGCCGCGGGCACGATCGACACGACGCTTCCCGATGGCGCGACGCACGCCGAGCACTGGTCGCTCGACGAGGTGGCCACCGTTACCGCGGTGACGGCTCCCGGTCCTCTCGCCGGCGCGAAGGTCCTGCTCGTCTACGACACCGCCTCCGCCCGCTTGCGCGCGGTCCGCCAGTTCCTGCTCTTCCTCTGCGCCGGCATCGCCGGGCTCGTCCTCATCTCGACGATCCTGCGGATCGCCTTCGCGCGCCGCATGCGGCCGCTGCACGATCTCGTCCGCGCGATGAGCGCGCTCGTCGAGGCGCGCTACGACGTCGAGGTCCCGGCGCTCGGGCGCCGCGACGAGGTCGGCGCGATGGCGACGGCCGTGCAGACGTTCAAGAACCGCCTGCTCGACCGCGACCGGCTGCAGACGGAAGCCGACACGATGCATGCCTTCGCCGCCGACCGGCATACGCGGATCACCCGCGAGGTCGGCCATTTCCAGTCGGCGATCCGCCTCACGCTCGACGAGGTCGCCGATTGCAGCGACCAGATGTCGGTCGCCGCCGACAGCCTCACGTCCATCGCCACGCAGAGCAGCGGCCGCGCCAGCGAGGTGGCGGCCGCGATCCGGCAGACGACGTCGAGCGTCAGCGGCGTCGCGGCTGCGGTCGAAGACTTGTCGGCCTCGATCCAGGAGGTCGAGCGCCAGGCCGATCAGACCCGCGACATCGTCGTCGAGGCCACGCATCTCGCGACCGAGACCGGCGGCCTGATCCAGGGCCTCAACGCCAAGACGGAGGCGATCGACGAGATCATCGCGCTCATCCAGAGCATCGCCGCGCAGACCAACCTGCTGGCGCTCAACGCGACGATCGAGGCGGCACGCGCCGGCGAAGCGGGGCGCGGGTTCGCGGTCGTCGCAGCTGAGGTGAAGGCCTTGGCCGAGCAGACGACGGCAGCCTCGCGTCACGTCGCCGATCACGTCCGCTCGATCCAGGGAACGACGTCGCGCGCCGTCGAGGCGATAGCGGCGATCGACGCGACGATCTCGAAGGCCGAGCGCTTCAGCGCGGTCATCACCGACGCGGTCGAGCGCCAGGCGGTCACGACCGCCGACATCTCGCGCGGTGCGGCGGATGCCGCGCGGACCGCGCAGACGGCGGCGGCCAGCATGAAGGTGCTTGCGTCGACGGTCGGCGAGACCGACCAGTCCGCCGCGCAGGTGCATCAGTCCGCAACCGACGTCGGCGCACAGGCGCAGATCCTGCGCGCCACGATCGACCAGTTCCTGCGCGGGGCGGCGGCGATCGAAGGCGCGATCGCCGCCTGAGCCTGTCGCGTTCGGTTACTTGGCGGCCGCGTGCAGCTCCTCGACGTAGTCCCAGTTGACCAGGTGCTCGAGGAAGGCCTTGAGGTAGTCGGGGCGGCGATTGCGGTAGTCGATGTAGTAGGAGTGCTCCCAGACGTCGACGCCGAGGATCGGCA
>CAZZZM010000129.1:0-8405 GCA_964658465.1 uncultured Nakamurella sp.
TTCCTAAACCGTAGGTCAGGGGTTCGAATCCCTTCCGGGACGCCAAATCGGCCGAACGACGGCCTTCAGATCAAACCGATAGCGTCGAGGCCGCCGATCAGGCCGAAGATCACGGTGAGACCCGCCACGACATAGACGACCCATTTGTAGGCCCCGGACAGGCTATATTTCGGCGGCAGCGCCCGCGTCGCGAGCGCTATGAGGAGGCCGAGAGCGAGCGGAAGCAGCAGTGCATTCATCACCTCCACGCCGACGTTGAGGTCGATGATGTTCGGGATGAGTTGCACCGCCACAGCGCTGGCGACCACGGCGAGAGTGAAGATGCCGTAGAACAGCGGCGCGTCGCGCGGCCGATCCTCTAAAGATCGGTTGGCGCCGGTGAGGTCGCCGAGGTTCCAGGCGAGCGCCAGCGCGACGACGTTGAGCGCCACGAACGCGGCGGCGATGATGCCGAGCGCCAGGCATATGAGGCCAGCCGTATGGCCGAACACCGGGGTGAAGACGCCGACCAGATCGCCGACGGTCTTCAACCCTTTTCCGTGCCCGCTTTTGCCGATCGTCGCCGCCGTCGCGACGAGGATCGCGCCCATCACGGTTTGGCTCAAGATCGCGCCGAAAAGCGTGTCCCACCGGGTGCCCGCGATGCGATCGGCGCGCACGCCTTTGTCGGCGACCGCCGACTGCTGATAGAAAATCATCCACGGCATCACCACGGCCCCGATGTTGGCGGCGATGAGGACGCGAAACTTGCCGTCGTTCAGCGGCAGATGCGCGAACGAGCCGACGATCTGCGCGGGGTCGGGGCGGCTGGCGATGGCGAGCCCGACGAACACGAGCTCGAACAGGCCGACGGCGATGGCAACCCGCTCGACGTGCCGGTAGCTGCCCGTAAACACGATTCCGATCAACAAAAGCGCGGGCAACCCCAGGCTGATCCATCGGGACATATGCGCAGCGTCACCGATGCCGGCGATGCCGGAGAACTCGGTGATCATCGCGCCGAGCCCGGCGACGACCAGCCCGGCAAAAGAAAGCCAGGCGAAGAACGCCCCGAAGTGCTCGAGAATGAGCGCGCCGTGCCCCTTGCCCGTCGCCGCGCCGAGACGCGCCGTCAGCTCCTGAACGATGTAGAGGATCGGAATGAGCGCGACTTGCAGCAGCAGCAGCGAGTAGCCCCACTTCGCGCCGCTTTGCGCCGCCGTGATGAGGCTGCCGACGTCGGTGTCGGCGAGCATCACGACGATGCCAGGACCCGCGACCGCGAGCAGCTCTTTGAAGCTTGTTCGTTTGGCGTCAGCGGCGTCGGATCTGGTCATCACGACCCAACGGCAAATGACGTCGATTGTTCGAGGGGGTCGTCTTTTTAAGATTGAGAGACACGTCCGGCTTCGGCCGTTGCTGATTTGAAAGAAATCTACGTCGGATCTTTGCTTTTGCGGAATCTTGCAGGGCCCTCCATTACCGCCCGTTAGGTTGGCCTCAAAGCATGGGCCTTCGGCGGCAACGAGGCGATCGCGGCGGCGAGCTGAGCCTTCTCGGCGAGGATGGCCACCGCGGGCAACGATGTCCGCGCCGGTCCAAGTCGTCTGGCCGGGTGCGCCGGAAGCGGCATCGCAAGCGACCTCCGGCATCCGATGAGCGCGGAACGCCTACCTGGGCCTACAACCGACCGGTCGGCGCCACGCGATCGCTCGACGTCTCTGTCTTCTTATTCATTCAGCCGAGGCTTGCCCCTGATATGGTCGCCATGATCTGGTTTCGGCTGGCGCTGTTGGGTGCGTCGGCTTGCCTTGCTTCTGCGCGGGACCAGGACGGCCTACATACGCAAGCGCGTGGGACCGGAGCGGCGTCGTCGGATGGCAGAGAACTCGTTATCGCTCGTGCTGGCCCGGCTGGATTTCGGCTGGATCACGACGTTCCACATCCTCTATCCGCCCCTGACGATCGGTCTGGCGGGGCTGCTCTTCTTCTCCGAGGCGGCCTGGCTGAGGACCGAGGACGAGCGATGGTATCGCCTGACGCGCTTCTTCGAGCGTCTGCTGATCATCAACTTCGCGGCCGGCGTGGCCACCGGCATCACCATGGAGATGGCCTTCGGCATCCTCTACGGGCCGTTCTCCCAGGCGGCCGGCCCGTTCTTCGGTCAGGTGCTCGGCTACGAGACCATCACCGCCTTCATGTACGAGGCCGGGTTCATCGGGCTGATGATCTTCGGCTGGGGCAAGATCAGCCGGCGGATGCATCTCTTCGCCACCTTCAACGTGGCCCTCTCCTCCGCGATCTCGGCGATGTGGATCCTCGACGCCAATTCCTGGATGCAAACGCCCACCGGCGTCAGCTTCAAGAACGGCGTCTTCATCGTGGAAGACTGGGTCAAGGCGCTGCTCAACCCTGACGTGCTGTACTCGTTTCCGCACATGCTGGTCGCGTCCTACGAATTGGCGATCTGCGTCGTCGCCTCCATCTCGGCCTATTACGTGCTGACCAAGCGCCACGTGCCGCTGTTCCAGCGCGCGCTCAAATGGTCGATCGTCGCCCTGGTCGTCGTCGCGCCGCTGCAGGTCTACCTCGGCGATGGAACCGGCCTGACGGTCGCGAAGGACCAGCCCGCTACGCTCGCGGCGATGGAAGGCCACTGGGACACCTACAACCAGAACGGGTCCGTCAACACCGGCTGGCATCTCATCGCCTGGCCCAACGACAAGGGCGACGGCAACGCCTGGGCGGTGACGATCCCGCATGTGCTGAGCCTGCTCGAGACCCATAGCTGGAGCGGCAAGGTCCAAGGCCTCAACGACTTCAAGAAGGTGGATCAGCCGCCGTTCCTGATCCCGTTCTACGGCTTCCGCGTCATGGTCGGCTGCGGCATGGTCCTCATGCTGATCGCCTTCTGGGGCGGCTGGCTCGCGTGGCGTCGCAAGCTCGAGGTGGCGACCGTCACCGAGCAGAAATGGTTTCTGCGGGCGGTGATGGCGAGCGCGGTGCTGCCCTATCTCGCGATCTGGGTCGGCTGGTGGACGCGCGAGGTCGGGCGTCAACCCTGGGTCGTCAACGGCCTGATGCGGACGAACGAGGGCGTCAGCCACATGTCCGTCGCGCAAGAGGTCGTCTGGCTGATAGGCTACATGGGGTTCGAACTGCTGGTCTGGGGTGCCACCTGGTGGTTCCTCAACAAGCTGGTTTCGCAAGGACCGAACATGTCGACGCCCATACCGCAGGACGGCAACGAGAGCCTCGGCGAGATGCCCAAGGACCACCCGGACCACCAGACCGCCGTGGAAACGCCGATTGCCAGCAAGCCGGCGAAGCCCGGCCGGCTGCATCCCGCCTGACGCCGGAGCCTGTCCGATGAAGGATCTGACCCCGCTGCAGCATGTTCTCGCCAACGGATGGTGGTGCGCCGTCGCGTTCTGCATCCTGGCCTACATCATCCTCGACGGCGCCGATCTCGGCGCCGGCATCTTCTCGCTCTTCGTCGCCGACAAGGACGAGCGCGGCGCCATCATGCAGGCCATGGCCGGCACCTGGGACGCCAACGAGACCTGGCTGATCGTCGCGGGCGGCGTGCTGTTCGGCTCGTTCCCGTTCGCCTACGGCTCGGTGCTCAGCTACCTGATGATCCCGCTGATGGTGGTCCTCTGGGCGATCCTCACCCGGGCGGTCGCGCTGGAATATCGCCACCTCGCCGAGCGTTGGACGCAGCGCTTCACCGATTACGCCTTCGGGCTCTCGAGCCTGATCGCGACATTCTTCGGCGGTATGTGCGTCGGTGCCGTCCTGCACGGCTTCCCTCTCACCCACCAGGCCGACCATGTGCCGACCTACGTCGGCGGCGCCTTCCGGTTCATCAGCCCGTTCAGCGTGTGGACGGGAGTCGCCGCGGTGATCGCCGTGTCGCTGTCCGGCGGGCTGTTCATCCGCGCCCGCTTCGAGCGTGGCGAGCCGATCCGCGATCGGGCGGCTGTCTGGACCGATCGCGCCTTCTACCTCGTCCTCGGCGCGGTGATGGTCACGGTGGTCTGGAGCGCGTTGGAGTTCCCCTGGGCGTGGAACAACTGGCTCGGGCACTATTTCTGGGTGTGGGGCCTGTTCCTGCTGGCGGCGCTGGGCTCGACCGTCATGATGCGCCGGGCCTCGATCAAGGACCGCGACTTTCACGCGCTGCTCTGGCTCGACCTGACGATCGCCATCGTCGCCGGCGGCATGTTCGCGACGCTCTACCCCGACATGGTGCCCGGCACCTGGACGGTCGCCGCCGCCGCCAGTCCGGAGATCTCGCTCTTCACCTTCCTTCTGACGCTCGTCTTCTTGTTCCCCGTGATGATCATGTACAACTGGTACCAGATCTGGGTCTTCCGGGCCCGCGTCGCCAAGCTCGCCTCCTATCACGAGTGAACCGGCGTGATGGATCTCCCCCGTCTGCGGCTCGCCTGCTGGAACCTGCGTCTTGCCGGGCTCTTCGCGGGCGGCCCCGTCGTCGGACTGGTGCCACTGGCCCTGATTTTCGGGCTCTCGGGCGGCATGCGGCTGGCCGCCCTGGCCATGGTGGCCTTCACGGCCGCCTTGATCGCCATCCTGGTAAAAGGGGAATACGACAGGCTCGCGCGCTTGCGCGGGCGCTGACGCGGCCGGGCGGCTAGGATGGCGACGCCTTCGGCCCTGGTGTCGCGCGCCACCGGCAAGGCTCTGGATCGCTGGCTCCGCGGCTTCGCTCCGGCCGTACGTTCTTTCGTCTCAGCCGCCATCGCTCTCGGGCTGTCGGGCGGCCTTCTGATCATCGCTCAGGCCTGGCTCCTCGCCCGCATCGTCGATGCCGTGGTCATCGCCGGGCGCGGCCTCGACGATGTCTGGCCCTTGCTTTGCGGTCTGCTCGTCGTCTTCGTCCTGCGCGCGCTCGTCGGCGCCGCCGGCGAAGGCGTGGCCTTCGAGGCCGGCGCCCGCGTCGTGCTTCTGGTCCGCGATCGTTTGCAGGCCCACATCGCCGCGCTCGGGCCGGCCTGGATGAGGGCGCAGCGCACCGGCGACATCGTCACCACCACGGTCGACGGCGTCGAGACGCTGCATCGCTACTACGCCGCCTATCTGCCCCAGATGGCGCTCTCAGCGTGCATCCCGCTCGCCATCCTCGTCTTCGTCGTGCCGGCGGACTGGATCTCAGGGCTCATCATGGTGCTCTCGGCGCCGCTGATCCCGCTGTTCATGATCCTCATCGGCAAAGGCACGGAGGCCCTGAACCAAAGCCAATGGCGCAAGCTGGCGCGGATGAGCGCTCATGTCTTCGACGCCATCGAGGGGCTGACGACGCTGAAGCTCTTCAACGCCAGTCGCGCCGAAGCTGCGGTCGTCGCCGCCATCGCGGAGGACTACCGCGAGAGCACCATGAAGGTCCTGCGCGTCGCCTTCCTGTCGTCGCTGGCGCTGGAGTTCTTCGCCACCGTCAGCATCGCCATGGTGGCGGTTTTCATCGGCTTCCGGCTCTACGCGGGGCAGATGCACTTCCTGCAGGGCTTCTTCGTGCTGCTGCTGGCGCCGGAGTTCTACCGTCCGCTGCGCGCGATGGGCACGCAATACCACGCCCGCATGGAGGCGATCGGCGCCGCCGAGGCGATCGTCGCGCTGCTCAAGACGCCACTGCCGCAGCGCGCTCCGCCGACGAACGATGCCGTCCCGTCGGCGCTTGCGGCGCAGCCGGTGCGCGAGGTGCGCTTCGAGCGCATCGGCTTCGCCTACGATGCCGAACCGGTGCTACACGACGTCTCCTTCACGTTGAAGCGTGGCGAGCGGGTCGCGCTGGTTGGCCCGTCCGGCGCCGGCAAGACGACGCTGACGCAGCTGCTGCTCGGCTTCATGACCCCCGACGACGGACGGATCCTCGTCGACGGCATCGACCTGCGCGAGATCGCGGACGAGGACTGGCTCGGCCGCGTCGCCTGGCTCCCGCAGCGCCCCACCCTCTTCCACGGCAGCGTGCTCGACAACATCCGCCTCGGTCGTCCGGAGGCAAGCCTTTCTGCCGTGCGCCGCGCCGTCGAGCTGGCCGGTGCGACCGCGCTGATCGCCGGCCTGCCGCGGGGCTACGAAACGATGCTCGGCGATCGCGGGCAAGGGCTCTCCGGCGGCGAGATCCAGCGCGTCGCGCTCGCCCGGGTCTTCCTCGCGGAGGCCGACGTGGTGGTGTTCGACGAGGCCGGCGCCGGGCTAGACGACGACACCGCGGCGCTGATCACGCAGTCGATCGAGCGACTCGCGGCGACCGCCGCGGTGCTCGTCGTCGCCCACCGTCTTGAGACGATCAGCGGCGCCGACACGATCCTCGTGCTCGACAAGGGACGCATCGTCGAGCGTGGCCCCCATGAGGACCTTCTCGCCCGGGGCTCGCTCTACGCTCGGCTCGTCGGCCTTGCGGATGTCTCGCGCGAAGGCATCCCGGCATGAGCGATGTCCTGCGGCTCCTCCGGCTCTACCGTCCCTACGCCAGCTGGATGCTGGGCGGCATCGCGCTCAGCACGGCCGTGATCATCGCCAACGTCGGACTGCTGGCCTTGGCCGGCTGGTTCATCGCCGCGATGGCCATCGCCGGTGTCGGCGGCCCCGGGGTCGAATATTTCGCGCCTGCCGCCGGCATCCGCGCCCTGGCGATCCTGCGTACCGGCGGCCGCTACGGCGAGCGCCTCGTCACGCACGAGGCGACGTTCCGGCTCATCGCGCGGTTGCGGGCGTGGTTCTACGAGCACCTCGAACCGCTGGCGCCGGCGCGGCTGCAGCACTACCGCGGCGGCGATCTCCTGAGCCGCATCCGCGCCGACATCGACAGCCTCGACAACCTCTACCTCCGCATCGTTGCGCCGGGCATGGCGGCCTTGGTCTCGGTGGTCGCGATGGTGGCTTTCTTGTTCCTATTCAGCCGCCCGGTCGCGCTGGCCGACGGCGCCGGCCTGCTGCTCGTTGGCGTCGCGCTGCCGCTTCTGGCGCAACGCTTAGGACGCGCGCCGGGGCGCCGGGCGGTGGCGTTGCGCGCCGACCTGCGCGCCGCCGTCTCCGACACGGTGCGCGGCCTCGGCGAGCTGGTGGTCTGCCGCGCCGACGCCCAGCAACGCGCGACGATTTCGCGGCTCGGCACCGAGCTCGTTGCCGCGGAGCGGCGCCAAGCGATCGTTGGTGCCGTCGGCTCCGCGCTGTCCGGGCTCGGCGCGAACCTCACGATGTGGCTCGCGCTTGTTCTCGCCATCCCGCTCGTCGCCGGTCGTGCGTTGCCCGGCCCGGACCTAGCGATGATCGCGCTCTTCGTGCTGGCGAGCTTCGAGGCCGTCGCTGCCCTGCCGCTCGCCTTCGGGTCGCTCGGCGAGACGCTCGCTGCCGCCCGCCGCATCTTCGAGATCGTCGATGCCGCGCCGGCGGTGACCGAGCCGACCATTGCCGCCGCCGCGCCGAGCCGCTTCGACCTGCGCATCGAGGGCCTGCGGATGCGCTACGCAGACGATGCGCCCTGGGCGCTCGACGGGGTCGATCTCGCAATCCCGCAGGGCGGCTCGCTCGGTGTCGTCGGCCCCAGCGGGTCGGGCAAGACCAGCCTGCTCAACGTGCTGCTGCGCTTCTGGGACTACCAGGAGGGCAGCGTTGCCATCGGCGGCGTGTCGCTACGCGCGCTCGACGGGGACAGCGTGCGCGGACTTTGCGCGGTGGTCTCGCAGCAGACCCACCTCTTCAACACCAGCGTGCGCGAGAACCTTTGGCTGGCGCGTCCCGGCGCCGACGAGGCTCGCCTCCATGCCGCCCTGCGCGATGCCGCCTTGCTCGATGAGGTGCTGGCCATGCCGGACGGGCTCGACACGATCGTCGGCGAGACCGGCACGCGACTTTCCGGCGGCCAGGCGCGGCGGCTCGCCCTCGCCCGCGCATTCCTGAGGGACGCGCCACTCCTCCTGCTCGACGAACCGACCGAAGGCCTGGACGCGGCGTCCGAGCACTTCGTTCTGCAAGCTCTCGCAAACCTCATGCGCGAGCGGACGACCGTGTTGATCACGCACCATCCGCAAGCCCTGAGATTGGTCGACAACGTCGTCACGATCGAAGGCGGTCGTTGCCGAGTGCTGTCCTGATGATGTGCTTGCCGAAGTCGCCGAGAGGCCGCTCACCTACGCCGGCGCCACGTGCCTTCTACTTCGCCGGATGTTTGTCGCGCCAATGCGTGGCGAGATCGATCCGGCGCGTGATCCAGACGGCGGACTTCGTTTCCAGATAGTCGAGAAACCTGATCAGGGCCGCGGTCCGCCCGGGGTGTCCGATGATCCGGCAATGCAGGCCGACCGACATCATCTTCGGGCGCGTCGCGCCCTCCGCGTAGAGAACATCGAACGCGTCCCGCAGGTACTGGTAGAATTCGTCGGAGGTCTGGAAGCCCTGCG
>CAZZZM010000130.1:0-8400 GCA_964658465.1 uncultured Nakamurella sp.
AAACACTTGAGGATGCGATCGTAGGCCGGAATCGCCGCGGCGATGTCCGAAGGCGGCCACGGGATGTGGTAGAAGAAGCCGATCTTGTTCGAGAAGCCGAGGTCGCGGAGGAACTGCGCCATCGGGATGAAGTGGTAGTCCTGGATCCAGATGATGTCGGTCGGCTTCAGGAGCCGCGCGAGCCGCCGGGCGAATTGCTCGTTGACGCGGAAATAGGCGTTGACGTCGCGCCGCGAGAGATCGGCGAGATCCAGCCGGTAATGGCAGACCGGCCACAGCACGCGATTGGCAAAGCCGTGATAATACTCGTCGATATCGCGGCGGGTGAGATCGGCCACCGCGTAGTCGACGTTGCCATGCGTCTGCTCGTGCAGCTGCGGCTCGGCCTCGGTGGCCGTCTTGCCGGACCAGCCGAACCACAGGCCGCCCGTCCGTTCGAGCGCGGCGCCGAGCGCCACCGTGAGGCCGCCGGCCGACGACGAGCCGGGGGACGGGACGGGAACGCGATTGGAGACCACCACCAGACGGCCGGACCGCTTCGATTCCTCGATCGCGGCGGTTTCCTTCATGATCCCAAAGTCTTTCATCGTCCCATGTGCCGCGTTTTCGACGAAACCGTGTGGTCAACGCGGCAACTTACCCGTTCGTTGCAGCGCGTCCCGCCAAGCTAACGTCCCCCTTGCAAGGCTTCGGCCAGCGCAGCGCCTGACCTTACTCGCGGACGCGGCTCGATTCGACGTCACGCCTGCGAGGCCTCGTCGGCGATCTCCGCACTGGTTTCGTAGACGACGAAACTGCCGGCAAGCGCCAGAGCGCAGCCGATCGACGTGTTGGACAGCCGCGCCAGGAACAGCGGGCCGGCGATCTCGCCCGGCGGCAGCGCGGTGTCGATGAGGACGAGCACCCACATCGAGAGAATGGCGACGCCGAACGCGTAATTGCGCTCGAAGCCGAGAGGCCACACGAAGGGCAGCACGACGGCGAGCAAGAGCAGCGTCTGGCTGCGCGCCGCGGTCGGGGCGATCAGCACCACGAGGAAGGCGGCGACGACGCCGGCGAGCGTGCCGAGGAAGCGCTGCACGGCGCGGATCGTGTTGGCGCGCCGGTCGGGCTGCATCACCAGGATCGTGGTGAGCGCGACCCAATAGGGGCGCGTCGCGATGAGGGCGAGGCCGAGACCGAGGCCGGCCACCGTCGCCAGGCCGTAGACGAGGCTGAAGCGAGGCCCCGGATAGACGACCGCCGCGCGCATCCGGGCGATGCGGATGCCGCGACGCCCGTGCCGGATGTGATCGTCCAGCACCACGGTCGCCAGGGACACGGCCGTGCCGGCGGCAAGAGCCAGCAGGATGGGCATGGTGCCGACGGGAAGGAAGGCGCTGACCACCAGGCAGATCAGTGCGTAGCGCGGGATCGCCTCGACGCCCGGGGCGGTGCCGTGCACGAAGCCGGCGAACAGCGCGACCACGAAGGTGGTGAGCAGGATCATCGGCGGATTGCCGGCCACCAGGATGCCGATCGCCCCGGCGCCGATGCAGAGGACCGCTCCGAGCAGCTGGACCCAGACGCGGGTCGGCAGGTCCGTCGCCTTGTCCGCGAGGCAGAGGAAGTTGGTGAAGAAGGCGCAGACCACCGCCTGCTCCGGCGACCCGAGCGCGAGAAAACCGATGAAGCCCACGCCGATCGCCGCGCCGCTGCGCAGCATCGCCGCGCGCGGCGGCGCGCTCGACCGCAGCGCGACGACCGCCCGGGCGAACGCCGCCAGGCGCGTCGGAACTGCCGTCCGACTGCTCATGCGCCGGGCCGCCCCGGGCACCGGCTGGCCGCCCCCTTGGCCGGGGATCGCTTTGTAACGGAATGTAATGCGAATTGAATTATCGCTTAACGTCCTGTTTCGACTTGGGAAACACCATCTGCGCTAAGCCGGCGCAAGGGCGTTTCGACGAGCGTGTCTTTCGTACGCTTGTCCGCCAATTTCGAGATGATATCCCTCCCCGACCTGAACGAATTGTCATGATTGTCCTGCGCCGCGGGAAGTCGATAGAAGAACAGACAGAAGAGACGGAAACGTGCACAAGCAGAAGAGCCTAGCCGATTTCGCCCACAAGCGTTTCCGCCTTGCCGGCGGTGCCTATCTCGCCGAACACAACCCCTTCTTCGTTCCCGTCGACAAGGCGCGCCAGGACGCCGCGGCGCGCAACCAGCGCTTCGTCTCGTTCGCCAATTACGACTATCTCGGCCTCAGCGACCACCCGGCCATCAAGGCCTCGGCGGCCGACGCCCTCGACATGACCGGCCTCGGCGCCCTCGCCTCGCGCCTCGTCGGCGGCGAGCGGGCCCGGCACAAGGACCTCGAGCAGGCGCTGGCCGATTTCGTCGGCGTCGAGTCGGTGATGACGCTGGTCTCCGGCTACCTGACCAACGTCACCGTCATCCAGCACATCATGGGGACGCGCGGCGTCATCTTCCTCGACGAGCTGTCGCACAATTCCATCATCTCCGGCTGCAAGTCCTCGCCGGCCGACGTGGTCTTCTTCCGCCACAACGACCTCGATCATCTCGACCAGCTGCTCACCGAGAAGCGCGGCCATTACAAGACGGCGCTGATCGTCTCCGAGAGCCTGTTCTCGATGGACGGCGACATCGTCGACCTGCCCCGCCTGGTCGAGCTGAAAAAGAAGCATCAGACCTGGCTGCTCCTCGACGAGGCGCATTCGATCGGCGTGCTCGGCGAAGAGGGCCGCGGGCTCTGCGAGTACACCGGCGTCGACCCCAACGACATCGACCTCATCATCGGCACGCTCTCGAAGAGCTTCGCCTCCTGCGGCGGCTTCGTCTGCGCCAAGGCCGAAGTCATCAACTGGTTCCGCTACACGCTGCCGGGCTTCGTCTACTCGGTCGGCCTTTCGCCGGTGATCTCGGCGGCCGCGCTGGCGGCGCTCGAGCTGACGCAGACGGAATCCTGGCGCATCCGGCGCCTCGCGCACAACAGCGAGCTGTTCGTCGAGCTGGCCCGCGAGGCCGGCCTCGACACCGGCCCGGCCATCGGCCGCGGCGTCGTGCCGATCCTCTTCAAGGACAGCTATGCGACGCTCGCCGCTTCGCAGTTCCTCGGGCAGCAGGGGTTCTACGTGCCGCCGATCATCCAGATCGGCGTGCCGAAGGACCAGCCGCGGCTGCGCTTCTTCATGTCGGCGATGCATTCGGAAGCCGACATCCGCGGCGTCATCGCGGCGCTCGTCGAGTTCCAGGCGCAGGATCGCGCCCGCATCGCCGCCGACGTCGACATCGCGGCGATCCCGGAGGATCTGCTGCGCGACGCGATGCTCCAGAGCACCATCGCCACCGACGCGCTGATGCACGACCAGGACGCGTTGAGCGCGGCGTCCTGAGGGGCGTCGCGGCAAGGAAAGCACGATCGTGAGCGTCGAGATCATCCCGGTCGAGGGACTGGGCAAGTTCCTCGCGTTCTGTCGCCTGCCGCGCCAGCTCTACAAGGGGATGCCCGGCTTCTCGGCGCCGCTCGATGCCGAGCGCTGGACCAACTACGCCAAGAAGCTGAACCCGCATTTCAAGCGCGTCGACTCGCAGGCCTACCTGGCCCGCAAGGACGGCCGCTACGTCGGCCGCATCGCCGCGCAGATCTACACCGACGGCACGCAGCCGGTCGAAGCCTCGCCGGCGCAGTTCGGCGCCTTCGACGCGATCGACGATGCCGATGTGGTGGCCGCCCTCACCGCCGCCGCCGAGGCCTGGCTGCGCGCCCGCGGCGCGACCGCGATCTGCGGGCCGTTCTCGCCGTCGGTGAACTCGGAAGCCGGCATGCTCGTCGAGGGCTTCACCGCCCTGCCGATGATCTTCATGCCGTGGTCGCCCGCCTACCTGCCGAAGCGGCTCGAGGCCTGCGGCTACGCCAAGGCCCGCGACTTGCTTTCCTACCGCTACGCGGTCAATCGCGCCGAGCTCGAGACCAAAGGCTCGATCATGACGCGGCCGGAGTGGAAGCAGCGGATCAACATCCGCACGCTCGACCTCAAGAACCTGAAGACCGAAGCGGCGATCGTCGTCGACATCTTCAACGATGCCTGGAGCGCGAACTGGGGCTTCGTGCCCTTCACGCACGAAGAGTTCATGTCGGTCGCCGACGCGCTCAAGTACATCATGCCGGCCGAAGGCGGCTTCATCGTCGAGCTCGACAAGGAACCGCAGGCGTTCGGCATCGTGTTGCCCAACTTGCACGAGATCATAGCGGATCGCGACGGCCGGCTGTTCCCGTTCGGGCTGCCGAAGATCGTCGCGCGGGTGCGCAAGCACGAGTTCAAGTCGGGACGCCTGGTGCTGTTCGGGGTCCGCAAGGCGCTCCAGCGCAAGGCGGTGGGGGGTGTCGTGACACTCGCCTTCATCGAGGAAATGCGCCGGCGCGGCCGCGGCTTCTCGATCGACCACATCGAGTTCGGCTGGGTGCTCGAGGACAATATGGGGATGCGGCGGCCGATCGAGATGTCGGGCGCCGAGATCGACAAGGTTCATCGCGTGTACGAGAAGCGGCTGACCGCCTGACGCTTTCCCGCACGCGCTCGAGGATGGGACGACAATGACCGACGTGATCGATCTCGGCCGCACCAAGCGTGCGACGGCGGACACCTTCCGCCGCGGCTTCTTTCCCGCCGAGCTCAAGCGCCCGCACCCGATCCGCCGCATGGCGATCCTGAAGGCGCACCCGCAGGTCCGGGCGCTGATGGGCCACGACCTCTGGACCTTCGCGATCACCGTCGGCGTGGTGGTCGGCCAGACGGCGATGGCCTACGCTCTCGGCCATCTCGGGATCGGCTATTGGTGGCTGGCGCTGATCCTCGCCTGGAGCATCGGCGCCTTCCCCAACCACGCGATGTTCGTCGCCATCCACGACTACACGCACAACCTCGTCTTCAAGAACGTGCTCGCCAACAAGCTTGGCCTCATCCTCGCCGACCTGCCGAATACCGTCCCGACCGCGATGGGCTTTCGCTGCTATCACGTGAAGCACCACAGCCACCTCGGCGACTACGATTTCGACGCCGACCTGCCCTCGCGCTGGGAAGCCGATCTCGTCGGCAACAAATGGTACATGAAGGCCGGCTGGCTGTTCTTCTTCGCGATCTTCCAGCTGACCCGGCTCGAGCGGCTCAAGGGCACCGTGCCGATGAGGAACCGCTGGACCATCTACAACGGCGCCGCCGTCTTCGCCTTCGACGCCGCGATCTGGTGGTTCTGCGGCCTGAACGGCCTGCTCTACCTCTTCGCCTCGTTCTGGTTCTCGGTCGGGCTGCACCCGCTCGGCGCCCGCTGGGTGCAGGAGCATTTCACGCTCGACCCCGAGCAGGAGACCTTCGACTATTACGGCCCGCTGAACCTCGTGGCGCTCAACATCGGCTACCACAACGAGCACCACGACTTCCCCGACATCCCGTGGCGGCGGCTGCCGATGCTGCGCAAGGCGGCGCCTGAGTTCTACGACACGCTGAAGCACCACAAGTCGTGGACGGCGCTGTGGCTGACCTTCATCTTCGACTCGCGCTACACGCTGTACTCGCGCGTCGACCGCAGCCCGTCGACGATCGGCGCCGCGCCCGCCCGCGCCTGAGGCGGCAAGGGCGTTCGCCGCCTAGGACGTCCCGCAGCGCGGGGCAGCCATGCGCCGGGCCGCGCTGCACCGCGCAGGCGGCTTTCCCACATTGTATTCACGACGGTACCGCGCCGCGCTGGCGGCTGCCGGCCTCGACCAAGGGATCATCATCATGTGGGGTTTCGTCGCCGACTCGGCCGCGGGCCATCTGTGCCGCGGCTACGAAGCCGCGCTCGGCCATCTCCCGGCGGCCTGCCAGAGCAACAGCGGCACGCCGGCGCTCGCCATCACGTTGATCGGGGTGCTCGCCGTCCTGGTGTGTGCGGGGCTCGTGTTCAACAGGCTGCGTCCGGCGCGCTGAGCGCCTTTAATCGAGATCAGAACGCGAAAGGCCGGGGGCGATCCCCCGGCCTTTTCGTTTCCGAACCTAAATAGTGCGGTCTAGGCGGCGTTGGCGAGCCTGACGGCGATGCCGGTGGCGCAGACGCGCTCCAGCTCGATGCCGCCTTCGTCGCGGCCCTCGACCGGCTCGACCGAGAAGTCCACCCCGATGATCGCGTCGGCGTCGATGTCCTCGGCGCGGCGGATCAGCTCCTGCAGCACGCGCTCGCGCCAGTTGTTCGAGACGGGATTGTAGCCTGCGGCATGCCAGGCGGTCGCGGCCTGAATCTTACCGATCTTCTTGAGAACGCGGGCGCCATCGATGGCGTCTTTTTCGCTCACCAGCATAATATGTCCAACTCCTCGGCGCTTTCGGTGGGTCTTCGTCTGCGCCTGGATGTGAATGTAGGCATCGAAACCGAACAGAAGATGACCGGCAACGGGCATCTCCCGGAAATCTGCCTGTGGTTAATGGATTCCCGCGAATTGCAGCGATCAGTGCCGAAAATGTCGCGTCCCGGTCATCACCATCGCCAGCCCCGCCTCGTCGGCGGCTGAAATGACGAGGTCGTCGCGCATCGAGCCGCCCGGCTGGATCACCGCCGTCGCGCCCGCCTTTGCGGCGGCGAGCAGGCCGTCGGCGAACGGAAAGAAGGCGTCGGACGCCACCACCGAGCCTTCGGCCAGGGATTGCGGCAGCCCGGCCGCCTGCGCCGCTTCGCCGGCCTTCATCGCCGCCATGCGGGACGAATCGATGCGGCTCATCTGCCCCGCCCCGATCCCCACCGTCGCCCCGCCCTTCGCGTAGACGATGGCGTTGGATTTGACGTGTTTCGCGACCGAAAACGCAAAGCGCAGGTCGGCCAGCTCGGCGGCGCTCGGCGCCCGCTTGGTGACGACCCGCAGATCGAGATCGGCGACGACGGCGTCGTCGCGGCCCTGGACCAGGAAGCCGCCGCCGACCGGGCGGATCGTCAGCCCCGGCGCGCGCGGGTCCGGCAGCGAGCCGGTGAGCAGCAGGCGCAGGTTGGGCTTGCCGGCGACGATGGCGATCGCCTCCTCGTCGGCCTCCGGCGCGACGATGACCTCGGTGAAGATCTTGACGATCTCGCGGGCCGCCGCGGCGTCGAGCCGGCCGTTCAGCGCCACGATGCCGCCGAAGGCCGACACCGGGTCGCAGCGCAGCGCCAGTTCGTAGGCGGCGAGCAGGCTGTCGCCGCGCGCCACGCCGCAGGGGTTGGCGTGCTTGATGATCGCCACCGCCGGCCCCTCGGCGGCCGGAAACTCGGCGACGAGCTCGAGCGCCGCGTCGGTGTCGTTGACGTTGTTGTAGGAGAGCGCCTTCCCCTGGACCTGGCGGGCGGTCGCCACGCCCGGCCGCGCCTCGGCGCCGGCATAGAAGGCGGCCTTCTGGTGCGGGTTCTCGCCGTAGCGCAGCGCCTCGATCAGCGTGCCGCCGAAGGCCCGGTATTTCGGCGCCGTCTCGCCGAGGACGCCGGCCATCCAGTTCGAGATCGCCGCGTCGTAGACGGCCGTGCGCGCATAGGCCTTCTGCGCGAGGCGCTTGCGCAGCGCGAGGTCGGTGCCGCCCGCGGCCAGCGCGGCGAGCACCTGCGGATAATCGTCGGGATCGACCACGACGGCGACGTCGGCATGGTTCTTGGCGGCGCCGCGGATCATCGCCGGGCCGCCGATGTCGATGTTCTCGACGCAGGTCTCGTAGTCGGCGCCGCGCGCCACCGTCGCCTCGAACGGGTAGAGGTTCACGACGAGCAGGTCGATGGCGCGGATGTCGTGCGCGAGCATCGCCGCCTCGTGCTCGGGATTGCCGCGGATCGCCAGCAGGCCGCCGTGCACCTTGGGATGCAGGGTCTTGACGCGGCCGTCCATCATCTCGGGAAAACCGGTGAGATCGGCGACCTCGGCGACGGCGAGGCCGGCCTCGACCAGCACCTTGTGGGTGCCCCCGGTGGAGACGAGAGCGACGCCTTGCGCGGCCAGCGCGCGGGCGAAATCGACGATGCCGGTCTTGTCCGACACCGAGAGGAGCGCGCGGGCGATGGAGCGCCGTTCGTTGGAGGCGTCAGGCATGGAGGGGCGTGCCTAGCAGGCGGCGACCATCGTCGCCGGTCACGGTCATGGGAACGATGCGGCCGGGCGTCAGGACGCCCGTCGCAACGGGTGAGAAATCCGGCGCATGTCCGCGACCGCCGCGCTCGACGAGCACGGACAGCACGCGGCCGCGACGCGCCGCAAGATGGCGGTGCAGGGCGACGTCGCCGGCCGCGCGCAGCCGCGCCGCGCGCTCGCGCACGACGGCCGTCGCGACCTGCGGCATCCGCGCCGCCGGCGTGCCGGGGCGCGGCGAATAGGGGAACACGTGCAGGTAGGCGAGGCCGCACGCCTCGATCAGC
>CAZZZM010000131.1:0-8318 GCA_964658465.1 uncultured Nakamurella sp.
TCGCGGCAGCCTTTGGCGGCAAACCAGATGATGCGCCGCGCCCCCGACGAGTGAGTCGATCTCGCCGACTAAGTCGATCTCGAAGGACGACGCGAAAAGGGCGAGACCGCGGTCTCGCCCTTTGCCGAAGTAAGGTTCGAAATCTACGATTCAGTAGCGCGCGACCACCGGGGCCAGGGGCGAGGTGAACCTGTAGTTCAGGACGGCGCGCGCGACGTTGAACTGCTCGCGTCCGCCTGCCGTGTTGAGGGTGAGCGTACCCGCACCGAGGCCGGCGGCCGGCGTGTAGACCGCGCTGTAAGCGCCACCGCCGCCGAGATTGACGCGCAGGTACTCGGCGCCGATCGAGATGTTGTTGGTGATCGAATATTCGAGACCGCCGCCGTAGGTGTAGCCGGTCGCGCGGGAATTGTAGGCGAAGCCGCCCGTCCCGTAGAGCATCACCCGATCGAAGGCGACGCCGAGGCGCCCGCGGATCGTGCCGAAGAACTCGTCGCCCCGCGGCCCGGTCGTGACGAGGTTGGTGCGCCCGAGGCCCGGCACGCGCACGAAGGCGTTGCCGAGGGTCAGCGCCGAATTCGGGGCGAACGTGTAATTGTTGTCGAAGCTGTTTCTCTGATCGAGATATTGCGCATCGGCCACGCCGCCGATGATCAGCCCGCCGCCGCCGGCAAGACCGCCGAGACCGCCAAGGCCGCCGAAGCCGCCGCCGCCGAGTTCGTAATTGTAGCCGATCTGGCCGCCGCCGGTGAAGCCGGTGCTGCTGTGGCTGCCGCCCGTCGTCAACGTGCCGGCGCTTCCGGTCGAGCCGGCGATCGAGCCGGCCGGGAAATAGTAGCGCCCCGAGCGGCCGTCGTCGAAGTTCGCGCCGGCGTTACCGCCGATGAAGAAGCCGGTCCAGCTGAACACCGGGATCGGCGGCGGGATATACACCGGCGGGGCGCGGCGCGCGGGCAGGTCGGCGGCCAGCGCCGCCGTCGTCGCGAGCGCGAGCACCGAAACCGTGAGGGCTGGCAGGACATGTGAGCGCATGGTGGATTCACCCGTTGGATTTATTGCAGTGAAGTCTACACGAGACTGCCGCGAGCTCTATTGTATAATTACAACATCGAGTATTTTGGCGGCCTGATGCTGCGAGCTGCCTGGACTTGCCGCGACGGGAGCATCCCCGCCGCGCAAAGTCCGATGGCCGCTAGCCGGCAGGCGTGCCCATGGTCATGCCGTTCGGGAAGAACAGGCCCTTCGTCGCCCCGGCCTTGCCGAAGACGATGTTTTGGACCTGCGCCGGGGTACGGCCGTAGGCGATGGCGTCGCCGCCGGCGATGTCGACGAACTGCGTGGCCCTCGGCGCATTGACCGGCACCAGCGTCGGCTTCGACGGCGTTCCGATGCCGATGTCGTCGACCCCGGGCTTGCCGTTGGCGAGCGTCGAGCGAAGGTTGGAGATCAAAGCGGTGTCCTGGACGACCGTGGCGCTTTTCGCGGCGAAGAGCGAGGTGCGGATGATCGCCGCGTGATAGGCTTCGACGGCGAGGATACCCGCCGCGTAGTCGAGGTACGGCGTGCCCATCAGGAAGCCTGCAGCGCCGTGATACGCGGTGACGCCGACGTCCTCGAAGATGTAGGAGGCGAGCAGGAAGCTCGTGTCGTTGGCGTAGGCGTTGAACTTGCCACCGTTGCTGATGCCGGCGGCCTTGGCCGCGGCTGCGAAAGCCGGACCTATGTCGAGCGCCGGGCGCGCTGCCGGGGTGCCGACCTGGCTGAGGAAATACTTGAGCACCTGGACGTGCTTCTTCTCCTCGATCGCGATCTCCTGGGCGTAGGCGGCGACCACCGGGCTCTGGAACGGCACCTTGGCGCCGCCCGTGACCACCCCGGAGTTGGCGCCGACGGTGACCGCATCGAGATCGGCGCCGGTGGCGGCGAAGCTGTAGAAGGTCGCCTCGAGATATTCGAGGTTCAGCGCGAAGTTGAGAACCTGGAACGGCGTCGGAGCCGCAGCGGCCGCGGCGGCCGGCCTGACGCCGGCGGCAGCGCCGAAGACAGCGGCGCCGACGGCGCCGAGGCCGAGGGTCTGGATGAAGGCGCGGCGCCCGGCTGCCAGGTCGAGCGACTGCGCGGCCTCTTCCAGCTCATCCGTCTTGATCACATCTCTGGTCATGTTGTGCCCCATTCGACCCGACGGGCGGATCTGTTGTCTGTTAAGTCGCTCAGGCAGGCTCGTGGTCGCGGCGCTAGCGGATGGTTCCGTTCAAGCCGTTGGGGAAGAACAGGCCGCTCTTCGCCCCGCCCATGCCGTAGACGATGTTGGTCACCTGCGGGCTTGCGGTGCGCGAATAGGCGATCGCGTCGCCCCCGGGGATTTCGATGAACTGCTTGGCCATGGGCGCATCGACGTCGACGATGGTCGGCGCGCCGACGGTGCCGATGCCGACGTCGTCGACGGCGGTCGCGCCGTTGTTGGCGAGCGAGGAACGCAACGCCGAGATCTTGGCCGTGATCCCGCCGAACGTGCTCGTCCCCGACGCCGCGTCCTGTGCGAACATCGACGTGCGGATGATGCCGGCGTGATAGGCCTCGACGGCGAGGATGCCCGCCGCGTAGTTCAGCACGACCGGGCTCTGAATGAGCGAGGCGGCGCCGTGATAGGCGGTGACGCCGACGTCCTCGAAGATGTACGAGGCGATCAGGAAGGTCGTGTCGTTCGTGTAGGCGTTGAACGTGCCCGGGATGCCGGCGGCCGTCGCGGCGGCCTGGAAGGCCGTGCCCACGTTGAGCGCCGGCCGGCCGACGGCCTGGGCGGCGAGCACCGCGCGCAGCACCTCGACGTGACGCAGTTCCTCGTTGGCGATCTCGGCGGCGTAGGCCTTCACCAGCGCATTCTTGAAGGGGACCTTCGCGCCTGCGGACAAGACGGCGGCCTCTCCCGTTCCGGTGGTGAACCTGGCGGGAATGTCGGTGCCGTAATAGGCGTAATGGTAGAAGGTCGACTCGAGATACTCGAGATTGAGCGCGAAGTTGAGGATATCGGTGTCGGTGACGGCGGCCGCGGCGGGCGTTGCGACACCGGCGGCGGCGCCGAAGACAGCCGCGCCGGCGGCGCTGTAGCCGAGAGCCTTGATGAAGGCCCGACGGCCGGCCACCATGTCGAGCGACTGGATGACCTCTGCGGCCTGGTCGGTCGTGATGACGTCATGTGTCATGTGATGAGGTCCCGTATGCCGGTCGGAGAAAGTCGATATGGACATTTCTACTGAGAATCGCGGCCGACCACTATTAGCTAAACGGCAAAAACCGGCATTTATATTCTATGTGTCTTTATTGTCACATCGAAGGACAAAATAAAACGCAAGCTTTGCAAATACAACGCGGTAGCGCCTGGCGCCTCGTGCAGGGATGCTCGGACGGCCACGCGCGACGCGAGCGGGCCGGTCGGCGGCACCGTTGGCCGATTGTGGTTTCCGCGCGACAACGGCTCGCCCATTGCGGCGGTCAGACAGCTGTCACAGGTCTGAGACAATGCCGTGGTGGAAGCGCATGGTTATCTGGGGGGAAAGGGTGCCATGCGCCATCGGTTTTTGAGACAATGTTCCGCGATCGCCGCGTTGGCATCGCTGCTACAGCCCGCGTTGGCGCCCGTGGCGTTCGCGCAATACAAGGCCAGCGTGACCGCGCAGCCGGCATCCGCCGACCCGCTCGTCACGCAATACTTCACGCAGCCGTCGTCGAGCCCGCAGCTCTCGTATCAGCAGATGACTCAGCTGCTGCGTAAGAACATCAAGTACGTGTTCGTCATCTTCAACGAGAACCACTCGTTCGACAACGAATTCGGCACGTTCCCGGGGGTCAACGGCATCTATTCGACGGGCACGACGCCCCGCTCGGCGGCCGCCACGCCCGGCTTCACGCAGACCTACGTCGACACCTACAACGGCACGACGAACACGGTGCATCCGTTCCTGATCGGCCCGCAGCAGAACGCGACCGCGGTCGACAGCGTCGATCACGGCCATACCGGGCTCGCCACGAAGCTTCACGTCGTCAACGGCGTGCCGCAGATGGACGGGTTCGCGCAGGACGAGTTCACCGGCAAGGCGACGAGCGCCGCCAACGAGGCCAAGGGGCGTCAGTTCGCCAACCTCGTGATGTCGCATATCGACTGCAACACGATCCCGTTCTACTGGCAGTACGCCAACCGCTTCACGATCTTCGACAACATCTTCGCCACCGAGGACACGCCCTCGTCGCCGAATGCCATCGCGATGATCGCCGGCCAGTCCGGCGAGACGCAATGGGTGAAGCACGGCACCGCCGGCACGACCAAGACGATGGTGCCGACGCTGAACGCGAACTTCTCCGGCACCGGCACGACGGCAGGCCTGCCCGTCGTCAACGACCCGAATCCCTATTGGGGCTCGCAGTTCGACACCACGGCCACCAATCGCCAGCCGACCTCGTCGGGTGAATTCTACGGGGTCTCGGGTGGCACCTACAACGTCTCCGCCAACCTGACCTTCGCCAGCGTGCCGCTGTCGGCCGCCGGCTCGGCCGTCGTCAGCCAGCTCGCGGGCGACAAGAGCCCCACGACCAACCAGGCCGACATCAAGAACGACATCAGGTATCTCAGCAATCACGGCACGCCCAACGTGCCGTGGCGCTGGTACCAGAACGGCTACACCACCGAGCCCGGCGAGCTGAGCCCCGGCACGCACTCGAACCTCGTCGCCCACCACAACGGCCCGCAATATTTCGGCTACATCGCCAACAACACGGTCGAGCAGGCCAACCAGAAGGGCGAAAACGACTTCTTCAACGACATCGCCGGCGGCAAGCTGCCGTCGAGCGGCATCTACTACATGCGCGGCGGCTACGTGAACCTCCAGGGCCTGAAGACGCCGATCCAGAACCCCGGCTATCCGGGCGCGCTGTCGGCGGCGAGCATCACGGCGATCCAGACGGCCAAGGCCGGCGACGACGATCATCCGAGCTACTCGGACCGCCAGATCTCGGAGGCGATGAACGCCCGCGTCATCAACGCGATCGCCTCGAACCCGACGATCTGGAGCCAGAGCGCGATCATCATCACCTACGATGAATCCGACGGCTTCTACGACCACGTGCCGCCGCGCATCCTGTCGTACGGCCCCGACGGCCTGCCGCTGGCGCGCGGCATCCGCATCCCGATGATCGTCATCTCGCCCTACGCCCGCGTCCATGCGGTGTCGCATGCCGAAGGCGACCACAACGCGGTCATCGAGACGATCAACACGATCTTCGGGATGCCCTCGCTGTCGAGCCTGCCCGACGAGAAGGCGGCCCTCGCGGCCGGCGACTCGGCGGCCTTCAACCAGTTCGGACCGGCGGGCTTCAAGCAGAAGTACCTCGGGCCGCGCGACACCAACTCGGCGACGACCGACAGCCTGATCTCGGCCTTCGATCCCGCCCGCCTGCGCGGTCTCACCCGGCCGCTGCCCGCCTCCTACGCCACCATCCCGGCGAGCGAGCTGACGACGCTGCCGCACTACGGCGGCCAGGGCTGCCAGCGCATCGGCGTGACGCCGGAGGACCAGCGGCAGGGGATCTCGGCGCCGCCGCCGGCCAGCTTCAACACGCTGCCCTCGACGCTGCCGCAGTACAACACGCCGTCGCCGTAACACCGGTCGGCACCCATCGCGCTCCCTCCCTGCCCAGGCAGGGAGGGAGCTTCTTTTTGTCAGGCGGCCGAGGTCGCAAGCCCAGGATGATCGTTTTGCGTGGAACGATGCTCGTCACCGTCGCGATTTGCGCGATGCAACTCTCCGCCGCCGTCGCCGCGGACGCTGTCGCGCCTCAGGCGCCGCCATCGAAGCCCGCGCAAGATTCCGTCGGCCGGCCCGCCGCGGGCCAGGCTGCATCTCGAACCATGCTCGAGAGGGTGCGCGCCAACGGCTTCGTCCAGTGCGGCGCGCAGGAGCGGCCGGGACTCGCTCTCGAGGATGCCCGCGGCGAGTGGCACGGGCTCGAGGTGGAGATCTGCCGCGCCGTCGCCGTCGCCGCGCTGGGGCCCAAGGCCCGGTTCGCCTTCCATCGCTACGACGCCGACAACGACTACGACAGCGTCCGCGAGGGCAGGGACCAGGTGTCCTTCGCTTCCCTCGACGAGCTGACCGATCACAAGGTGACCGACAAGCTCGTGCCTGGCCCGACGATCTTCGTCGAGACCCACGACATCATCGTCGCCGAAGCCTCTCAGGCGAAGCGCGCGGCCGACCTCGGCATGGCGTCGATCTGCTTCCTCAACGAGAGCGCGCCCAACTCGAGCCTCGACGCCTGGTTCGAGACGCGACAGATCCCGATCGTCCGCTTCGGCTTTCGCGAGGACGGCGAGATGTACGACGCCTACGAGGTGCAACGGTGCACCGCCGTCGTCGGCGAGGCGACCGAACTCGCGCGCGAGCGTCTGCACGGCGGCCCCAACCATCTGAAGAGCCGCTTCCTGCCCGACCATCTGGCGACGTTCCCGATCGTCGCGGCGACGCCCGTGGCCTCGGACGCGCAATGGTCCGGCATCGTCGCCTGGACGATCGACACGCTGATCGCCGCCTCGCCGAAGGAGACCTATCATACGGGCGGCGGCCTGCGCGTCGTGCCCGTCGCCGGCGCCGGCCTCGGGCTCGCCGCCGACTGGCAGAAGACCCTGATCGCCACGGTCGGCACCTACGACGACATCTTCCGCCGGACGCTGGGCGAGGGCTCGCCCTTCAAGCTCGCGCCGGGCCTCAACGCGCCGGTCTCGGAGGGCGGGCTCCTCCTGGCGCCGTTCGAACAATAGGGTCGTTTCGGTCGGCCGGCGCAGTTTGCGAAGATCAACGCCGGCGCCGGCGTCTCGCGCGGCGGGGCAAGGCATAAAAAAGGGGCCGCCTTGCAGCGACCCCTCGAGCTTTCCGATCGGAAAGACTCAGTAGCGCGCGACGACCGGCGCGACCGGCTGCAGGAAGTTGAACTTGTAGGCGAGGCCGCCCATCACGGTGGAGGCGGTGAGGTGCGTCCTGGCGCCGAAATAGTCGCCTGACGCGCCGTTCGGCGTGCCGAAGTAGTTCAGGTTCTGGCTGCCGAAGTCGGAGTAGCGATATTCGATACGGGCGATCAGGTGCGGCGTGATCATGCCTTCGACGCCGCCGCCGACGGTCCAGCCGGTGCGGGTGCCGGAGAAGGTCTGCGATTCCGGCTGCGAACAGAACGACGGGCCGCGGCCGGCGCAGATCGCCGTGTAGGAATAGTCGCGGAAGGCGGCGCCGCCCGTCGCGTAGACGAGCGCGTTCGGGAACAGCAGGAAGCCGGCGCGGCCGCGGGCGCTGGCATCGTAGCGGCTGCTGCGCGACGAGAACGAATCGCCCGCGTTGCTGCCGAAATAGACCTCGCCGGGGATGCCGGTGACGCGACGCGACTTGCTGAAGTCGTAGGCGCCGTCGCCTTCGACGCCGATGACGAACTGGTCGATCTGGTAGTTGTAGCCGACGTAGCCGCCAAGGCGGAAATTGCTCTGGGACAGCGGCACGTTCGAGGTCGCGCCGTTGAAGTCGAAGCCGGTCGCGACGGCGGTCGTCGTGTGGCTGCTCGTCGTGAAGTCGCCGCCGACGCTGCCGCCGATGTAGAAGCCCGTCCAGCTGGCGACGGGAATGACGACGGGCGCGACCGGCGCGACGACGCGGGTCGGCAGGTCCGCCGCCTGAGCGGCCGCGACGGCGAGAAGCGACGCCGCTCCGCAGACGGCAAGTCGAAGATTGGTGGCAGTCAACATTCGTCCGATTCCCCATTCAGCGCGGCACACGCGCCGCCCCCCACAGGGATCGGTAGAAGGCGTTTGCTACGCTTCGGCGAACTTTTTGTTACGACGGCTGCCGCCGCGCACGCGGCGCGCCATAGCGGCAGGACGGCCACAGTCGGGCCGGTCGAGACCGGCCCGCGGCGTCAGGCGGACAACGGTGGCCAGGCGAGGTCGGCGGCGCCGACGACGCGCGGCGGGAACGGCCAGTCGATGGCGATGCTCGGGTCGTCGTAGCGAAAACCGCGGGCGTGCCCCGGCGTGTAGGGGCGACCCATCTGGTAGAGGACGTCGGTCTGCGGCTCCAAAGTCAGGAAGCCATGGGCGATGCCTTCGGGCAGGAACAGCGCGTTGGCGTCACGCGCCGTCAACGTCGCGGCGATCCAGCGACGGTAGGTCGGGCTCTCCGGCCGCAGGTCGACGGCGACGTCGTAGATCGCGCCAGTGACGGCGCGCACGATCTTCGCCTCGGCGAAGGGCGGCTCCTGGAAATGCATGCCGCGCAAGGTGTGCG
>CAZZZM010000132.1:0-6700 GCA_964658465.1 uncultured Nakamurella sp.
TCGGGCCGCCTTCTCCTGCAAGCGGGAGAAGGAGGAGCTCAGAACATCTGACCGGCGACGATCGCGAGATGCTCGACGATCGGCCCCAGCGCGAGGGCGGGGAAGAAGGTAAGGCCTCCAACGATCAGGATCACCCCGACGAGCAGGCCGACGAACAGGCCGCCCGTCGTCGGGAAGGTCCCGACCGAAGCCGGCACGGTCTTCTTCGCGGCGAGCGAGCCGGCGATGGCGAGGGCCGGGACGATCACGAAGAAGCGTCCGATCAGCATGCCGAAGCCGAGCGACGTGTTGTAGAACATCGTGTTTCCGGAGAGGCCCGCGAAGGCCGAGCCGTTGTTGGCGGCGACGGAGGTGTAGGCGTAGAGCACTTCCGAGAAGCCGTGCGGGCCGGCGTTGTTCATCGCCGCCACGGCGGAGGGCACGCCGAGCGCCATCGCGGTGCCGCCGAGCATCACGAAGGGCAGGCAGAGGATCGCGAGCATCGCCATCTTCACCTCCTTCGCCTCGATCTTCTTGCCGAGATATTCGGGCGTGCGTCCCACCATGAGGCCGGCGACGAAGATCGCGATGATGACGAAGACGATCATGCCGTAGAGGCCGGAGCCGACGCCGCCGAAGATGATCTCGCCGAGCTGCATGTCGATCATCGGGATCATGCCGCCGAGCGCGGTGAGACTGTCGTGCATCGCGTTGACGGCGCCGCAGGACGCGTCCGTCGTCACGGTGGCGAAGAGCGAGGCGCCGGCGAGGCCGAAGCGCAGCTCCTTGCCCTCCCAGTTGCCGCCGCCGATGCCGAGCGCGTGGACGAGCGGGTTGCCCGCCGCCTCGGCCCAGTAGAGGACGGCGACGCCGGCGAGGAACAGCACGCCCATCGCCGAGAAGATCGCCCAGCCCTGGCGTTCGTTGCCGACCATGCGGCCGAACACGTTCGTGAGCGCCGCGCCGAGCGCGAAAATCGAGACCATCTGCACGAAGTTCGACAGCGCGGTCGGGTTCTCGAAGGGATGCGCGGCGTTGGCGTTGAAGAAGCCGCCGCCGTTGGTGCCGAGCATCTTGATCGCCACCTGGCTCGCGACGGGGCCGACGGCGATGGTTTGCTTGGCACCTTCCAGCGTGGTCGCATCGACATAGGCGCCGAGCGTCTGCGGCATGCCCTGCCAGACGAGGAACAGCGCATAGGGAATGCAGATCGGCAGCAGCACGTAGAGCGTGCAGCGCGTGACGTCGACCCAGAACGAGCCGACGGTGCGCGCGGAGGCGCGGGAGAAGCCGCGGATCAGCGCCACCGCGATCGCGATGCCGGTGGCGGCCGAAAGGAAGTTCTGGTGCGTTAGGCCGAGCATCTGAACGAGGTAGGAGAGCGTCGATTCGCCTCCATAGTTCTGCCAGTTGGTGTTGGTGATGAAGCTCGTCGCCGTGTTGAAGGCGAGGTCGGGCGCCACCGCGCTCTGGCCGGCGGGGTTGAAGGGCAGCACGCCCTGCAGGCGCAGCAGCGCGTAGAGGATGACGAAGCCGCCGATGTGGAACAGCACGATCGCGAACACGTAGGCGAGCCAGTGCTGCTCCTGCTTAGCGTCGATGCCGGCGAGCTTGTAGAGGCCATGCTCGATGGGGCGCAGCACGGGCGAGAGCAGGGTGCGCTCGCCGGTGAAGACGCGCGTCATGTAGCCGCCGAGCGGTCGCGTCAGCGCGATCACGACAAGCGAGAAGAGGACGATCTGCGCCCAGCCGTTGAAGGTCATTCCGGTGGTGTCCAGTCCGGTGGTCATGGGACGCGCTTCCTAGAAGCGCTCGGCGCGGATCAGCGCGAAGAGCAGGTAGAAGAGGATGCCGGCGGTCACGATCGCGCCGAGGAGATAGTCGAAGGTCATGGCGCCGCCTCAGAGCCGGTCGCAGGCGTCGGCATAGGCCGCCAGCATCACCAGGAAGAGGATGCCGCTGGCGAGGAAGACGAAATCGAGCATGGACTTGGCACCCGCAGGAGCGCGGCGGGGTCGCCGCGCGATGGCGCCGAATATCGGCGCGCGGGGCGTAGGAATGCGAGAGGGCGCGAGGCGCCCTCCTATAGGAATCCTGTGGGGATGGCGCTTAGGTGGCCGCGACCCTCGTCGCGCCGGGCTGGCGCGGCGCGTTGAGACGGATCGCCTGCGCGAAATAGGGCATGAAGCTGCGCAGCACGACCGGCGGGATGTCGATCGGCTTGTACTGCTCGGTGTCGACGAACATCAGCGTCTGCTCGCCCTTGCCGATCAGCCCCTCGGTGCGCGAATGGATCTCGTGCGCGAGCGTGACGAACTTGCGATTGTAGGTGCTCATCTTGATGCGCACTGTGACCGGCGTGAATTCTTGGATCTCGCGGCGGAAGTCGTGCTGGAACGACTTCGTCAGGATGTAGAACGAAGTGTTCTTCAGGTCGAAGTCGGGCATGTTGGCGTTGAAGAGCAGTTCGCGCGTCTTGCCGATCCAGCGGAAGTAATTGGCGAAGTACACGTTGCCGACCGAGTTGGTGTCGTCGTAGGTCGGAATGATGTGCATGAAGTACCACTGGCCGTCGTAGCCGTGGCCGAGCACGGCTTCGTTCGGCTCGCTCTGCAGCGCCTGGCTGGGCGCCAGCGGGTTGGCGAGCGGCGCGGGGATCGCCGCGCCTTCCATCGTCACCATGCCGCCCGAGCCCTCGACGACCGGGGTCGCGCGCGGGCTGCGCAGCGCCTGGATCGCCGGAATGGCGCCGATCAGCGCGACCAGCGGCGCGATCGCCATCATCGGCGGCAGATTGCCGGCATAGCCGGTGACGAGGACGAGATAGGACGCGATCCCGATCATCGTGCAGAGCGTGCCGTCGTAGCGGCTGCGCCCGCTCACCGTCTCGCAGGCGAGGCAGGCGGCCGAGCCGGCGATCAGCGAGGCGTAGGGCATGATGATGTAGATCATCGCGACGTCGGCCTTGATCGCCAGGAGCGCGATCACGATGGAGACGCAGAGATACCACAGCGGCGAGGTCACCATGCCGATCGGCACGAAGGCGAGCAGCGGGCTGTTGCTGCTGGCCGTCGCCGAGCGCAGCAGCCAGCGCGTCGAGTAGTAGAAGCTGTCCAGCGTCGAGGCGACGGCGACGCCGGCCCAGACGACGAAGGCGCCGATGAGGACGGGGTCGCCGGTCCGCGCGATCGCGACGGCGACCGAGCGCTGCAGGCTGACCAGGCCGTCCGACGTGGTGACGGGGGAGACCGGACCGGCGATGGTCGCCAGCTTGGCGTTGAGGAAGATCAGCACCAGGACGAGCAGCGCCCCCATCGTGTAGATCTTGCGGGTCGACAGGCCGCGTTTCTGGATCTCGATGACGCGCTGCCAGTGCTGCACGTCGGTCCAGGGCCCTAGCAGGAAGCCGACCAGCACGGGCAGGATCATGCCGAAGAAGCGCCCGTCGAGGCGTGCGAACAGCACGGGATGCGGCGGGGTCACCCGGGCGAGGCCGAACAGCAGGTAGATCGCCGGCGGCAGGCCCACCGCCAGATAGGCGAGATGCAGGCGCTTCAGCCCGCGCACGCTCGCCGAATGGCCGGCGGCGGTGGCCAGCAGGATGAAGATCGCCGCGAGCGGGATCGAGCGTTCGCCGAACAGCGGCACGAACAGGAAGGCGACGCTGACGAAGATCGCCACCGTGACCGCGACGACCTGGCACGACAGGAAGAGCCCGGTATAGCGCGACTGCACGGTCCGGAAGATCGCGGCGGCATCGCGGTTCTTGCCGCCGAGCACCCAGCCGAAACAGAAGAGATTCAACGCGATCGGGCAGGCGAAGGCGACGAATCCGAGCCAGCCGTTGTCGAGCGTGATCTGGAACGAGTAGAAGAATGCGATCGCCCACGGGCACGAGAGCGCGATCGTGGGCGCCCAGCTCAGGCTACGCAGCATCGCGACCTCATGGCGGCCCTACGCGAAAACGTAACCTTTCATTAACCGAAAGTCGTAGGAGCGTCGATCCTCCGATCGCGCGGATCGGCGCGACGCGCCCGCTCGTGATCTTTACGCAACGATAGCGGCAGGCGGCTCAGGCTGTTTGCTGCTGAACCACCTTGACCGACGCCGGGCGGGCGGGCAGCAGGTCCCGGTAGACCGTCGGAATGTTCTCGATCGTCTCCGCCACGGCCGAGGCCGGCTTCGGGACGCCGAGCAGATAGCCCTGGATGTCGTCGCAGCGGCGCGCCCGGAGCGCTGCGGCCTGCTCGACCGTTTCGACGCCCTCGGCCGTCACCTTGATCGCCAGCTCGCGCGCCAGCGTCAGGATCGCGTCGATGATCGCACGGTTCTCGTTGCGGCTGAGGAAATCGCGCACGAAGGACCGGTCGATCTTGATCTTGTCGACGGGAAAATTGATGAGGTAGCTCAGGGACGAATACCCGGTCCCGAAGTCGTCGAGGGCGATGCGGATGCCGCGCTTGCGCAGCGCGTGCAGGTTCTCGAGCGCGGCGTCGCAGTCCTCGAGGAAGACGCCCTCGGTGATCTCGATCTCGAGCCGGCTCGGGTCGAGGCCGGAGAGTTCGAGCGCCACCGAGACGTCGGCCAGGAAGTCCGGCATGCGGAAGTGCTGCGGCGAGATGTTCACGGCGATCGAGATGTCGGGATCCCATCGCGCCGCCTCTGTGCAGGCCTGCCAGAGCACCCAGCGGCCGATCGAGACGATGAGGCCGATCGTCTCGGCGACCGGGATGAAGGCGACGGGCGATACCTTGCCGCGCGACGGGCTGTTCCAGCGCAGGAGCGCCTCGAAGGAGACGACCCGGCCCTGGGCGAGGTTCACCAGCGGCTGGTAGACGAGCTCCAGCTCGCCCCGCGGCAGGGCCAGGCGCAGGTCGCTCTCGAAGGCGCGGCGCTCGTTGAGCGAGCGCTCCATCTCCTCGACGAAGACGCGATAGCGCGCCTTGCCGTCGGCCTTGGCGCTGTAGAGGGCGAGATCGGCCTTGATGAGAAGGCTGTCGGGACTTTCGGAATCGTCGGGGGTGAAGGCGATGCCGATGCTGAGGCCGATGTCGGCTTCCGAATCCTCGATGTGGAACGGCGCGCCGATGCGGCTGATCAGCGTCTGCGCCAAGGTCTCGGCCTCGCTCCGCCGCCCGACCTGGAGCAGCACCGCGAACTCGTCGCCGCCGAGGCGCGCAAGGCGGGCGCCCTTCGGGACGGCGGCCTTGAGACGCGCCGCGACCTCGACGAGCAGACGGTCGCCGATCGCATGGCCGAGGCTGTCGTTGATCGCCTTGAAGCCGTCGAGGTCGAGGTAGAGGAGCGCGCGCCGGGTGCGATGGCGCATCGCGGCGTCGCAATCCTCCGCCGCAAGGCTCAGGAACACCGAGCGGTTGGCGAGCCCGGTGAGCGAGTCGAACTTCGCCATGTAGGCGATCTTCTGCTCGGCGTTGAGGGCCAGCGTGATGTCCGAGCCGACGCCGCGGTAGCCGAAGAAGGCGCCGCTCTTGTCGTAGATCGGCTTGCCGGTAAGACGCCACCAGATCGGCGCGTCCTCGGTCTTGATCTCGATAAGCGTGTTGTGGAAGGGCCGCCGCCCGGCGATCGCGGTCAGCAGCTTTCGCGCGCCGTCGGAGACCGGCACGCCGGGCGCGCGCGCCTGGAAGATCTTGGACAACGGCTGCAGGCGCAGGTCGGCGAGCGGCAGCCCGATCGCCTGGGCGATGCGCTCCGAGGCGTTGGCGAGCCGCCCCTCGCGATCCAGCTCCCAGAGCCAGTCGCTGGTGCTCTCCTCGTATTCGCGCAGGAGGAGCCCGATCGTCTCGTTTTGCTCGCTGATCTGGACGCGGTCGAAGATGCGCTGGACCGAGAGCTTGTTCATCTCCTTGACGCTGAAGATGACGAAGAAGGTGAAGATCGCAAGCAGGACCAGAAGGCAGATGCCGGTGAAGCCGCCCATCAGGGACAGGCCGATGCCGATGCCGGCGCAGACCGGCAGGACGAACAGGATCGAGACGGGCAGGATCGGGCCGAGCACGAAGACGTCGGCGATGACGCCGGTCATCGTGCTGGTCACGATGATGCGGTGGCTGTCGTCCGACCAGGGCAGCAGGGCGACCGGCACCGTGCCCCAGGCGACGCCGAGGAGGAACGCGAAGATCGTCGCCGCCCATCGGCCCCGCTGCACCGCCGTCGTCGAATTGATCCTCGGCCCGAAGATCGCGACGGCCAGAAAAGCCGCGCCGGCCAGGATCGACACCACGACGCCGATCGACAGGACGTAGGCGCGGCACGACGTGTTCCAGAAGAACGGGATGAACGACGCCGCCACGAGGAGATGCGCGAAGACCGAGTATTTGGCGAGCTTCAGCGTCTCGAAAAGCTGCACCGCCCGCGTCTCGGCCGCGAAGCGTTCCGGAATGGTCAGGCTGGCGTCGGGACGGTCGATCGCCCGCGTGACGCGACGCGCCAAGCCGTCCAAGCGCGTCTTACGCGCTTCGACCTCGACGTCTCCCGCTTGTCGCACCTCGCCCATCGAGCCTCTCGCACTGCCGCGACGACCGTCCCAAGAGCGAGTCGATGTCCGGCGCGGGAAGGTTCGAGCCGCCTATGCAAACGGTCTCCGCTTCCTCGGCGGCCTCGCACTGTAGGTCGGCATAGCTTGACAATCGGTTTCGTCGGCGGCGCGGTTTTGAACCGAAACGCGCTTCTCGGTCGGCAGACGCCTGCCATACCGCCC
>CAZZZM010000132.1:6800-8293 GCA_964658465.1 uncultured Nakamurella sp.
CGCGGTTTTGAACCGAAACGCGCTTCTCGGTCGGCAGACGCCTGCCATACCGCCCGTTCGAAACATCTTCCCTCCCTGAGCATTGTCTGTGTTGCAATGCAGCATTCGGGTCGGCGCGATCCCGACTTGAGAGACAGGTGGTAGGTCAGTTCAAATGGATCATGTGAGGGACGACCTTCCCTTCGGGGCCGGTGGCGGTGACGGGGCTGGCAGCCGGTTGCACGACGTCGAGCGTTTCGGCACCAACCCCGGCAATCTTCGCCTGCGCCTCCTGCCGGCGGCGGGCTCGTCGCGCCCGCTGGTCGTCGCGCTGCACGGCTGCACGCAGACCGCGGCGGGCTTCGCCGAAGGCTCGGGCTGGCGCCGGCTCGCCGAGGCCAACGATTTCACGCTGCTGCTGCCCGAGCAGCGTGCCGTCAACAATCGCAAGACCTGCTTTTCCTGGTTCGAGCCGCACGACACGCGGCGCGACGAGGGCGAGGTCGAATCGATCCACCAGATGATCGAGCACGTCGTCGCCGCCTACGGCACGGACCCGCGGCGCATCTACGTCACCGGCCTCTCGGCGGGCGGCTCGATGGCCGGCGCGCTTCTCGCCACCTATCCCGAGCTGTTCGCCGGCGGCGCGATCGTCGCGGGCCTCCCCTACGGGGCGGCGGACGGCGCGGCACAGGCGTTCGACTGCATGTTCGTCGGTCGCACCCGCGAGCCCCGCCTATGGGGCGACGCGGTGCGCGCCGCCGCGCCGACGCCGGCCCGCTGGCCCCTCGTGGCGATCTGGCAGGGCACCGCCGACAGCGTGGTCAAGCCGATCAATGCCGGCGAGCTCGTTAAGCAATGGACCAACGTCCACGGCGTCTCGGCGCAGGTGCCGCTCGAGGACGACGTCGGCACGACCACGCGGCGGGTGTGGCGCGACAAGGCCAAGCGTCCTTGCGTCATCGAGTACAGCGTGCCGGGTCTCGGCCACGGCATGCCCGTCGACGCGGAGGCGCCGCCAGCGCCGTTCTTCCTGCCGGCCGGCATCGATGCGGCGGCGCAGATCGCCGGCGACTTCGGCATCCTCCGGGCAAAGCGCACGGGCGGCCTGCTCGCCCGTCTCGGCATGTCCGTCTGAAGCCCCATGGGCTCCAGCGGCGCCGTATAGGTCGTTGGGGTCCCGCGTGGGGCGGAGGTCGACCCGCCCGCCATCGTATTCGACCTCGCTCGTGCCGACGGCGCGGCAGCGTTCTGCGCGACCCTTGCAAGACCATGTCTCACCCGCATGTGACTGGTGTCGGTCCGTCCGGCGTGCTGCTCTTCGAGGCCCAAAAACGCAAGGAGACGGAAGTGGCGCCCGATCGCCGAACGCGTATCGCTTTCGTCCTGGGGCTGGCGATGGCCGCGCTCGGGCCGCTCGATGCGGGGCGCGCGACGACGGCGAGCGGCGTGCGTGTCGTCGAGCTGTTCACGAGCCAAGGGTGCCCGCGCTGCCCGCCGGCCGACCAGCTGAT
>CAZZZM010000133.1:0-8279 GCA_964658465.1 uncultured Nakamurella sp.
GTGCGCCTTACGGCGCGCGGCGACGGCTTCCTCCCCGGCGCGCGCGATCTCCTGGCGGCGCACGAGAAGGCGCTCGCCATGCTGGCGCCGCCCCCGCCCCGCCGGCTGTCGCTCGGCATCAGCGACCACATCGCCGGGCCCGAATTGCCCAGCCTCGTGGCGCGGCTCGCCCACCACGACCCGGCCCTGGTCATCGAAGTCACGATCGCGGCGTCGCGCGATCTCGCCGCGCGCTTCGACCGCGGCGAGATGGATGCGGTGATCGTCCGCCGCGAGAGCGAGCACGAGGCCGGCCTGGTGCTGGCGAACGAGCGCTTCGGCTGGTTCGCGGCGCCGGGCTTCCAGCGCCGCGACGGCGAACCTCTGCGGCTCGCCACGCTCGCCGAGCCGTGCGGCGTTCGCGCCATCGTCGCGCAGGCGCTCGACAAGGCCGGGATCGCCTGGAGCGCCGTCTACGTCGGCGGCGGCGTGATGGCGCTCGGCGCCGCCGTCAGCGCCGGGCTCGCCGTCGCCGCGCTGGCGCATCGCGTCGCCCCGCACGGCGCCGTCGAGGTCGGCGCCGCCCTCGGCCTGCCGCCGCTGCCGACCGCCGACGTGATGCTGCGCACCCGCCTCGCCGACGCACGCGCGCAGGAGATGATGCGCCTCGTCGGCGCCGCCTTCCGTGCCGCCGCGCGCTGACGCGAGCGCGCCGCCCCAACGTCAACCCGATCGCAAGCATTCCCGGTCATCGTGGCGGCAGGACAAACCCAGGCGCCGGAATGCTCGAGTCTATGAAACGACGGACGGCAGGCGGCATCTACCGGCCGGGCACGCACAAGTTCCGCCGACCCGTCGAGGCGGCCCAGCTCGCCGCGACGCTCGCGACGGCGCCGCGCACCGCGCTCTCGGCCGTGGCCGTGTCGTTCCTTCTCGTCGGGATCGGCTGGTCCACCTCCCGCCAGGAGCTTTTGCTGCACTTCTTGGCCTTGAACGCGGCGCTCGCCGGCGTGGCGGCTTTCGGGTCCCGCCTGCCGACGCGGGGCACCCGCGCGAGGGGCACCCGCTGGGCGATCGCAGCCATGGCCCTCACCAGCGGCCTCGGGGTCGGCGCGATGTTCGTGGCGGCGATCGGCACCGCCGACCTGCGCGGGAGCCTGGTCCTCGTCGCCGCGACCGCCGTCGCGCTGGCGGGCGCGATGCTGGCCGGTCCGCTCGCGATCCTCGGCGCGGCCTTCGTCGCGCCGGTCGCCGCCGCGGCCTCCTGCGCGTTCCTGCTGCAGGGGGGCCTCGAAGCCGGTCTCGCCCCCCTCGTGCTGGTCGCCGCCGCCGGGGTCGCCATCGCCTTGCGGCAGCGCGAGCGCGCGGACGCGGACGCCGCTTGCGATCGCCTGCGCGCCGCCGAGCTCGTCGAGACGATGGACACGCTGCTGCTCGACCAGGAGGCCGGTGCGCAGGGCTGGGTGTTCGAGACCGACGCCGGCGGCCGCCTGCGCGACGCGCCGCCCGCGATGGCCGCGTCGCTCGGCCTGCAGAAGGTCGAGCGGCCGCTGTTCAAGACGCTGCTGGCACCGAAGGCGACGGGCGCCGCGGCGAGCGCCGGCGCCTGCGCGGTGCGCCGGGCGATGACCGACCGCAAGCCGTTCCGCGACGTGCTGGTCGAGATCGCCGCGCCGCGCGGCACGGTCTGGTGGAAGCTCTCCGGCAAGCCGATCGCCGACGAGGCCGGCGCCTTCGCCGGCTACCGCGGCATCGGCAGCGACATCACGGCGGCCCGGGATACCGAGGCCCGCATCGCCTATCTCGCGAACTTCGACTCGCTCACCGAGCTCGCCAACCGCGAGAACTTCCACACCCGGCTCGGCGCCGACTGCGCGGCGGCGGCCCGCGACGGGCATTGGCGCGCCCTGCTCTACATCGATCTCGACGGTTTCAAGTCGACCAACGACGGCCTCGGCCATGCCGCCGGCGACCGCGTGCTGCGGGAGGCCGCGCGGCGGCTGGCCGCCGCGGCACCGGCGGAGGCGCTGGTCGCCCGTCTCGGCGGCGACGAGTTCGCGATCTGGCTCGCCGCCACGCCGGCGCGGGCCGAGGATCTGGCGCTGCGCGTGCTCGAGGTGCTCGGGGCGCCGTTCGACCTCGACGGCGTCGGCGTCGCCATAGCGGCCAGTATCGGCATCGCCTACGCCCCGCGGCACGCCGTCGTGCCCGACGCCCTGATCGGCAAGGCCGACCTCGCGCTCTATCGTGCCAAAGCCGACGGCAAGGGCGTCTTTCGCACCTTCGCCGAGGCGGACGAGCTGGCGGTCATCGAGAAGCGCAAGCTCGAGGCCGACCTGAAGCTCGCCCTGGCGCGCGGCGAGTTCGAGCTGCACTACCAGCCGCTGGTCGACCTGACGACGGGCGACGTCACGACCTTCGAGGCGCTCGTGCGCTGGCGCTCGCCGACGCGCGGCATGGTGCCCCCGGGCGACTTCGTTCCGGCGGCGGAATCCTCGGGCCAGATCGCGGCGATCGGGCGCTGGGTGCTCGGCCAGGCCTGCCGCGACGCCGCCACGTGGCCCCATGCCGTGCGCGTCGCGGTCAACGTCTCGCCGAAGGAGTTCGACGAGCCCGACCTCCTGCACAGCGTCGGCCTCGCCTTGAAGGCCAGCGGCCTGCCCGCCGCGCGGCTCGAGATCGAGGTGACCGAAGGCGTCTTCCTCGGCCGCTCGTCGCGCGCGCTGGCGCACCTGACCGCCCTGCGCGAGAGCGGCATCACCGTCGCGCTCGACGATTTCGGCACCGGCTATTCCTCGCTCAGCTACCTGACCCAGTTCCCCGTCGACAAGATCAAGATCGACCGCGCCTTCGTGCAGAACATCGACAGGCTCGCGGACCAGGCGATCGTCGAGGCGATCCTCACGCTGGCGCGGCGGCTGTCGATCAAGGTCACCGCCGAAGGGGTCGAGACGGCCGAGCAGGCGCTGGCGCTGCGGGCGCGGCGATGCGACGACGTCCAGGGCTACCTGCTCAGCAGGCCGCGCCCCGCCGCGGAGGTGCCCGCCATGCTGGCCGAGGCGTCGGCGGCGCTGCTCGCCAGCGTGCCCAGGGTCACCGAATCGCCGCTGGCGCTCGCGCTGGCGCTGCGCCGCAAGTCGGCATGAGACGATAAAGCCAAACGATCGCGATCGTCGCGGTCGGCAGCTCTACACCGTCACCTGCGCGCCGAGCTCGACGACGCGATCCGACGGGATCGCGAAGAAGTCGGTGGCGTTCGCCGCCTGCTTCGACAGCGCGACGAAGAGGTTGTCCTGCCAGATCGGCATGCCCGAGGTCGGCGAGGTCTTGATGGTGCGCCGGCCGAGGAAGAACGACGTCGTCATGATGTCGAACTTCAGGCCCGACTTGCGCAGCGCCGCGAGCGCGGAGGGAATGCGCGGGCTCTCCATGTAGCCGTAGTGCAGGATCACCTTGGTGAAGTCGTCGGCGAGCTTCTCGATCTCGTAGCGCTTCGACGGCGGCACGCGCGGCGTGACCTCGGTCTTCACCGACATGATCATCACGCGCTCGTGCAGCACCTTGTTGTGCTTCAGGTTGTGCATCAGCGAGGAGGGCGCGGTGTCGGCGGAATTGGTCAGGAAGATCGCCGTGCCGGCGACGCGCGTCGGCTTCGATTTCTCGAGCATGCGGATGAGCTCGATCGTCGGGATCGAATCGCGCTGCGTCTTGCGCACGAGCATCGCGTTGCCGCGCACCCAGGTCCACATCAGGATCATCGCGCCGCCGGCGAGGATGAGCGGCACGTAGCCGCCCTCGAGCACCTTGACGAGGTTGGCGGCGAGGAAGGCGAGATCGACGATCAGGAAGATCGCCGTGAGCGATGCCGCCGCCCAAAGCGGCCACCGCCACATCTTCCAGACGACGACGAAGGCGATCGTCGTCGTCACCACCATCGTGCCGGTGACGGCGATGCCGTAGGCATTGGCGAGCGCGCTCGAGTTCTGGAACAGGACGACCAGGGCGAGCACGCCGATCAGCATCATGACGTTGATCTTCGGGATGAAGATCTGCCCCTCCTGCGTCTCCGACGTGTGCTGGATCAGCATGCGCGGCAGAAGGCCGAGCTGGATCGCCTGGCGGGCGAGCGAATAGGCGCCGGTGATGACCGCCTGGCTGGCGATCACCGTCGCCGCGGTCGACAGGATCACCAGCGGCAGCAGCAGCCACGGCGGCGCCAGATGGAAGAACGGATCGTCGACCTTGCTGGGATCGGCGAGCACCAGCGCGCCCTGCCCGAGATAGTTCAGGAGAAGCGCTGGCAGGACGAACGCAAGCCAGGCGCCCTGGATCGGCCAGCGGCCGAAATGGCCCATGTCGGCATAGAGCGCTTCGGCGCCGGTCACCGCCAGGAACACCGACCCGAGCACGATGAAGCCGAGGAAGCCGTGCCCGAACAGGAAGACCAACCCGTGCAGCGGGTTGAAGGCATTGAAGATGCGCGGCGCGTCGCCGATGTGCGAGACGCCGAGCGCCGCGATCGTCGTGAAGAAGACCAGCATCACCGGGCCGAAGAAGGTGGCGACGCGAGCCGTGCCGGTGCGCTGCACGAAGAACAGCGTGACGAGGATCAGGATCGTCAGCTTCTCGACGTAGGGGTCGAAGATCGGCGTCACGAGCTTCAGGCCCTCGAGCGCCGAGAGGACCGAGATCGCCGGCGTGATGATCGCGTCGCCCGAGAACAGAGCCGCGCCGGCGACGCCGAGGAAGAAGACCACCGCGGAGCGGCGCGACAGCGCCTGTTGCGCCAGCGCCATCAGCGAAAGCGTGCCGCCCTCGCCGCGATTGTCGGCGCGCATCAGGAACAGGACGTATTTCGCGGTCACCGTGAAGAACAAGGCCCAGATCAGCAGCGACACCGTGCCGATGACCGCCTCGTCGGTGAGCCCGTTCCGCTTCGAATGGGCGAGGGACTCGCGCAGCGCGTAGAGCGGGCTCGTGCCGATGTCGCCGTAGACGACGCCGATCGACGCGAGCGCCATCGAGAGGACGCCGCTCTTGTGCAGCGCGGCCTGGGCCCCCGGATCGAGCGACGAGGCGACGGCCGATTTGTAGGGGTCGGAGGAAGCCGCCGAGACCTCCGCCTTCTCCGGAGACGTCCCACGCATACCGTCTTGCGACATTCCAGCTTCCCTGCAGGCCGATCGGCCAGCTCGTGCGCGCCGATATAGCTGCTTCGCCGGGGAAGGAGAAGGCCCGGCCGCCGCGCGATTCGGCGCGGACGGACGGGGTCGCGGACCGGCATGTCCAGCAACGTCAGCCCACGCGCCAAGCAGATTGCGGCAAAACCTGCCTCTTTTTTGTCCAATCCGGCCGAGCTACAGTCAAAACGTGCTCTTACAGCAACGACCGGGTTTAAGTTCTCCCAACACCTTGTCCCTGCGAGACTTTTGCGGCTTTCTCGATAGGTCCAAACCTGGGGGAACAGGACGTGACCACTCGCACTACAATGAAATCCGTTCTGGCCTCCTGCTCGGCCGCCATCGCAATTGTGGCGGCGACCGGAGCCGCCCGCGCCGCCGACATGCCGGCAGCAGCCCCTGCGCCGATCGCACCCGTCGTCGGCAACTTCAACTTCTTCGACGGGATCGAGTATCACGTCCAGGCCGAGGCCGGCATCCTCGGCAACGCCGCCAACCCGACCAACGGCCTCAACGGCAGCTCGCTCAACTTCGGTCATCTCTACACCGACCACGCCAATGAGCCCGAGCTCAACCAGGTGCTGATGACGATCACCAAGGCGGTCGATCCCAAGGCGACGGGCTACGCGTTCGGCTTCACCGCGCAGGGCCTCTACGGCTCCGACATGCGCTTCAACCACTTCCTCGGCCTCGGCGCCTTCGCGATGCGCAACGATCGCGACCAGATCGGCGTCGTGCAGGGCTTCGTCGCCGCGCATCTGCCCTGGTTCACCAAGGGCGGCGTCGACGCCAAGATCGGTCTGTTCACCTCGCCGCAGGGCTACGAGACGCTCGATCCGTCGACCTCGCCGTTCTACTCGCACAGCTACACCTACAACTACGCGGTCACCTTCAATCACACCGGCATCCTGACGACGACGCACGTCAACGACACGCTCGACTTCTGGCTGGGCGTCGACACCGGCAACCAGGACACGTTCGGCTCGTCGTCCGTGCTGCGCACCACCCCTGCCGGTGCGGCCGCCTTCCGGCCCGCCGACAACGGCGACCCGAACGGCCAGCCCGCCGGCTTCGTCGGCTTCGGGCTCAACAACCTGGCCAACAACAAGCTGACCGTGCTCGCGCTCTCGCACATCGGGCCCGAGCAGGCGCCCGGCGCCGTGACGCTCGGCGGCGTTCCGATCGCCGGCTTCGGCGACCCCTACGGCTACAAGAGCGACCTTCGCTTCTACAACGACGTCGTCTTCACCTATAAGATCAACGACGACTGGACCGCCGTGCTCGAGGGCAACTACACCCACGACGATTACGGTTACGGCCCGACCCTGGGCGGCCCCGCCGACTACTACAGCGGCGTCGGCTATCTCTCCTACACCTTCGGCAAGATCTACACGCTGAACCTGCGCGGCGAAATCGCCCGCGACAACAAGAACTTCTTCGTTTCGACGCCGACCGTGAACTCCGGTATCGCGCTGGGCGAAGAGGGCTTCCCGGGCAGCAGCCTCGCCGGCACGCCCGGCCAGGGCACGACCTACGGCTCGATCACCGGCGGCATCACGATCAAGCCGGAAGTGCCGAAGCCCTTCGCGACCGTCATGCTCCGTCCCGAGGTGCGCTACGACAACATCATCGACGGCGCCCCGCTCTACGGAAACGGCGGCGGCACCCTGCGGCGCGACCAGTTCACCTTCGGTGGCGACGTCATCGTCGGCTTCTGATCGGAAACATCGAGACTGAGACTTCAGGCCGGCGCCCCCAGCGCCGGCCTTTTTCGTGGCGCCGCGGCCCTACGCGAGACGTCGCCTGGGCGGGCACGTGACGCGAAGCAGGCGGGTTAGCTGCGCCTACACCCGCTCCAGCACCATCGCGATGCCCTGGCCGACGCCGATGCACATCGTAGCGAGCCCGTAGCGCGCCCTGCGGCGCACGAGGTCCTCGACCGCGGTCAGCGCCAGTCGCGCGCCGCTCATGCCGAGCGGATGGCCGAGCGCGATGGCGCCGCCGTTCGGGTTGATGTGCTCGCCGTCCTCCGGCAGGCCGAGGGCGCGCAGCACGGCGATGCCCTGCGCCGCGAACGCCTCGTTCAGCTCGATCACCTCCAGGCGGTCGACCGAGATGCCGGCCCGCGCCAGCGCCTTGCGCGTCGCCGGCTCCGGCCCGATGCCCATGACGCGCGGCGGGACGCCGGCCACCGCCGTCGTGACGACACGCGCACGCGGCGTCAGGCCATGGCGCCGGGCCGCGTCCTCGGAGGCGACGATCAGCGCCGCCGCGCCGTCGTTGACGCCGGATGCGTTGCCGGCGGTCACCGTGCCGTCGGGCCGCACGATGGGCTTGAGCTTGGCCAGCGCTTCCATCGTCGTCGCGCGGGGATGCTCGTCCGTGTCGACGATGATCGGCTCGCCCTTGCGCTGCGGGATCGTCACCGGCGTGATCTCGGCGGCGAGGCGGCCCGACTTCTGCGCGGCCGCGGCGCGCGCCTGGCTGCGCAGCGCCATCTTGTCCTGGTCGACGCGCGAGATGCCGTGCTCCGCCGCCACGTTCTCCGCCGTCTCCGGCATCGAGTCGGTGCCGTAGGCCTTCTCCATCGCCGGGTTGACGAAGCGCCAGCCGATCGTCGTGTCGTACATCTGCGCGGCGCGCGAGAAGGGCGCCTCCGCCTTGCCCATCACGAACGGCGCGCGCGACATGCTCTCGACGCCGCCGGCGAGGAACAGGTCGCCCTCCCCGGCGCGGATCGCCGCCGCCGCGATGCCGACCGCGTTGAGCCCCGAGCCGCAGAGCCGGTTGACGGTGGCGCCCGGCACCGCGACGTCGAGCCCGGCGAGCAGCGCCGCCATGCGCGCCACGTTGCGGTTGTCCTCGCCGGCCTGGTTGGCGCAGCCGAGGATGACGTCGTCGACCGCCGCCCAGTCGACGTTCGGATTGCGCGCCATCAGCGCCCGGATCGGGATCGCCGCGAGATCGTCCGCCCGCACGGCGGCCAGCGCCCCGCCGTAGCGCCCGATCGGCGTGCGGATCGCGTCGCAGATGAAGGCCTCGGCCATGGGATCTCCTCTCGTGATTTGCTCCTACCTAGGCCGTGCGGCGCGATCCTCCAATCTCCGTCGAACCGCCGGC
>CAZZZM010000134.1:0-8274 GCA_964658465.1 uncultured Nakamurella sp.
GCTCGCGGTGGCGGCCGACGGCGCGGTCGTCGAGGCGGCGGCGAGCCGCGAGCGGTTCGACCCGTTCATCACCCACGCCTTCCTGAAGGCGCTGGAGACCTCGAAGTCGGTCGGCGGCCGCACGGGCTGGGTGCCGACCCATGTCGTCGTCGAGGACAAGGCCGGCAAGGTCGTCGCGGCGGCGCCCTGCTACATCAAGACCCATTCGATGGGCGAGTACGTGTTCGACCACGCCTGGGCCGACGCCTACCACCGCGCGGGGCGCGACTATTACCCCAAGCTCCAGGTCTGCGTGCCCTTCACGCCGGTCACCGGCCGCCGCCTGCTGGTCGCGGCCGACGCGCCGCCGAACGCCCGCGAGACGTTGATCGCCGGTCTCGAGGCCTGGTGCCGCAAGATCGAGGCCTCGTCGGTCCACGCCACCTTCGCCGCGCGCGACGATTACGCGGCGATGGGCGCCGCGGGCTGGCTCCAGCGCACCGGCCAGCAGTTCCACTTCGTCAACGACGGCTACGCCGACTTCGAGGGGTTTCTCGGAAGCCTCGCCTCGCGCAAGCGCAAGATGATCCGCCGCGAGCGGCGCGAGGCCCTGGCCGACGGCATCGAGATCGTCACCCTGACCGGCGACGCCATCCGGCCGGTGCACTGGCAGGCGTTCTTCGCGTTCTACATGGACACCGGCTCGCGCAAATGGGGGCGGCCCTACCTGACGCAGGCGTTCTTCGAGGAGATCGGCCGCACCCTGGCCGACCGCATCCTCTTGGTGATGGCGCGACGCGAGGGCCGCTGGATCGCCGGCGCGATCAACCTCATCGGCGACGACGCGCTCTACGGGCGCAACTGGGGCTGCCTCGAGGAGCACCCGTTCCTGCATTTCGAGGTCTGCTATTACCAGGCGATCGAATGGGCGATCGCGCACGGCCTCAAGCGCGTCGAGGCCGGCGCGCAGGGCGAGCACAAGCTCGCGCGCGGCTATCTCGCGGTGCCGACCTATTCGGCGCACGCGATCCTCGACAAGCGCTTCGCCCGCGCGATCGACGATTATCTCGAGCGCGAGCGCGTCGCGGTCGACGCGGCGATCGACGAATACGCCGAATATTCGCCGTTCCGGAAAAGCGCCCCGCCGGGGCTGGAGACGACATGAGCGCCTACGACGACCAGAACATCTTCGCCAAGATCCTCCGCGGCGAGATCCCCTGCCACAAGGTCTACGAGGACGAGGTGGCGCTCGCCTTCATGGACGTGATGCCGCAGGGCGAGGGCCACACCCTGGTGATCCCGAAACGCGCCAAGGCCCGCAACATCCTCGACATGGAGGCCGACGAGCTCGCCGCGCTGATGCCGCGCGTGCAGAAGGTGGCGCAGGCCGCCAAGCGGGCCTTCGGCGCCGACGGCGTGATGGTGATCCAGTACAACGAGCCGGCGGCCGGGCAGACCGTGTTCCACCCGCATTTCCACGTCATCCCGCGCTTCGCCGACGTCGCGCTGAAGCCGCACTCCGGCAAGATGGCCGATGGCGAGATCCTGAAGGCGCACGCCGCGAAGCTCGCGGCGGCGCTGTAGGTCACCGATCCCTGCATGGAAGCGCAACAGCGGTGTGGCGGCGATCGGTGCGATATCTATAGTCGAGCGAGCCTGAACGATTGCCAGGGCGCTCACGATTTACACTTTTAGCTCCGGTCAAAAGAGGGTAGCTTTAGAAAATACAATTATTCTTTTTCGAGCTGAGACGTTCGCCATGTCCGAGGCATTTGTTTTAAGCTTTCTCGACGATGCCAAGCATAGTACAGACATAGAAATGCTGAAGCAGGCTATGCAGCGGACGATGGAAGCCATCGGGCTGTCGCGCTGGGCCTATGCGTGCAAGACGCAAATCATTCACACATATCCCGACGAATGGGTCGAGCGGTATATCAGCAGAGATTACAATAAATTAGATCCCGTCATCACGAAAGGCTGCGCATTGAGCGGGCCTTTCCGGTGGAGCAAGATCGCACCTCTCAATGAACTATCGAAGTGCGAGCGTAGCTACTTTGGCGAGGCAATGGACTTCGGCCTGAATGACGGCCTCGGCGTGCCTGTTGTCGGATCTGACAATAGTGTGATTTTCTCCATTGCTGTAGACGACACGATGGCGAGCATCGACCGTAGGATTGCAAACGAGCATGTGCAATATATCGCATTGGCCTACGCCTTCCATTCGGTCTACGAGCGCATCATGGCTTCCGGGCAATCCGCAGAAAGCCCGCTATCGCCGCGGGAAAGCGAATGCTTGCTGTGGGCGGCACGAGGTAAGACCAGCGCGGAGATCGGTGACATCCTGAAGATATCCGAACGGACCGTCATTTTTCATATCGAGAACAGCAAACGCAAAATGAACGTCAGAAACCGTTCCCAAGCCGCCATTCAAGCAATGGCGTTTGGCTATATTAAACCCTAGCCCCCTGTCATTTCTTACAGACTTACAATGGAGCTGATGCGCGGTTAACCGGGCATCATGAGACAATTTGCTTTTTCGATTTCACTTGCGGCGCTTGGCGGCCGTTCTGGCGCGGGCGAAACCTCATTTTCGAAGCAGACTGCGCGCACCGGCTATCGGCCCGACATCGACGGCCTGCGCGCGGTCGCCGTTCTGGCGGTGGTCGCGACCCACGCAGGTACTGCCGGCTGCAGCGGCGGCTTTGTCGGGGTCGACGTTTTCTTCGTGATCTCCGGCTACCTCATCACCCGCAACCTGGAGCGCCAAACGCCGGCCTCCCTGCGCGGTCTGGCGGAATTCTATGGTCGCCGGATGCGCCGAACGCTGCCGGCGCTCTACGTGGTCGCGGCAATCACGCTTGCGGCCGGCCTCGTCGTCCTACTGCCGGGCGAACTCGACGATCTCGCCCGCGGCCTCATCGGCACGCTGCTGTTCGTGCCCAACGTGCTGTATCTCAATCAGGCGGGGTATTTCGATCACGCGGCGGCCAGCAAGGTGTTGCTGCACACCTGGAGTCTCGGCGTCGAAGAGCAGTTCTACCTCATCGCGCCGCTGATCACGTTCGGGCTTCGTCGGCTGTCGGTGAAACGACGAAAGGCGGCGCTGCTCGCGCTGTTCGGTGTCGACTTCTTCGCTTGCTTCGTGTTGCGCGAAGCCGCGCCGGCTGCGGCGTTCTACCTGATGCCGGCGCGGCTCTGGGAGTTCGTGGCGGGGGCGCTTGTCGCGGAGGGGGTGATTCCGCCGCTACGGACCCCGTGGCTGGCGGAAGGCGTCGCCGGCGTCGCGCTCCTCGGCCTCGCTACGGCAATCGTGTGGTTTTCGGACGCAACGCCACATCCGGGCCTGCCGACGCTGTTGCCCTGCCTTGCGACGGCCGCGCTGATCCTCGCCGGCAGCTCCCAGCCGACCTTAGCCGGCCGCCTGCTGGGGAGCCGACCGCTCGCTGGCATCGGCCTGATCTCCTATTCCATCTACCTTTTGCACTGGCCGCTCCTGGTGATCTGGCGCACGGCCGGCTGGCCGTCGATGATCGCCGCCAAGATCGTCGTGTTGGCGGCCCTGTCGGTCCTCTCTTGGCGCTTCGTCGAGGTGCCATTCAGGGCGCCAGGATCATTTCTCCACCGACATGCGAGCCAGGTGCTGCTGCCTGCCGCGGCACTGCTTGCGAGCTCGAGCGTGGCGATCGTCGCGCTGCGCGGACTGCCGGCGCGCTTCGAGCCCGCGATAGCCCGGGTAGCTGCCTTCTACGACTATGCCGATCGCCGAGATTACAGGGAAGGGACCTGCTTCATCACCTCGCGCTATGGCGATGCGCGTTATTTCGATCGGCCGACATGTCTACGCCTGGCGACCGATCGGCCCAACGTCTTGCTGATGGGCGACAGCCACGGCGCGCATATTTGGTATGGCCTGAAGACCGTCTTGCCCGACGCGAACGTCCTCCAGGCGACGGCCTCGGGCTGCAAGCCGCTGCTCGCGACATCTGGAAAGCGATACTGCGTCGATCTCGTGAGAGAGGTTCTGGGATCCTTCCTGCCGCGACATCATCTCGACGTCGTGATCCTGTCGGCGGCCTGGGACGATGCCGACGTCGATCGTCTCGGCAGCACGCTGTTCTACCTGCGGCCATACGTCGGCAAGGTGATCGTGCTCGGTCGGATCCCTGGTCACGTGACGCCATTGCCGACGCTGCTCGCCCGCGCCATGCTTCGGCATGACGATCAGTTGGTAGCCGATCAGCAATCGTCATATCCCTTCGAGGTCGACAGCAAGTTTCGAGCGGCGCTCCCGGCCTCGGCGTACATTTCGCTGACCGACGCCCTTTGCCCGGCTGGCCGCTGTCGCGTTTGGGCCGAGCCCGGCGTGCCGCTGCAGTTCGACGGCGATCACCTGACCAGCGAAGGATCGTTGGTCGTCGGGACCTTCGTGCGGCGAAAGCTGGCTGAGGCCCACGTTCCCTAAAAGACCGCGAGAAGGCTTCTTCGGACGACTGTCGGCGCGTTGGGAGAGCGGTCACCGGTCAAGGCGCGCAGCTACGGCCGCGTCGCCGACCTTGCGATCGCGACGTTCGACGAAGCTGATCTGCCGGCGGGACGCTTAGCCGGACGGGCGAGCTCGATGCGCGGCCGCCCGGCGTCTCGAGAGGGGGCTTGCGCGCAGGCCTGCGCTCTGGAACCAAGCGGGGGCGGCGGCGTCATGCTGCCGAGCCGGCCCCGGCCGGACGACTGAGGAAGATGTCCCTTGCGCCCAACCCTGCGCCACCTGTCGAGCGCCGCCTGTCTTCTGCTTCTCGCGGGCGCCGCGCGTGCGCAGGACGTGCAGTTCCGCGGCGACGACCCGGCGGCGCCACCCGCAGCGGTCGAGCGCGCCGCGCCGCCCGCCTTCGCCGGGCCGAAGGAGCTGGTCGGCAAGTCGATCGACGATCTCGCGAAAGGCAAGATCGGCGCGGCGGCGCGCGACGACATCAAGGCGCTCCGCCGCGGCCCGCTGCTGATCCACGGCAATTATTGCGGCATCGGCAATCGGCCGGGCGCGCCGCCGATCGATGCGCTCGACGCCGCCTGCATGCGCCACGACGCCTGCACCCACACCAACGACATGCCGAGCTGCCGCTGCGACGACCGGCTCCGCGCCGAAGCGACCGAGATCGCTCAGGACCCGGCGACGCCGACCGACATCGCCGCGCTCGCCACCGCCACCGCGGCGAGCATGGCGATCCTCGTTTGCAAGTAGACGTCGCCGCAACGTCGGCGCATCGGCCAGCTTCGGAGAAACCCGATCCGCGTCCTCATCCTCGGCCTCACCTATCTGGTGATCATGGGCCGGTTCATCTGGCCGCTGCAGCTGCCGCTCCCGGCGAAGATCGCGGCAGCCGTCGTCGTCCTGGTCGCGTCGCAATACCATCAATGGTGCCGGCTCTCGTCGGGCTCGGTGTTCTCGCCGGAATTTCCCCGCGCCCTGGTGCTGCTGTTCAACTGGGCGCTCGGCACGATCCTGTTCCTGGCGCTTCTGCAGATCCTGCTCGACGGCGGGCTGCTGGCGGCCATGCTCGTTCACGGCGGCGGCGTGAGCGTGCCGGACGGCGTGCGCTATGCGATGGCGGCTATCGCCGCCGCGGCGGCTGCGATCGGCGTCCGCCAGGCCACGCGGGTGCCGCCGCTGAAGGACATCGAGATCGGCCTGCGCGGGCTGTCGCCCGGCTTCGACGGCTACACGGTCCTGCAGCTGACCGATCTCCACATCAGCCGGCTGTTCCCGGAACAGTGGGTGCGCGCCGTCGTCGCGCGGTCGAACGCGCTCGGCGTCGACCTGATCGTGATCACCGGCGATCTGGTCGACGGCACGATCGACGCGCGACGCGCCGACGTGGCGCCGCTGCGAGACCTGCGGGCGACCGACGGCGTCTACGTGATCTCGGGCAATCACGAGGCCATCTTCGGCTACCAGGCGTGGATGGCGCATTACGCCGCGCTGGGGCTGGCGTCGCTCGAGAACCGCCACCTCGTGCTCGAACGCGACGGCGGCCGGCTGACATTGGTCGGCGTGAGCGATCGTTCGGTGCGCCGGCGGCACCAGGTCCCGAGCCTCGAGACCACGATCCGAGCGGCTCCGGCAGGGCCGCTCGTCCTGCTCAACCATCAGCCGGCCGAGGCCCGGCAGGCGGCGGCGCTCGGCGTCGCCCTGCAGCTGTCCGGCCATACGCACGGCGGCCTGATCCGCGGGATCGACCGGCTGGCCGCGCGCGCCAATGCCGGCTTCGTGTCGGGGCTCTACGCCGTCGACGGCATGAGGCTCTACGTCAACAACGGCACCGCGCTGTGGCCGGGCTTCGCGCTGCGGCTCGGGCGTCCGTCCGAACTGACCCGGATCACGCTGCGCCGCCGCGATTGATCATCGGGCAAGGCGCAAGACGTTCGACGGAGTGCGTCTCGCGCTCGCCTGCGATCAGGAGCCGAGGCCACCGACGGGGCCGCCCGTCGCCGTCCCGCAATTACCTTGCAGCATCGGATAGCCTCGGTCGCAGCCGTGGCGGAGCAGGTCGTAGCGCCACGTGCCGACGATCGGCGCCCGCGGCTGCGCATTCAACGAGGCGTCCGCGTTGAAGTCGCGATCGAGCGGCCAGGCGTGCCCGCGATGATGCGACGTCTGCGCCTGCGCGCCGGCCAACGAGAGGAGGGCGACGATCCCGACGGACGACGACACCGTCAGAACACGCCGGAAAGCGCTTCCTGCCATGGACATGATCATCTCCTTGATGCTGTCGAAGACCTTGCTACCGCCCGCGGCCGGAAACAAATAAATTTCCATTTATAAACATTCGTTTAGAATACCGTTCGCATGAGCGAGCGATCTTTCACTTGAAGACATTCCGTACCTATTTGAAAGTTTTGAACGCTCTGGTGGTTTCGGGCAGTGAAAATAGTAGTGGCGGTGTCTAAAACAGGCCAAATTTGTAGTCCGCAACGGTACATCTGCGAGATATTCTAGCGGCCGGACAGGAAATCCCCCGCTCGACATGTGGCTATTTGGACACGCATCGTCTCAAGCGCAGCGCGCGGCCGTCGAGCGTAACGGTCGGCGAATGTCGGCTAAGTACCTGAGAACACGCAGAATATGGCGTCTCCAATAAACGGAGGTAGGAAGGAAATCCTAAAATCGGCTTTAAATAGCAATGTTTTTTGCGCGGCGGTTGCCCCTATACTTGCCGATCGACTAGTCACTGCGGGGGCAGGTGTGACGAGAATAGCGGCATCTTCGGCCGAGGCGCGAAGACACAACCACATCCTTTCGTCTCTGGGTCTAGCGGCTGCGCTCGCGGCGGCGATCGCGCCCTCGGCGGCCAGGGCGGAGACCAACGAGCAGCTGGCGGCCGAGATCAAGGAGCTGAAGGCGCAGATCCGCGCCATGCAGGGGGCGATCTCGCAGAACCGGAGCGAGACGCGCCGCACGCAGCAGAAGATCAGGGCCGTGGCCAGCCGGTCGACCGCGCCCAGCGCGCCGCCGACGGGCCTCGAGATCCCGCGGGACGCCACCCCGGTCTTCGTGACGGCGGCCAAGCAGCTCCAGTTCGGCGCGCTGACCATCACGCCGGGCGGGTTCGTCGCCGGCGAAAGCGTCTACCGCACCCGCACGACCAATTCCGACGTCAGCACCAACTTCGCCGGGATCCCGACCCAGAACAATCCGCTGGCGCATGCCGGCGAGTTCCGGCCGAGCGCGCGCAACACGCGCGCCGCGTTGCTGGTCGAGGCGGCGATCACGCCGCGGTTCCTGGCCGCCGCCTACGGCGAGTTCGACTTCCTTTCGGCCACCAACACGGCCAACAGCAACCAGTCCAACTCGTACACGCCGCGCATCCGGCATCTCTACGCGACGCTCGACGACACCGACGGCGGCTTCCACGTCCTCGCCGGGCAGGCGTATTCGCTGGTGACGCTGAACAGCAAGGGCATCACGCCTCGTAACGAAGTGACGCCGACCGTCATCGACGGCTCGCAGACCGTCGGCTCCATCTACGCGCGCCAGGCGCAGATCCGGCTCGTCAAGGACTTCGACCGGAAGCTGTGGCTCGGTCTCTCGGCCGAGGAATCGGAATCCACGTTCACGCCGGGTTGCGCGACGGCCAATGCGGCGGCGACCGGCGTGGCCGGCAACAATCCCGGCAGCACGTTCGGCTTCAACAACGTGTCGAACATCACCTGCAGCGGCGTCGGCTCCGTCGCCAACTCGGGCCAGACCAACTTCTCGCTGAACCATGCGCCCGACGTGATCGGCAAGGCCGCCTACGAAGCCAA
>CAZZZM010000135.1:0-6947 GCA_964658465.1 uncultured Nakamurella sp.
AACCTTGCCAAGGTTGGGGTCGAGGGTTCGAATCCCTTCGCCCGCTCCAGTTTTCTCTCGATATCGCGAGTAGCACGGCGTCGAAGCGCGTCGCGTCCGCCTGCGCCTTAGAGCGAGGCAAGAGCGGCCAGAGCCTCCGACATGTCGGGCCGTGACGACGGGTCGGCGGCGGCGCAGGCGCGCTGCAGGTCGATTGCGGCATCCGGCGGCGGGTCCTCGCAATGCGCGAGCAACTCGCCGAGGAGGATCGCCCAGGCCCGCACCTCCAGCCGCGCCAACCGCGCCTGATCCAGACCGGTCGTGAACGAGGCCGCGCCGAAGTCGCTCAGCCGCGCCTGCCCGGCCGTTCCGTCCCAGAAGATGTTGTGGGCGTAGACGTCGCCATGCAGCAGGCCGTTGGCGTGCAGATGCGCGACGGCCGCGCCGACACCGCGGGCGATCCGTAGCGCGACATCGGTCGTGAGGGCGAAGCCGGGGGCGTAGACGTCGCGACTGCAGGTCTCCGCGTCAGGCGGGCCCGCCAGAGTGCGCCAGCCCCGCGGGATCAGCGGCATCGCCAGTCCGGCCGCGCCGTCGGGATGGTCCACGAGGGCGCCGAGGCCGGCGACGAGGTTCGGGTGCGGGCCGGCAGCGAGGCAGGCGTCCCGCTCGCACGCGGGCCAGCCATCGCTCGTCATCGTGCCTTTAAATAGTTTGAGCGCGACCTGCCGGGACTCACCGGGCGTCGACCATAGCGCTTCGTGGATATGTCCGGAGGCCCCCTGCCCGAGCAACGGGCCGAGACGCAGATCCCGCCAGCGGATCGCAGCGATCGACGTCGCGTCGCGACGCGGGGCAAGGGGATTGCCGGCGAACGCCAGCCAGCAGAGCGACGGCAGCGTGGCCAGCCACGACGGCAACGCGGCGAAGGCGTTGGCGGAGATGCGGAGCAGCTCGAGGTTGGCCGCGCCAGCCATCGTCCCGGGGAGCGCCTGCAGCCGATTGCCGGCGAGCATCAGCTTCTGCAACGCCGGCCTCTCGCCAAGCGCGGCAGGGAGACGGTCGAGACGATTGTCCGTGAGGGTCAACCAGCGCAGCGCCTGCGGCAAGGCTTCGCCTGGCACCTCGCGCAGCCCGCAGCCGCGAAAGCCGATCTGGCTCAGCTGCGGACAGTCGCCGATCGCGGCGGGAAGCACATCGAACGGATTGTGGGAGCAGAAGAGGCGCCGCAGACCGACGAGCCGGCCGAAATCCGCCGGCAAGGTCCTCAGCCTGTTGCCCGAGAGATCGAGCGAGTCCAGCGTGTCGGCGAGGCCGAACACCTCGCGCGGGAGTTCGTCGAGATCGCATCGACTGAGGTCGAGCGTCCGCGCGCCGACCAGCGCGCCGTCGCGCAACGCCTCGAGAGCGGCCGATCCCGCAGGGGGCAAACCTCAATGGCCCTTGATGTGGTTCAAGGCGGCGCCCGCGGCCGACCCCATCCAGACGCCGACGAGGCAGAGGACGACCGAGACGAGGACGTTGGCGCCGGCCCGGCCCATCTCGCCGTCGCGGGCGAGGGTGAGCGTCTGCAAGCTGAACGAGGAGAAGGTCGTGTAGCCCCCGCAAACGCCGACCATGAAGAACTGCCGCATCTCCGGCGAGGCCGGCAGGCGGCCGCCCGGCGCCGTCAGCGTCGCGAACAGGCCGATGAGGAAGCAGCCGGTGACGTTCGCCGTCAGCGTGCCCCACGGAAAGATCTCGTGCGTCGCCCGCGCGATGCTGCCGGAAATTGCGAAGCGCGCGACCGAGCCGAGCGCCCCGCCGAGCGCGACATAGAGATAGCCGAGCATGCCCGCGCCCGTCAGGAGGCCGCGCCGAGACGCGCCAGCACCTCGCCGTGCAGCCGGCGGTCGCCGCAGGCCACCACGTCGCCGCCCTTCGAGGCGTCGCCGCCCTGCCAGTCGGTGACGATGCCGCCGGCGCCTTCGACGATCGGGATCAGCGCGACGACGTCGTAGGCCTGGACGCCGGATTCGAGGACGCAATCGACCTGGCCGGCTGCGAGCATGGCGAAGGCGTAGCAATCGCACCCGTAGCGCACGAGGCGCGAGACGCTCTCGACACGCCGCAGGGCATCGAGCTTGTCGTCGGCGTAGAGCAGCGGCGAGGTGGTCATCACGGTCGCCGCCTTCAGGCCCACGCAGGCGCGGGTGCCGAGCCGGCGGCGGCCGCGCGCGGCACCGAGCCCCTCGCCGACCCAATTGGCCTTGGTGCCGTCGCCGACGAAGCGCTCGCGCGTGAACGGCTGCACCATCATGCCGTAGCAGGGCCGGCCGTTGTGGAGGAGGCCGATCAGCACGCCCCAGGTGGGCAGGCCGGAGATGAAGGCCTTGGTGCCGTCGATCGGATCGAGCACCCAGACGTATTCCGCATCGGCGCGCTTGGCGCCAAACTCCTCGCCGATGATGCCGTGGCTCGGAAACTGCGCCTCGATCATCCGGCGCATCGCGACCTCGGCGGCCCGATCGGCCTCGGTCACGGGATCGAAGCGTCCGCCCTTGCCCTTGTCCTCGGTGCCGAAGGCACTGCGAAAAAACGGCAGGATCGCCTCGCTAGCCGCATCGCCGAGTTTCTCGACGAAGGCGGCAAAATCAACGGCCGGCATCCGCATCTCCCACGTGACGAGCAGGCAGTGCCATGTCGGACGCCCCGGCTGCAACAGCGGCGCCGTGTGCCGCGTGCATTTTATACATGCCTCCCGTGCGCAAATGTCACGACAGAACCCAAAGTGGAAACGGGGGCTTGCTATTTGTGCGGCGCACGTTCACATTATTGCGGTGCGGCAACAGGCTGTTGTCGCCATGCCCTCCTTGGGCGTTTCCTCCCTAGACTTGGGCCGCTCGCGGATATCGTGAGCGGCCTCTTTCTTTTCAGCCCGGGACAAGTGGTCCGAAACGCTACTCGGCCGCCGCCTTGATACCGTAACCCATTGCAAAGTCGGATAGTTCTCGGACGATCCCGGCAAGGTCCTCGGTCATCTGAGCGAAACGCGGCCCCCGCTCCATCCGACCCTCGTCCATGTAGATCGCCCGGTTGACCTCGATCTGGATCGCATGGATGCCGCCGGCCGGCGTCCCGTAATGCTCGGTGATGTAGCCGCCGGCGTACGGCTTGTTGCGCTGCACAACGAAGCCGCGCTCGCGCATCGCGCGCTCCAGCACCTGGACGAATTCGACGGCGGCACTGGTGCCGTAGCGGTCGCCGACGACGAAGTCGGTGACGACGCGTTTGTCGGCGCCGAGAGCCCCGGACGGCATCGAGGGCATCGAGTGACAGTCGATGAGGATCGCCAGCCCGAACTTGGCATGCGCCCGGTCGAGCAGTTCGCGAAGGCAGGCGTGGTAGGGCTTGTACAGCCGCTCGATCCGCGCCAGCGCCTCGGTCACGCTGAGGCGGCCGGCGTAGATCTCCTGCGACTCGCCGACGACGCGGGCGATCGTGCCGAGGCCGCCGGCGACACGCACGGAGCGCGTATTGGCGAAGGCGGGCAGCTTGCCGTCGAACATCCGCGGATCGAGCTCGTAGGCTTCGCGATTGAGATCGAGGTAGGCGCGGGGAAACCGCGCGCGAAGTAGAGGAGCGCCGAGCGCCGTCACGGGAGCGAAGAGCTCGTCGACGAACGCGTCCTCGGACCGACGCAGGGCGTTGGCGTCGAGCTTCGCCACGTCGAGGAACCGGCGCGGATAGACCGACCCCGAATGCGGGGACGAGATCACGAGCGGACATGTCAACGCGGCCGGCTCGATCACCTCGAAGGGCGGATCGAGTTCGGGCTCGTGGACCGCATTGTCCGGCCGAGACCCGCCTGGTCCCCGTCTGCTCATCGGACCTCCGTTCAAGCCGTCTCGCCTCCACCTGCGCTTAACGTTTCTGTGGCGCAAATGGCGCCGCACAGCCGCTTCACTCTGACAAGCCGACGGCCCTCTGTCCAACGCCGCGACTTCATGGCATCACACGTGCCCGACCGGTCTCCCGCCGGTCGCGAGATTCAACCAGACCAGCTTCATCGCCGGACCCGGACATGACCAACCCCGAAAGCATCGTGGCCGGCAAGATCTTGCTGGCCGAAGACGACAACGACATGCGGCGCTTCCTGTGCAAGGCCCTGCAGAACGCCGGCTTCGACGTGTCCTCCTACGACAACGGCCTCTCTGCCTATAACCGGCTTCGCGAAGAGCCGTTCGAGCTCCTTCTGACGGATATCGTGATGCCGGAGATGGACGGCATCGAACTGGCCCGCCGGGCGACGGAGCTCGACCCCGACATCAAGGTCATGTTCATCACCGGGTTCGCCGCCGTCGCGCTTAACCCGGACAACAACGCGCCGAAGCAGGCCAAGGTTCTGTCGAAGCCGTTTCACCTCAAGGACTTGGTCAACGAAGTTCAACGTCTGCTGGCAGCCTAGGTCGGACCTCAGACGCCGGTATCCAGCGGGACGCCCGACGGCGCCGGCTCGTTCGGCGGCTCCGGCGTCGGCGGCGATGACTTCTTGCGCGCCGCCTCCACCCGCCGATTCATGTCCTTGACGCGCAATGACATTTTGATCGCGCGACGCTTCTCGGCCGCCCCCGCGACAGGTTGAAGCAACCGACGGTAGTCGTCGCGCTTCTCGTGGATCGACGCGATGACGTGCCCCATCGGCAGGCCCATGTCGGTGAGCACGGCCTCGGTGAGCTGCAGGCTCGCTTCGATCGTCTCGGGCACCGCATCGGTGACGCCGAGCTCGTAGAGCCGCGCGGCGTGCTCGGCGTCGCGGGCGCGGGCGACGATCGTCACGTCGCGCCGCTTCGCCCGCACCTGCCGCACGATCTCCTCGGCGACATCGGCGCTGTCGAGCGTGATGATGACCGTGTCCGCGGTCGCCAAGCCGCACAGCTCGAGGAACTCGATCCGTCTGGCGTTGCCCCAGGTGATCGGCACGCCCTGGCGGCGCGAGGCGCGCACTGTCGCGACGTTCTCGTCGACCGCGAGGAAGGTGATCTCGTGCTTGCGCAGCATCTCGGCGATGAGCTGGCCGACGCGGCCGTAGCCGATGAGTAGGGCGCGCGCCCTCACCCCGCTCTCCTCCACCTTCGGCACCACGGTGAGATGCCGGTCGGCGCTCGGCATGCGACGGGTGATTCGGCGCGCCGCCCACGCCAAAGCCGGCACGGCGAACAGCGAGAGCGTGACCGCGATCTCGACGTAGGAGCCCACGGCATGGGCGATGATCCGGCCGTCGATCGCGGCCCCGACCAGCACGAAGGCGAACTCGCCGCCCGGTGCCAGCATCAGCGCCGATTCGGTCGCGACCCGCCACGGCAGCTTCATCGCGCGCGCCGACAGGAAGGTGACGACCACCTTGATTGCGATGAAGGCGGCCGCCAGCCCGATCGTCACCAGGGGGTGATGCGCGACCTCCGAAAAGTCGAGCCCGGCGCCGATCGCGACGAAGAACAGGCCGAGCAGCAGGCCCTTGAACGGCTCGATCGTCACCTCGATCTCGCGCCGGTACTCGGTCTCGGCGAGCAGCAAGCCGGCGATGAAGGCGCCGAGTCCCATCGACAGGCCGCTGATCGCCGTGATGACGCCCGTCCCGACGACGACGAGCAGGCACGCCGCCATGAAGAACTCGGTCGAGCCCGCCGCCGCGACGTGGTGGAACAGCGGGCGCATTAGCAGGCGGCCGCCACCGACGAGCAGCAGCAGGCCGGCGATCGCCGGCAGCAGCGTATAGGCCAGCGTGACGCCGAGGCTGTCGCCGCTGCGGATCGTCAGCATGGTGACGAGGAAGATCAGCGGCGCGACCATCAGGTCCTGGAACAGAAGCACCGAGAAGACGGTGCGCCCCGCCGCGGTGCCGAGGCGCTTGCGCTCGGCCATGACCGGTATGATGACCGCCGTCGACGACAGTGCGAGACCGGCGCCGAGCACGATCGCCGCCGCCGGCGACTGACCAAGCCACAGCGCAAGGCTGGCGAGCACCGCGCCGGACAGGCCGAGCTGCAGCGCACCGAGCCCGAAGACGAGCCGGCGCAAGCGCGACAGGCGCTCGAACGACAGTTCGAGCCCGATCATGAATAGGAGGAAGACGACGCCGAACTCGGCCACCGGCTCGATCTTCTGAACCTCGTCGAGAGCGAAGGCCGAGAGGAGCGCGGAATGATGCGCGACGCGGCCGAGGCCGTAGGGTCCGAGCGCCGCGCCGGCCGACAGGAAGCCGATGACCGGGCTGATGCGCAGCCGTCGGAACAACGGCACGACGAGACCCGCCGTCGTGAGGAACAGCAGCGTGTCCTTGTACTGCTCCGGCGCGAGGGGGGTCATGAGATCCTGATGCTGGTTGTCCCCTGCTCCCTCATATCGGAGAAGGCTCCTCGGCGCAGCCGCGATGGATGGAGAGACCCTCCACCATCACTTTGATCTCAGAGAGGCGAAGACGCCCCCTCTTTCGTTTGTTGCGTGGCCTTCCCCGCAGGCGGGCGAAGGAAAGGCTGCGCCTACATCCCGGCCTGCGTGACCAGCTTCGGGTTGAGATACGCTTCGATCGCCTCCGACCCGCCCTCGGAGCCGTAGCCCGAATCCTTGACGCCGCCGAACGGCACCTCGGGCAGCGCGAGGCCGAGGTGGTTGATCGTCATCATGCCCGTCTCGACCCGCGTCGCGATCGCGTTCGCGACCTTGGCGGAGCGCGTATAGGCGTAGGCGGCGAGCCCGTACGGCAGCCGGTTGGCTTCCGTGACCGCCTCGTCGAGATCATGAAAGGGCAGCATCATGGCGAGCGGGCCGAACGGCTCTTCGTTCATCATCCGCATGTCGCGGTTCACGCCGGTCACGACCGTCGGCTCGAAGAAATAGCCCTTGTTGCCGATGCGGTTGCCGCCGACGCGCACCTCGGCGCCGTGCTGCACGGCATCCTGGATCAGGCTCTCGACGGCGGGCACGCG
>CAZZZM010000135.1:7047-8128 GCA_964658465.1 uncultured Nakamurella sp.
GGCGCATGGCCGCCGAGTTCCATCGTGACGCGCTTCATATGCTGGCCGGCGAGCGCCGCGAGATGCTTGCCGACGGGCGTCGAGCCGGTGAACGTCACCTTGCGGATGATCGGATGCGGGATGAGGTACTCGGAAATCTCGGCGGGCACGCCGTAGACGAGGCCGATCACCCCCTTCGGCACGCCGGCATCGACGAAGCAGCGGATCAGCTCGGCCGGCGAGGCCGGCGTCTCCTCGGGCGCCTTGACGATGATCGAGCATCCCGCCGCAAGCGCGCCCGACAGTTTGCGCACCACCTGGTTGAGCGGGAAGTTCCAGGGCGTGAAGGCGGCGACCGGGCCGACCGGCTCCTTGATGACGAGCTGATAGACGCCGTCCTGCCGCGCCGGGACGACGCGGCCGTAGGCGCGGCGCGCCTCCTCGGCGAACCAGTCGATGATGTCGGCGGCGGCGAGCGTCTCCATCTTCGCTTCGGCCAGCGGCTTGCCCTGCTCCATCGTCATGATGCGGGCGATCGTCTCGGCGCGTTCGCGAACGAGGTCGCCGGCCTTGCGCATCAGCTTGGAGCGCTCGAAGGCGGAGCGCCGGCGCCACTCGTGGAAGCCGCGTTCGGTCGCGGCCAGCGCGTCGTCGAGATCGCCGCGCGAGGCGTGGGCGACGGTGCCGATCTTCTCCTCCGTGGCGGGGTTGAGGACCGGGATGGTGCGGCCGCCCTCGGCCGGGCGCCACTCGCCGTCGATGTGGAGGAGCGTGTCTGGATACATGTCGTCGTCCTTCGCTGGCTCGGCCGGACCGCCCCGATCGCCAGGGTGGACGTCGGGCCGAGCGCCGTCTAACGCGGGCGACCGTAACGACCGAAGGCGTGGAAAATGAAGGCCCTGCTCAGCAAGACCCCCGGCGGACCCGACACCCTTGCGCTGGAAGATGTGCGCGAGCCGTCACCGGGCAAGGGCGAGATCCGCATCGCGGTCAAAGCCTGCGGGGTGAACTTCCCGGATTCCCTCATCATCGAGGACAAATACCAGATCAAGCCGCCGCGCCCCTTCGCGCCCGGCGGCGAGATCGCCGGTGTCGTCGATGC
>CAZZZM010000136.1:0-8113 GCA_964658465.1 uncultured Nakamurella sp.
CGGTGGTGATCGGCGCCGGCCTGCTGCGCCGCGCCGGCGGCGAGGCGGCGACCGCGCTCATCGAGCAGATCATCGGTGGCGAGGCGCTGCTCGCCTTCGCCTGGAGCGAGCCCGGCACCCGCACCGATGCCGCCGACGTGTCGACGACGGCACGCAAGGACGGCGCGGGCTGGCGGCTCTCCGGCCGCAAGGCCGTCGTCACCGGCGCGCCGTGGGCGACGCATCTCCTCGTCACCGCGCGCACCGCGGGCGGCCAGCGCGACAAGGACGGCGTCTCGCTGTTCCTGGTCGACCCCAAGGCAAGCGGCGTCGCGATGCGCGAGTACAAGACCGTCGACGGCCGCCGCGCCGCCGAGATCGCCTTCGACGACGTCACCGTCGGCGCCGAGGCGCTGCTCGGCAAGGAGGGGGGCGCGCTCCCCGACATCGAGGCCGTCCTGGACGAAGCGCGCGCGGCGCTCTGCGCCGAGGCGCTCGGCGTGATGAGCGAGCTGCAGCGCCAGACCGTCGACTACGTCGGCCAGCGCAAGCAGTTCGGCGTGCCGATCGGCAAGTTCCAGGTGCTGCAGCACCGGCTCGTCGACATGTTCATGGCCCAGGAGCAGTCCGTCTCGATGACCTACATGGCGACGCTGAAGCTCGCGGAGCCGGAGGCCGAGCGCATGAAGGCCGTCTCCGCCGCCAAGGCCTTCGTCGCAAAGTCCTGCCGCTTCGTCGGCCAGAACGCGGTGCAGACGCACGGCGGCATCGGCCTCACGCACGAGCTGGCGCTGAGCCACTACTTCAAGCGCGCCTCGATGATCGAGGGCGAGCTCGGCAGCTACGACTGGCATCTCGCCCGCTATCAGGCTCTCGCGACTGATGCCTGAACTGACGTTGCGGCGCTTCAGTGCAGAATTAGGGTCGGTTTACTCTTAACACCGGACTTTAGTCTTAGTCGGCTTGACGAGTGCCGCAAACATGCCACATTCGCGTCGCGGCTGCCGAGTTGGTGCGTGGACGTGGCACGATGAATCTTCAACCTGTAACGGAGACGGGTCTTCCCAAGACGAAGCGGACGCGCGAGGAAGCTCTCGTGTGGGCTCGCGGGCTCGTGTCCCAGGGCCTTCGCGTCGTCAAGCTGCGCAGCACCAAGCCGCGCCGGAGCGAACGCCTCGCCGCTCTCGCCAAGACGACGCCGCGCTAAGACAGCTTACGCCGCCAAAGCCGCCGCGAGCATCTGCAGGTCGGCCCAGGCGCGGCGCTTCTGCAGCGGCTGGCTCAGAAGGTAATCCGGCGTGAAGGTCGCGAGCGCGCGGATGGTCGTTGCCTCGCCCTCGTAGCTCAGCCAACGCCCTCGCAACCGGCTCAACGGGTCGCCCCTGCCGAGCAGCGGCTGTGCAGCACGCTCGCCCAGGCAGACGAGGATGTCCGGCGCGACCAGCGCGACGTGGCGACGCGCGAAAGGCAGGCAGAGCGACAGTTCGAGCGGTGTCGGCGCCCGTGCGCCCGGCGGTCGCCAAGGCATCAGGTTGGCGAGATAGACCGCCGCGCGGCCCAGGCCGATCGCCCGTAGCATGGCATCGAGCAGCCGCCCGCGCTCGCCCGCGAAGACCGCGCCCTGGCGGATGTCGTCCTCCTCCGGCGCGCCGGCCACCAGCATCAGCCGGGCGCCGGGCGTCCCGCCGGCGAGCACCATGCGGCCGAGGTTCGCCGGCAGGCCGTTGCCCGGCAGCGCCGCCAACCGCGCGGCGAGATCGGCAAGGTCGCTCGCGGCGGCCGCCGAAGCCTGCGCCTCGCGCACCAGCGCCTCGGCGGAACTCGGCGCATCGTCGCGGCGCGACGGCAGCGCCGGGCTTGCCGCGAGCACCGGCGCCGCGCGGGGCGCGTCCGTGGGGGCCGGCGCCAAGACGAAGCGATCGTGCGGGTCCTCGTCGACGGCCGCGTCCGCGCCCATCGCGGCATACCACCGCAGCAATCCTTCCAATGCGCGCACAGCGTCCGACGTCTCGATCATGGGTTCCAATCTACCATCCCGGTCTTTCGAATGGGAACGCTGCGGTTGTCCCTCTGCCGCGTTTTCGCTAGGTCGAACCCAAGACAGAAGTCAGGATAAAGCCGATGAGCGGAAACGAGGCGGAGAGCGAGCCGCGCGAGAGCATGGACTTCGACGTGGTCGTCGTGGGCGCCGGGCCGGCCGGCCTTGCCGCGGCGATCCGCCTGAAGCAGCTCGACGCCGACGTCAACGTCGTCGTGGTCGAGAAGGGCAGCGAAGTCGGCGCGCATATCCTGTCCGGCCTGGTGATGGATCCGGCCGCGCTCGACGCGCTGCTGCCAGATTGGCGCGACGACGACGCCCGCCCGCTCAAGACGCAGGTGAAGGAGGACCGCTTCTTCTACCTGACCAAGACCGGCAGCTTCCGCCTGCCCAACGCCTTCATGCCCAAGCTGATGGGCAACCACGGCAATTTCATCGGGTCGCTGTCGGACGTCGCGAAATACCTGGCGGCCCGGGCCGAGGCGCTCGGCGTCGAGATCTACCCGGGCTTTGCGGCGAGCGAAATCCTCTACGACGAAGCCGGCGCGATCGCCGGTGTCGCGACCGGCGACATGGGCATCGGCAAGAACGGCCAGCCGACCGGCAATTTCGCGCGCGGCATGGAGTTGAGGGGCAAGTACACGCTGCTCGCCGAGGGCGCGCGCGGCTCGCTCTCGAAACAGGTCATCCGCAAGTTCAAGCTGCACGAGGACGGCGAGCCGCAGAAGTACGGCATCGGCCTCAAGGAGCTGTGGCAGGTGAAGCCGGAGCAGCATCATCCGGGCCTCGTGCAGCACTCGTTCGGCTGGCCGCTCGACAAATCGACGGGCGGCGGCTCGTTCCTCTACCACTACGGCGAGAACCGGGTGGTCGTCGGCTTCGTCGTCCACCTGAACTACAAGAACCCGACTCTGTCGCCCTTCGACGAGTTCCAGCGCTTCAAGACGCATCCGACGATCGCGCCGACCTTCGCCGGCGCCGAGCGGCTCGCCTACGGCGCTCGCGCGATCACCGAAGGCGGCTGGCAGTCCGTGCCGCGCCTCGCCGTGCCGGGCGGCGCGCTGATCGGCTGTTCGGCCGGCTTCGTCAACGTCCCGCGCATCAAGGGCTCGCACAACGCGATCCGCTCCGGCATGCAGGCGGCGGAGGCGGCGATCGCGGCGCTGAAAGCGGGACGCGAGCGCGACACGCTCGAGGCCTATGCCGACGGTTGGCGCGCGTCGCCGATCGGCCGCGACCTCGAGCCCGTGCGCAACGTGAAACCGCTGTGGTCGCGGTTCGGCACGATCGGCGGCGTCATGCTCGGCGGCCTCGACATGTGGACGAACGCGCTCGCCGGCTTCTCCTTCTTCGGCACGCTGAAGCACGGAAAGGCGGACTACCAAACCTTGTCGCCGCTCTCCGCGGTGACGCCGCTGACCTATCCGAAGCCCGACGGCAAGCTGACCTTCGACAAGCCCTCCTCGGTCTATCTCTCCGGCACGACGCATGAGGAAAACCAGCCGCCGCACCTCAAGCTGACCGATCCGTCGATCCCGATCGCGCGGAACCTGCCGGAATACGGCGAGCCGGCGCGGCTCTATTGCCCGGCCGGCGTCTACGAGGTCGTCTACGCCGACGAAGCCGCAAAGACCGACCCGCGCTTCGTGATCAACGCGCAGAATTGCGTGCACTGCAAAACCTGCGACATCAAGGACCCCGCGCAGAACATCACCTGGGTGCCGCCCGAAGGCAGTGGGGGCCCGAACTATTCGGGGATGTAGAAGGCGGCGCAGCCGAAGCAGAGTTCTAAGCGCGACGGCTGTTGTGCATGCCGGGTAAGCCTGTCGCGCGCCCTGGAATGACGGAGACCAGCGCTACCCCGCCAGCTCGCCCGAGCGTCTCTTGGCGGCCGCGACGGCTCTCTCCATCAGCGAGGGAAGGCCGCCATCTGCGCGCAGCACGTCGAGGGCGGCCGCCGTCGTGCCGCCGGGCGAGGTGACGGCCTCGCGCAATTGCCCCGGCGTCATCTCGGGGCGGCGCGCCATCAGATCGGCCGCACCCTCCACCGTCGCGCGGGCAAGGCGCGCGGCGACGTCCGGCGACAGTCCGGCAGCGACGCCAGCCTCGGCGAGGCACTCCGCGAGCAGGAAGACGTAGGCCGGCCCCGAGCCGGAGACGGCCGTGACGGCGTCGATCAGGCTTTCGTCGCACCATTCGACGAGTCCGACGGCTTCGATCAGCGTCTGCGCCAGCGCGTGCCGCTCGGGAGACAGGCCCGCCTCGGCGGCGAGGCCGGTGGCGCCGCGGCCGATCGAGGCGGGCAGGTTCGGCATCGCGCGGACGATCGCGCCGGCGTCCGGCAGGCCGGCGCGCAGGTTCGCCAGCGTCTTGCCGGCGAGGATCGACACGACGAGCGTGCGGGCATCGGCGAGCGCCGCGAAGGCGTCCGGTGCCTGCGTGAACGTCTGCGGCTTTACGGCGAGGATCAGCACCTCGGGCGGCGCAGCCGGTGCGGCGAGGGCGAGACCGCGCGCCCCGCAAAACTCGCGCATCTCGTCGGACAGATGCGGGTCGACGACCGTGACAGCGGTCGGCGCGAGGCCGCCGTCGAGCCAGCCGCGCAGCATCGCACCGCCCATCTTGCCGGCACCCGCGAGGACCAGCGCGTTGGGCCAGGCTCGCGCCATCACGCCTCGCCGCGGGTCTCGATCATCGCCGTGTCGAGCGCCTCGCGACCGTTCTTGCCGGCCCAGACCACGAACTGGAAGGCCTGGTAGTAGCGTTCGCAAGCCATCACCGCCGAGGTGAGCACGCTCTCGCACTGGCGGGAATTGAGCTCGGCGCCGCCGGCCAGCAGCAGCGAATGGCGGAACATGATGACGCCGTCGGACGGCCAGATGTCGAAATGGCCGATCCACATCTGCTCGTTGATGAGCGCGACGAGGTCGTTGGCGTCGGCCTTGCGCGGCGCCGGCACCTTCAGGTCGAAGGCGCAGGCGACATGCAGGGCTTCCATATCCTGGAGCCAGGTGAAGGCGATCGTGTAGTCGGCCCAGCCGCCGGTGACCGAGATCGAAATCTCGTCCTCCTCGTCGCGGTCAAAGGACCACTCGTTCATGGCGGCGAGGCGCTCCACCATGTCGACTGGGTTTTCGACGCGGGCGGTTTCGGCTTCGATCTGCGACAGGGACATTCGTTGGCCTCAATTGGGCGCGCGGAGACCTTTCGGCCTCGACCCGCCGCACGTGAACGTGACGCTCGAAACGCTTCTCGACAGGCCGTTCGTCGACGCTCCGGCTCAGACGAATCGCCGGCGCCCCGCGACTGAATCACAAGCTGCCTTCGGCCCGCAACCTCGGCTGGGGACAAGTCCGCGAGCCATCGTCCTGACGCCCTCAGATTCGAAGATTCGGGCGAGTCCGTCCACGCTCCATGCGTCCGTGTCCACACAAGAAGCAGAATAGGGAGAGGAGAGGTAGCAAACCGGCGGTTTGACAACCCACGATCGCGCCGACGCTTCGATGTTCCACCGGCAAACCCAAATATGACTAGCCGGCCGCCCTCTGCTAGCTTGGTCTTTGCCGATTCGCGGAGGCCGCCCGTATGACCAACCCGCAGACCGACAGCCCCGGGCCCGCGGGCCGCCCGCGCGGCCCCAGCCCGGACAAGACGGCGCGCACGCGCCGCGCGATCGCCGTGGCCGCCCTCGACACGTTCCTGGAACGCGGCTTCTCCGCCACCCGGATGATCGACGTCGCGCAACGCGCCGGTGTCGCCAAGGGCACGCTCTACCTCTACTTCACCGACAAGGAGGCGCTGTTCGAGGGCGTCCTCGCCGAGGTCATCGCCGCGCCGGTCGCGAGCGTGCGGCAGACGGAACCCGACCCCGGCGAAAGCGTGCACGATTTCCTGCGGCGGGTCGTGGTGCCGCTGATGCGCGACTTGGAAGGCTCGCGCCGCGCCGACGTCGCCCGGCTCGTCATCGCCGAGGGCGCCCATTTTCCCGCGCTCGCCGCGACCTACCGGCGGCTGGCGCTCGACCCGGTGCATCTGATGATCCGCCGCCTCGGTCAGATCGCGGTCGAGCGCGGCGAGATCTCGTCCGACGCGCTCGTGCGGTTCCCGCTGCTGATGCTGGCGCCGGGTCTCGCCGCGACGGCCTGGAACGGGCTGTTCGGCATCCGCGAGCCGGTCGACACCGGCGCGGTCTTCGCCGCCTGGGTCGATCTGGTGTTCAAGGATTGAGGCGGAGGGCGGCGGCCTCGTTCGCCGCGGCGACGAGGCGCCTTTGCTCCCGGAGCGTTACCGCACCGGCGGCACGTCCATCGAGCCGCTGCGGCAGCCCTCGCGGACGACCTCGGGGCAGTAATAGAACCCCTTCAAATCCTTGGTCAGGCAGAAGCGGACCTCGTCGAGCGTGCCGCGCTGGCAGACCGCGGCGAGCATGCCCGGGCGCAGCCGCGGGTTGGCGTCGGTGAAGGCGCGGACGACGTCGGCCGGGGACACCGACCGGTCCTGGTGCGGGTCCTTGAACGCCGGCGGGATCACGATCATGTCGCGCGCCTGCTTGGCGGCGGCGAAATAGTCCGTCGGGCTGAGGCCGGAGCAGGTGCCGTGCTTGCGCCATTCGTAGCGAGCCAGCCCCTCGTCCGGGTAGACGCCGTCGGTCTCGGCGAGCGCGGCGCGCGGCGGCGAGCGCGGCCCGTCGCAATCGGACGGATAGCCGTGATCGTACTGCGGCCACAGGCCGTGGACCGTGAAGCCGATGTCGGCGCCGGTGCGGCACTGGTCGCGGCCCTTCTCGTCGCCTCCGGTCGCGCAGAAGCCCGGCGACCAGGACAACGACAGAACATAGAAATCGAACTGGCCCGGCCGGCTGGCGCCGCGCGGCCCCGAGCCGTTGCGGCGGAAGGAATCGCGCCGGGAGAAGTCGCTGCGCCGGACGCCGGTGTCGCCGCCGACGGGCGGCCGCTGATCGGCGCAATTGTCGAGGATGCAGAGGGCGGACGCGTGCCGCGGCGACGCCACGAGGCTCAGGACGGCCGCCGCGAGCGCCAGCACCCGGCCGATGCGCATCAGGGCCGCGCCATCTTGCAGGCCGGCGAGAAGCCGTCGAGCCGATCGAGCCCGACGACGCACCAAACGACGCCGTCGGTGTAGCCGATGCTGCCGCCGGCCTCGACGATCGAATAATCGACCAGACGCACCTTCTGGTCGCTCATCAGGATATGCGCCTGGCAATAGCGGCGCGGGATGTAGTCGAGCCCGTTCGAGCGGAAGCCGATTTCGCGGACGTCCTCGAACTGTGCGATCTGCAAGCCGGATTGCCAGTAGGTCGATTCCCGTTCGGCGAAATGCGCTTGGATCTCGCGCAGCGACGATGGGTCCGAGCAGGGCGGCACGATGCCGGAATAGGGCGCGTCGCGCTCCTCGGCCGGCGTCTGCGGTCGCGCCTGCGCGGCGACGCCGGACGCGAGCAGAAGCGCCAGCGCAACGCCGCAAACGGCACGTGATCTCGTCATATGCGACCCCCGCTCTCCCCCGAGCGCCGCGGACGATGCGGCGGCGCCCCCGCGGCGTCAAGCAGGCGGCCGCGCAAAGTCGCGCCGAGCGCCAATCCTGCAACCACCCCGAACCTCCGCGATTTGCCCCTTGCAAAGGAGACTGATCATGCCGACCGACCTTCCGCCCGACTACAAGCCTCAGCCGGCGCCCGGGCCGAATTCTCCGGACCCGAAGAACCCCGGCATGCCGCCCGCGCCGAAGGACCCGGATTCGCCCGGCTTGCCCGGCGGCAAGGCGCCCGCCGGTCCCGATGTCGGCCCGCTGACCCCGGACGGCGCGCCGGCCCCCGCCGCCCCCGGCGGCCTGCCGACCTTCTGACCCCGATCAATCGAGATCGAGCTCGAAGGCCGCCGGCACGTGCGCCGGCCAGCGCCAGGGCGCGACGTAGATCGCGTCCGCCCGGAAGATGAGACCCGTCGCGCGCTGGCGGGACACGAAGGAGCGGGCGGCGCGCGAGATCCGCCGCCGCTTCTCCGCGGAGATCGAGGTCAGGGCCTCGTCGAGTGTCGCGCGCAGCTTGACCTCGACGAAGGCCAGGGTGTCGCCCCG
>CAZZZM010000137.1:0-8077 GCA_964658465.1 uncultured Nakamurella sp.
GCGGCACCTCAAGGCGGGGTCGAAGACCGACGGCGGGGCGTGATCCGCTGCTCCTCGTGCGAAGGAGCGACGCGAGACCCCTAAGCCGGATCACCTCCCGTCGCAGCTTTTCGCGGCCGCCACGAAATCCGCGATCTTCGCCGCGTCCTTGACGCCCGGGGACGATTCGACGCCCGACGAGACGTCGACGCCGGGCGCGCCGCTCGCCGCGAGCGCGGCCGCCACGTTGGCGGGATCGAGGCCGCCCGCCAGGAGCCAGCGGCAGGCCGGCGCGCGACCGCGCAGCAGCGACCAATCGAACGCCGCGGCATTGCCGCCGGGCCGCGAGGCCCCGGTCGGCGGCGGCGCGTCGAACAGCAGCCAGTCGGCCGCACCCTCGTAGGCGGCGGCGGCGGCGAGGTCCGCCGCGGTGGCGATCGGCAGCGCCTTCATCACCGGTCGCGCGAAGCGGTCCCGAACGTCGGCCACGCGCGCCGGCGACTCGCGGCCGTGGAGCTGGAACATGTCGGGATCGAGCGCCGCGACGATCGCTTCGAGCGTCGCGTCGTCGGCGTCGACGGTAAGCGCGACTTTCGTGGCGCGGCCGGCGACGCGGGCGCCGAGCGCGCACGCCGCGTCAAGCGAGAGGTGGCGCGGGCTGCGCGGAAAGAAGACGAAGCCGACCATGTCGGCGCCGGCGTCGAGCGCGGCGTCCAGCGTCGCGGGCTCGGACAGCCCGCAGATCTTCACGACGGTGGACATCGGGCCGGTCGCTTGGTCCTTGGTCGGCGCTGCCGCCGGCGCTCGCTCAGACGTAATCGGTGCGGACGAGCCCACGTCCGGTCGCGGGTGCGACCACCGGCGGGGCGGCGCGGGCGCGCTCGGCTTCGGCGCGCCAACGATCGGCCGCATCCTCGGCGAGCCGGGCGCGACGGCGGTTGCGCCCCTGCGTGAACCACGTCGCCATGCCGCCGACGATGACGCCGACGACGAGCGTGAGGAACAACAGGATATAGAGAGGCGCCGTCACCGCCGCAGCCCCCGCCTCCGGATCGGAGAAGGGGTCGAACGAGACCGACACGACCTGGCGGTTGGCGATCGCGAAGGCGAGGATCACCACCGCGATCGGCACCAGGATGAGGAGCTTGAAGAACTTTGCCACGCCTCAGACCTCGAATGACCCGCTAGAGCGGGCGTTCACGAAAGATAGCCGTCGTTGAGCCGCTCGCGCATCTCCTTGCCGGTCTTGAAGAAGGGCACCGCCTTCTCCTCGACCTCGACATGAACGCCCGTGCGCGGGTTGCGACCGACGCGGGCGTCGCGGCGCTTGACGGAGAACGCGCCGAACCCGCGCAGCTCGACCCGGTCGCCGCGCGCCAGCGCCTTGGTGATCTCGTCGAGGATCGCGTTGACGATCTTCTCGACGTCGCGAAGGTAGAGATGCGGATTGCGGTCTGCGATGCGCTGGACCAGCTCCGACTTGATCATCTTCAGCCCCTGATTATTGCCGGAAATCCCAAAAATATCAGTCGATCGAACGGGATGGCCGCGCCTCAGGTTCCGGGCGACGGCTCCCAAACCGCCATCAGGCCCTCCCTCGAATGGACCTCGGCGAGATGCGCCGCGTCGTCGAGCACGCCGGCAAGCGAATCGAGCCCGAAGAACCGCGCGACGTCGCCCGTCGAGCCGAACAGCCGCATCGTGAACCCCGTATTCCGCTTCCAATCGTAGACGGGCAGCTTGTCGGGCACGTTGCGCTTGTCGTGGAGGTATTTGATCGCCGCCCGCTCCTCGCCCAGCGCGTCGACGAGATGCAGGGCGAGACCCTGGCGCCCCGTGAAGACGCGGCCGTCGTCGACGGCGGCGAGCTGCTCGTCGCTCATGTTGCGGCGCGACTTCACCAGCCCCTTGAACCAGCCGTAGGTGTCGACGACGAGCGCGTCGACGGCGGCCTTGGCCTCCGGGCTCGTCGGCTCCAGACCGTTCGGCGCGGCCTTCAGCGGCGACGACTTGATCGTCTCGACCTTGACGCCGAGCTTGTCGAGCGCGCTCGAGAAATTGGGGAACTGGAACAGCACGCCGATCGAGCCGACGAGCGAATTGTCCTCGGCGACGATCTGGTCGGTGCCGAGCGCGGCGATGTAGGCGCCGGACGCCGCGAGGTCCTTGACCACGGCGACCGTCGGCTTCTTGGCCGAGAGCCGGCGCAGCGCCTTGTAGACGCGTTCCGAGCCGGTCACCGTCCCGCCGGGGCTGCCGATGTCGACCAGCACGCCGGACGCCTTCGAATCGGCGAGGCTGTCGATCAGCTTGATCGTGTCGTCGTCGCCGACGATGAGGCCGCCGATCGACAGCCGGGCGATATGCGGCACCACGACGCCGGCGCCGCGCAGGCCGGCCGCGCGCCAGCCGATCGCCAGCACCGCGACAGCCAGCGCCGCGAAGGCGAGCACCCGCCACAAGGACAGGCGCCGCTGCATGCGGCGCCGGTCGACGAGTTGATCCGAAGTCGCGGACATGCGGAGCGTTTCCTGGAAAAGCGAGCCGGACGCTAAGGCCGCCGTGCGGCACACGCAAGCGTGCGCGCACGCGACACGACGCTCACTCGGCCTCCGCGGCGAGGGCGATCGCCCGCGCGTAGACCTTGCGCCGCGGCTGTCCCGTCTCGCCGGACACGACGGCGGCGGCATCCTTGACCGACAGCGTGCGCAGCGCGTCGCGCAGCCGCGCATCGACGGCGTCGCCGTCGAAGGCGGGTGCCTCGTCCGAGGGAGGCCCGACCAGCAGCACGATCTCGCCGCGCGGCGCCGGCTCGGCGGCATAGGCGGCGGCGAGCTCGGGCAGCGATGCCCGACGGACCGCCTCGTAGAGCTTGGTGAGCTCGCGGGCCACCGCCGCCTCGCGGGGGCCGAGCACGGCGGCGAGGTCGGCGAGGCATTCGGCGACGCGGCGCGGCGATTCGAACAGCACGAGCGTGCCGGGCACCGCCGCCAGCTCGGCGATGCGCTGCCGCCGTGCCGCGCTCTTCACGGGCAGGAATCCTTCGAAGAAGAAGCGGCTCGTCGGCAGGCCGGCGACGACGAGCGCGGCGAGCACGGCGGAAGCGCCGGGGATCGCCGTCACGGAAACGCGCGCCTCGAGCGCCGCGCCGACGAGGCGGAAGCCGGGATCGGAGACGAGCGGCGTGCCGGCGTCCGAGACGAGGGCGAGCGCCTGGCCGTCCGCCAGGCGGGCGAGCAGGCGCGGACGCATCTCGGCGGCGTTGTGCTCGTGGTAGGCGACGAGCGGCGTGGTGATCCCGTAATGCGCCAGCAGACCCTTGGTGACGCGCGTGTCTTCCGCGACGACGACGTTCGCGGCGGCGAGCGTCGCCAGGGCGCGGAGCGAGATGTCGCCGAGATTGCCGATCGGCGTCGCCACCACGTGCAGGCCCGGCGCCAGCGGCTCGGCTTCGGCGACGAGGCCGAAGGCGGTGAAGGTCGAGGTCATGGTCGGCGCTCCCATCGGGCGCTGTCGCGGCGCGGATCCCGCGGTGGACGGTCTCGCGTCGACGGTCGTGTCCGGCAACGCCCGTGCCCTATCCTGACCGGCGAGCGTCCGCAAAACCAATTCGCAAGTCACTGTTTCGCGAGCGGCGCCATGATTTGGGCGCAGGCGCTTGCTCAGCTGCGTGATGGTCGCCGCGCGGATGCAGGGAGAGGCCGTCCCATCGAGGGGCGGTCGCGGGGATCGCGAGAGCGAGGCGTGGTGGGTTCAGCGAAGTCATTCGGGGTCGTGCGGCTGGGCCTGTCGGTCGCTGCCGCGTTGACGCTCGCCGCGTGCGGCGGCGGCTCGATGCTCGGTGGCGGCGGCGCCAAGACCCAGGGCGGCGATCCGGACCTGTCGTTCAACGCGCCCGTCGGCAAGGTGACCTCGCAGCCGCTCGGCGGCACCACGGCGGCCGGCGGCGACACGATCGGCACCGGCCCGACCAAGATCGCGCTGATCCTGCCGCTGACCGGCGCCAACGGCCAGGCCTCGCTTGTCGGGCAGTCGCTGCGCAACGCCGCCGATCTCGCCTATACCGAGTCCGGCGGCAACGATCTCACCATCCTGGTGAAGGACGATCATTCGAGCCCGGACGGCGCCCGCGACGCCGCGCAGCAGGCGCTCGCCGACGGCGCCGAGCTGGTGATCGGCCCGCTGTTCGCGCCGGACGTGCGCGAGGTTTCCAAGGTCATGCGCGGCGCCGGCAAGCCGATGATCGCCTTCTCGACCGATGCGTCGACCGCCGCGCACGGCTCCTATCTGCTGTCGTTCCTGATCGAGAGCTATGTCGACCGCATCGTCGATTTCGCGGCCTCCAAGGGCAAGAAGTCGGCCGCGGCGCTGATCCCCGACAACGACTACGGCCGCGTCGCCGAGGCCGAGTTCCAGCAGGCGGCGGCCAAGCACGGCATCCGCGTGATGGGCATCGAGCATTACACGGCGGCGACCCGCGACGAGGCGGTGAAGAAGGTCGCCGCGCTCGGCGACCAGATCGACATGCTGTTCATCCCCGAGCAGGCCGATGCGATGGGCGCGATGTCGCAATCGCTGACGGCGGCCGGCGTCAACACCAAGACTGTCCAGCTGCTCGGCACCGGCCTGTGGAACGACACCCGCGTGCTGAGCCTGCCCGCCTTGCAGAACGCCTGGTTCGCGGCGCCCGAGAACGGCGGCTTCAACGCCTTCGCCAACCGCTACCGCGCCAAGTACAACACGGATCCGACGCGCATCGCGACGCTCGCCTACGATGCCGTGTCGCTCGCCGCCGCGCTCGCGCATTCGCAGGGGCCGCAGCGCTATTCGGACAACGTGCTGTTGAACAAGTCCGGCTTCAACGGCGCCGACGGCGTGTTCCGCTTCCGCAACGACGGCACCAACGACCGCGGCCTCGCCGTGCTGCAGATCTCCGGCGGCAAGGCCAAGACGGTGAGCCCGGCGCCGCACACCTTCCCGCCGTCGTCGACATAGGCGTTCGATCCCAACCTCTGTCATCCGAAGTGCCGAAGGCGAGCACCCGGAACATAAGAGGTTGAAGCCAAACTACCGTTCCAGCTTCTTGCCCGTCTGCGGCCGTGCCGTCGGGGCCGGCTCCGCGGCGGCGGCGTGGTGCCTGACCCCCTCGGCGATGGCGTTGGCGTAGACCTCGAACCCGCGCATCGCCTGGATCGCCTCGAGTTCGCGCGTCACGTGCTCGAGATTGCGCAGCGCCTTGATGCCCGCAGCGACGTTTTTCGAGATGAAGAACATGCTCCGTTTCCTCCCGCGTCAGGGTCGCGCCATCTCGCTCTCGCGGACCGCCGGACGATCCGGCGCGACGATCTCGGCGAACCTGGCGAGGTTATTGCCGAGCCCGAGCTGACGCTGGCCGGCAAAGCGCCAGGCGACGACACTCGGGTCCTGCCGACCGTCGAGACTTTCTTCGATCACATGGCTCCCAGAGAGCGTCAGCAGCACCCCGTACTGATCCTTGCCGCAGAAGATCTCCTCCGGCGTCGCCTTCGAATCGTCGCGCCAGAGCGCGATGACCCTGTCCTTGTCGTCGTGCGAAACGTGGATGCCGAGCCGGTCCTGCCGGTTCATCATCGCCTTCGAGGTCATCGTGAGGACCGCGCTGCCTGGGTCCTCCGCGAGGATCGTCGCATGACGCGCCGGCCAGCGTTCCTTGATCTGCGGCGCGTCCATCAGCAGCGCGAAGATGATCGAGGGACCGACCGAGCGGATCAGCTCCTGGCAGGGATCGACGCGGGCCAGATCCTCACAGATCAGGGCGGAGATGACCGAACCCGCACGGATCACCGCGAAGTCGACGCGGCGGCTGAGGAGATCGATGTCTTCCCACCAATGGAGCGACGGGCTCAGCGTGCCCTGCAGGCCGTAGGAGATGATCTGGTCGCGATCGAGCCGCCAGCGATGGTGCTTCTCGCGAGCCGAGGTGAGGCCGAGCGCATTCGCGCCGGAGCCCCTGCCGCCCTGCGACTGGAACACGGTGACGTTGACGAAATTGCCGACGCGCTCGCCGAGGTTTGAGACGCCGGCGATCAGGAATTCGAGTCCGGGAATCTTGCTGGGAAGGCTTGCGACGAGAGCCTCGTAGAACGCCTCGTCCAGCGCGAGCTCGGGGAAGACGATCGCGTGGATCGAGTCGACCTCGCGCCGCGCCTCTTCGGCCAGAGCGACGACGAAGTCGATCATCGTCTTGTGGCTCAGCTGCTTCAGCCATTGCTGGTCGAGCCCGAAGAAGGCGCCGCGCTGCCCGCAGGCGACCTCGTCCTCACGCGGCCGGAACGCCGAGGCGGCGATGGCGTAGGGGAACGGAACCAGCAGCAGATTGAGATGGCGCTCGTCCGGCGGCGCCGCGGTGAAGACGTAGGGCATCCAACGACCCGTCGCGACGCCTTGCGGGGGCATCAGCGCGAGATTGTGGGAGAGCGAACGAAGCGTGCAGCCGACCGAGGGCGTGCGCGCCTTCGGCAGGACGCAGACGACGCTCTTCTCCGCGCAGGAGAATGTCGAGATCGCCGACGTCGCCGCCGTCCCGTCCGCCTCGAAGCGCATCGAGCGACCGACGAACAGGAAGATCAGGTAGACGAAGCGTTCGAACCACGGCGCCTCGGTCTTCTTGCCGGCGATCGCCACGGCGGGGTGGAAGCCGACTCCGGCGGCCGCCTCGTCCGCGGCGACGAACAGGAGCAGCGCCGGCCTCCACCAGGCGGGAGCCGCGCGATCGACGCGACCGCCGTCGACGACATAGGCGTCGCCGTGGCGCGCGAACACCGCCTCCCACCAATCGAACAGCGGCGAGAGCGGCTCGCCGTGAGCCGTCCTGCGCCAGCGGTGGAAGGCATCGGCGTGGCCGGCATCGAGGAACTTGAAACCGTCCATCTCGCGCCACGCCTTGCCGACCGCGCGCGCCTCGTCGAGCTCGGCTGTCGTCACGGTGAGGAGGCGCGCGATGCGCTTGCGCGTCGGCGGCGCGATGTGATGGTAGGCGCCGCTGAGCTGCATCAGGCGCGCCGCGATGGCGAACAGATCGAACGGCAGCATGGGCGGCATCGCGTAGACGTCCGCCTCGTCGCGGCCGGCTTCGGGAAACGCCAGATAAGGGATCGGCTCGCCGGTGCGAACCGGGAACGTCTCTCGCAGGACCCCCGCAACCGTGCTCATCGCCACACGTCTCGCCGCGTCTAAGCCGCGACGATAGTACAACCTAAGAGGGCATCGATCGCAAGTGCGACGATGTGCTAAGCGGCGGCCGCTACTTGCCTTCGAGCTGCGCCTTCAGCGCCGCGAGCTTGGCGAAGGGCGAGTTGGGGTCGGGCTTGCGGTCGCGCTCGCGTTCGCGCGGCGGCTCGCTCGACATCGTGCGCGGGCGCTCGTCGCGCCGGCCGCCGCCGCCCTTGCCGCCCTTGAAGTCGGGCCTGGGCCGGCGATCGTCGCCGCCTTCGCCGCGGGCCGCGACGTCGCGACGCGGACCACGCGACGGGCGTCCGTCGCCCGGTCGATCGCCGAAGCGCTTGCCGTCGCGGCGCGGCTCGCGCTCGCCACCCGTGTCGCTCCGCTCCGGCGCTTGGCCCGGCTCTGCGGGGGCAGCTGCCGCGCCATTCGGCTGGCGCCGGGGCCCGCGATTGCGATCGGCGGGCCGGCGGTTGTGAACATTGTGGCGATGCGGCCGCCACACCTCGATCATCGGAACTTCGGCCGGCGCCGCCGGCGTCTCGGCGTCGGCGCCGGGAGCATCGGCGAGCGCCCCTTCGACTGGCGCCGCCACCGGCTCCGCGACGGCCTCGACATCGGTGGGACGCGGCGGCACGACGGGCTCCGTCGAGGTTTCGGCTGGCTCTATGGCGGTCGTCTCGACGGGCTCAGTCGACGCTTCGGCCGGCTCCATCGCGGTCGGCTCAGACGGCTCGGTGACAGCGGCCGGCTCGGCGGTCGCAGGCTCGACATGTGCAGGTTCGTCGGTCGTAGCCGCGGCGGTCGCGGCCGCGACATGCGCGGGAGCAGGCTCGGCCGGCGTCGCGGGCAGCGGCTCGATCGCCTCGAGCGCACCGCCTTCCAGCGCGGCGGCGAT
>CAZZZM010000138.1:0-5906 GCA_964658465.1 uncultured Nakamurella sp.
AACCATTCCCGACGCCGATCGCCGGGCGACATCTCGCTCTTTCGGAAGAGCTGTTCGACGACGACGTGCTGATTCTCGACCAGCTGCGCTCGCGCGACCTCGTCTATCGGGCGGCGGACGGCCCGAGCGTCCGCCTGCGTTGTCCAGCCATGCCGCACCTCGGCCTGTGGTCGAAGCGCGGCGCGGGCTTCCTGTGCATCGAGCCGTGGCAGGGATATGCGGCGCCGGCCGGCTTCGCCGACGAGCTTGCGGCGAAGCCCGGCATAGTCGCGATCGAAGCCGGAGCCGCGCGCACCTTCGCGATGAGCCTGGACATCGCCGACTGAGCGGCGATGGCGCGGCGTCTCGCCCTTTCGTGTCAGCCCTTGCGCTTTACCGGCAGCGGGCCGGGCGCCTGGCAGGTCGGCATGATCTCGATGCGGTTGACGTTGACGTGGCGCGGCAGGCCGATCACCCACGAGACCGTCTCGGCGATGTCCTCGGCCTGGATCGACTCGACGCCCTCGTAGAGCTTCGCCGCCTTCTCCTTGTCGCCCGCGAAGCGCACCTCGGAGAACTCGGTGCCGCCGCACAGGCCCGGCTCGAGGTCGGTGACGCGCACGAAGCTGCCGACGAGATCGGCTTTCAGATTCAGCGTGAACTGCTTCACGAAGGCCTTGCTGGCCCCGTACACGTGGCCGCCGGGATAGGGGTAGTAGCCGGCGATCGACCCGAGGTTCACGACATGGCCGCGGTCGCGCGCCACCATGCCCGGCAGCAGCGCGCGCGTCACGTGCACGAGCCCGGTGACGTTGGTCGCGATCATCTTGTCCCACTCGCCGACGTCGGCTTCCCACGCGGGCGAGAGGCCGAGAGCGAGGCCGGCGTTGTTGACGAGCACGTCGACCTCGCGCCAGCCATCGGGCAGGCTGCCGGGCAGCGCGGCGACGGCGTCGGCGTCGGTGACGTCGAGCGGGAAGGCCAGCACCTTGCCGTCGGAGTCCTTCGCGAGGGCCTCGAGCCGCTCGGCGCGCCGCCCCGTCGCGATCACGCGATGACCATCGGCGACCATGCGCCGGGCGATCGCCGCGCCGAAGCCGGCGGTGGCGCCGGTGATGAGGACCGTCAGTGTCATGCTTCGCTCTCGCTCGTGGTGTGTTCGCGGGTCCAATATAGGGCGCAAGTTTTTCGCGCGACCCCTTCCTCCGCCGGCGGAGAAACGATCCGCTCCCTCACCGCCGCCCGTGCCACCACGCCGCGGCGGCGACCAGCGCGACGGCGGCGGCGCTGGCGGCGAGCTGGCCGCGCTGCTCGGGCAGGAACAGCATGGTGACGAAGATCGCGCCGATGCCGGCGATCGTTGCGTAGCTGAGCCACGGAAAGCCCCACATCGGGAAGGCCGGCGTCTCTCCAGCCGCATCGCGGCGCCGGCGGTCGGCGATCTGCGCCGATGCGACGAGGATGTAGACGACGAGGATCACCGAGCCCGACGTCGCAAGGAGGAAGGCGAAGACGAGCCCCGGCGACAACACCGAGGCGATGGCCGCCAAAAACCCCGCGGCGCTGCCGAGCAGGATCGAGCGCGTCGGCACCTTGTTGGCGCCGACGGCGACGAGCGCGCGCGGCGCGTCGCCGGCGTCGGCCAGCTCGAACAGCGTGCGCGAGCAGACGTAGAGCCCGGAATTGAGGCAGGACAGCACGGCGACGAGGATGATCGCCTGCATCAGCACCGCCGCGCCGGGAATGCCGATCGCCCGCATCGCCGCGACGAACGGCGACTGTCCGGACTGCAGGCCGGACCACGGCACGGTCGCGACGATGAGCACGATCGCGAGCAGGTAGAAGATCGTGATGCGCAGCGCCACGGTACGCGAGGCGCGCGCGACGTTGCCGGGCGGATCCTCCGATTCCGCGGCGGCGATCGACGCGATCTCGGAGCCGGTCAGGGAGAAGATCACCGTCGGCACGGCGCCGAGCACCGCGGCGAAGCCCTTCGGCACGAGGCCGCCCGAGCCGACGAGCGTCGCGAAGGGCGAGGTGCCGTGCAGCGCGACGAGCCCGAGATGGCTGCCCGCGACGAGGATGAAGGCGACGATCGCCAGAACCTTGATCAGCGAGAACCAGAACTCGAATTCGCCGTAGGCCTTCACCGACATCAGGTTGGTGGCCGTCAGCAGCGCGATGAGCACGAGGCCGATCAGCCAGACCGGGAGCGCGATCCAGTCGTGCAGCAGCGCGGCGCCGGCGATCGTCTCGGCGCCGACGGCGATGATCCAGAAGTACCAGTAGAGCCAGGCCGAGACGAAGGCGGCGCGCGGCCCGAGGCCGGCGCGGACATAGGCGTTGAAGGAGCCGAGGCCCGGCCGCGCCACGGCCATCTCGCCGAGCATGCGCATGACGAGGAAGACGGTGGCGCCGGCGATCGCATAGCTGACGACCACCGCCGGCCCCGCGGCGAGGATCGCCGCCGAGGAGCCGACGAACAGCCCCGCGCCGATGACCCCGCCGAGGGCGATCATCGCGACGTGGCGCTCCTTCAGCGCGCTGGCGAGCGGCGTGGTGTCGGGCGACGCGTCGTTGAGGGTGGTCGTCATCTCGGCTCCCGCGATCGGCTCGACCGAGCTTCGCAAGATGCCGGCCGCTTGCGCCAGTCCCCTCGTTAGGTGAGGCGGCTTGACGCGTCGCGGGCTCCGCAGCACGGTGCCGCACTCGCCTTTTGGAAAAGCCCAGATGCCAAATTCGAAGAACGGGAAGCTGACGCCGGCGCAGGCCCTCGAGAAGCTCCAGAGCGGCAATCGCACCTACGCCGCCGGAAAGGCCGGCGGCCAGAGGATCGACGACGGGCCGCTGCGCCGGGAACTGGCCGACAAGCAGGAGCCGTTCGCCGCCATCGTCTCGTGCTCGGACTCGCGCGTGCCCTCCGAGCGGCTGTTCGATCTCGGCGTCGGCGATCTGTTCATCATCCGCAACGCCGGCAACACGGTCGTCGACACGGGCTCGCTCGGCAGCGTGCAATACGCGGTCGCCGTGCTCGGCGTGCCGCTGGTGGTGGTGATGGGTCACGAGCGCTGCGGCGCGGTCCGCGCCGCCACCGACGTCGTGATGCAGAACGTCGCCTTCCCCGGCGCGATCGGGCGGATGATCGAGCCGATCCTGCCGTCGGTGCTCAAGGTCCGCGACCACGAAGGGGACATGGTCGACAACGCGGTCCGCGAGAACGTGCGCCGCATGGTCGCCTATCTGCGGACGGACCCGATCCTCGCCGAGCCGCTCAAGGCGCGCTCCGTCGTCATCGTCGGCGCCAGGTTCGACCTCGACGACGGCGTCGTGGAGTTCCTCTCCGAAGCGTGACTACTCGATCGTGATCTCGCTGATCCAGCGGCTGCCGTCCGTGTAGTCGTCGCGGTCGGACGCCGGGTAGGGCGCCACGGTCTTGTCCGACGGCGGCGAGGAGATGTCGTCGAGATTGACCGCCTGCGGCTTGCCGACGATGCCGTGGTCGGTCAGCTTCATGTCGAAGCGGATGCCGTTGTCCATCATCGCCGCCGACTCGGCCTTCGTCTTGAACATGAAGAGGAAGTTGTCGGCGAGCCAGTCGAGGTTCTTCGGCGAGGCGGTGTGGGGATTGTCGTAGGGGTACGGCACGATGCACTCGACCTCCTTGCCTTCGATGCACTGGAAGTTGCGCATCGACAGGAAGAAGGCCGTGAATGGCTTCGGGTCGAGATCGATCTTGAACGTCGCCTGATCGCCCTGCTGCGGCGTGAACGCGACGGTGCCGATCGGGATCGTCTTCCCGTCGGTCGTGTGCAGCTTCACCTGTTTGACGCCATCCATCTTCCAGGCATCGGCGTGCGCGCCGTCGACGCAAGCGGCGAGGCATATCGCCACGCAGGCCGTCGCGGCGAGCTGGTGAAGGCGGGGCATGTCGGCTCCTGAGGCGTTGGACCAGCCGGACGGCTAGGCGGAGGTCTGTTGTCTGTCGGTGACTTCGGTCACGCGCGAGGACCCCCAAAGGCCGAGACGGCGACAAATGCAAGCGGCCTCGTTTGCATCGCCGTCGAAACCGGGCGACATCGCGGCATGACCCATACGACCGCCGTCTCCGTCCTCTGCATCGCCGTCGGAGGTGTCGTGGCGCAATGGGTCGCGTGGCGGCTGAAGCTGCCGGCGATCGTCCTCCTCTTCGCCGTCGGCCTGGTGGTCGGCCCCTGGCTCGGCGTGCTCGAGCCCGCCCGCACCTTCGGGGCCGGCCTGCAGCCGCTGGTCGGGCTCGCGGTGGCGATCGTGGTGTTCGAGGGCGGCCTGGCGCTCGACATGCGCGAGCTGCGCGCGGCGGGGCAGGGCGTGGCGCGACTGACGATGGTTGCGCCGCCGATCTCCTTCGTGCTCGCCGCGGCGGCCGCGCATCTCGTCGCCGGCATGGGCTGGGCCGCGGCGATGCTCTACGGGGCGATCACCGTCGTCACCGGCCCGACGGTCGTGCTGCCGCTGATCCGCAACACGCGGCTCGAGCGGCGCGCCGCCTCGTTCCTCAAATGGGAGGCGATCGTCAACGATCCCGTCGGGGCACTGCTCGCCGCGATCGTGCTCGCGTCGATGCTGGCCAACGGCCAGACGCATGGCGCGCTCGCCGCCTCGCTCGTCATCGGCCTCTCCGTGTCGCTCGGCCTCGGCATCGGCGCCGCTCTGCTGGTGCGATGGCTGGTGCTTCACGACCAGGCGCCCGAGACCTTGAAGACGCCGATCCTGCTGGCCCTGGCGCTCGGCGTCTACGCCGTGTCGAACCTGGCGATCGACGGCGCCGGGCTGGCCGCCGCCACCATCTTCGGGATCGCGCTGGCCAACCTCCACATACCCGGCATCGCCGAGCTGACGCGCTTCAAGGAGGCGCTCGTCGTGCTCCTCGTCTCGGCTCTGTTCGTCGTCCTCACCGCCGGCCTCGACCGGTCGCTGTTCACGCACCTCTCCTGGCCCGTCCTGCTGCTCACCGTCGCCATGGTCTTCGCAGTCCGTCCGGCGGCGATCGCGCTCGCGACCCTGCGCAGCGGCCTCACCTGGAGGGAGCGGCTGCTCGCCGGCTGGATCGCGCCGCGCGGCATCGTCGCCGCCGCGGTGGCCGGCGTCGCCGCGACCAAGCTCGCGGCGGCCGGCGTCGTCGGCGCCGGCGAGGTGATGCCGGCGGTCTTCGCGCTCATCGCCGTAACGATGGTGCTGCACGGCTTCACGCTGGCGCCGCTGGCGCGCCGTCTCGGTCTCACGCTCGGCGAACGGCCCGGGCTCGCGATCATCGGCGCATCGCCCTGGACCGTCGATCTCGCCGCCGTCCTGCACGAGGCCGGCACGCCGGTGCTGCTGATCGACACCTTCCCCGGCGCGCTCGATGCCGCGCGCAAGCGCCGCATCCCCGTGCTGCAGGCCGAGATCATGTCGGCGCACGGCGAGGACGAGCTGTCCGGCCGCCGCATCGACTACCTCATCGCCGCGACGCCCAACGACGTCTACAACAGCCTCGTCTGCGCCAAGCTCGGCCCGCAGCTCGGTCGCGCGCGCATCTTCCAGCTCGCGCCCGCCGGCGGCGATATCGACGCCTGGGTCGGGCTCGATCGCGAATGGCGCGGCCTCGTCGTCGGGCGCCCGGCCTTCGAATCCACCGCGACGCGGCGGCGATACAAGGAGGGCTGGCGCTTCGCCTTCCGCGATCACGTCGATGCCGAAGACGGCGACAACGAAAAGCCAGCGACGCTCGACGACGATTGCGGCGAGGAGGCCATCGGCCTGCTGGCGCTGCGCAAGAACGGCGATCTCGCCATCGCCTCGCGCGAGGGCGGGCGCATCTCGGTCGCCGCCGGCGATCGCATCCTCGCCTTCGTGGCGCCGGCCGACGCGATTGCCGCCCGCGCCGACGCTCAGGCCGCCTGAGCCAT
>CAZZZM010000138.1:6006-7885 GCA_964658465.1 uncultured Nakamurella sp.
TGGCGCCGGCCGACGCGATTGCCGCCCGCGCCGACGCTCAGGCCGCCTGAGCCATCATCGCGGACGCAGCGACACGGAGATGCAGGACGCCCGTCACTCCGGGTCGAGCGGCGTCGTCCCGGTCGGCCTGCCGTCGCGCGACAGCGTGATCTTCTCGATGCGCGCCTCGGCCGATTTCAGCAGGCGGTCGCAATGCGCCTTCAGCGCCTCGCCGCGCTCGTAGATCGCGATCGACTCCTCCAGCGCGACCTGTCCGCGCTCGAGCTTTTCGACGATCGCCTCGAGCTCCTTCATCGCAGCTTCGAACGGCAGGCTCGCGATCGCCGCGTTGGGATCCGTCTCGCTCATCGGCGCCTCACGACAGATCGAGGGCGAACGGCACGCCCTCCATGCACTCCTCGCCGCGCCCGATCGACTCGACCGCCGCGACCATACGGCCGTCGCGCTGCAGCATGCGGTCCGCGACCTGGACCAGCAGCGTATTAGGCGAGGCGGTCGGCGAGGCGGCGCGGATCGCCTGCGCAATCTCGATCTCTGGCTGTTCCGGCTTCAGCGCGCACGCCGCGATGAAGGCCGCAGCCGTCGAGCGGCTGACGCCCGCGTAGCAATGGATGAGGAGCGGCTGCGCGCGATCCCAGCCGCGCACGAAATCGAGGATGTCGGCGACATGCGATTCGGCCGGCAGGATATGGCCTTCGAGCTCGACGACGATGTCGGAGACCGGCACCTGAAGGTGGCGCGACGCCTCGATCTCGCGCGGCCGATCGACCGGCGTGCCTTGGTTGATCAGCGTGATCAGCGAGCGTGCGCCGGTCGCGCAGACCGTCGCGGGGATTTTCGATAGGGGGCAAACATGAATCTGCGGCACGAGTCCTCCGGCAGGGCTCAGTGTCACAGTGGGACGCCTGTTTCAAGGCACGCCCGTTTCCACTTTCTTAATCCTTCCGGCAATCAAAGGCGGTGGCGGAAGGACGTGGAAAGACGCGCCGTTGCAGGGTGGCGCGCATGAGCGATCCACATCTCTCCCTCGTCGTCGCGACGCGCGGCCGGGCGGCGCCATTCCAGGCCCTGTTCGAGAGCCTCGAGGCCCAGACCTACCGGGATTTCGAGGTGGTCGTCGTCGACCAGAACGCCGATCGCCGCGTCGGCACGCCAGAGGCGGAAGGCTGGTCGTTTCCGGTCCGCCACCTGCGCACGCCGCACGAATCCGGGGCGAGCCGGGCCCGCAATGCCGGCTTTGCCGCCGCCCGCGGCGCCCGCGTGCTGTTTCCCGACGACGATTGCTGGTACCCGCCGGATTTCCTCGCCCACGCGCTCGATCGAATGAACGCGCTGGCGGCCGACGTGCTCGCCGGTCGCGCCGCCGATCCGACGACGGGCCGCGACATCAACGGCCGCTTCGAGCAGGTCGTGACGCGGATCGACCGCGCCAACGTCTGGACCACCGGCATCGAGTGGGTCGTCCTGTTCGATCGCAAGGTGCTCGAGGCGGTCGGCGGCTACGACGTCGGCATCGGCGTCGGCGCCACGACGCCGTGGCAATCCTGCGAGGCGCAGGACATCGTGCTGCGGGCGCTCGACAAGCAGTTCGTCTGCGTGTTCGACCCAAGTGTCTACGGCCATCACGCCGAGCTCGACATCCGCGACGCTGCCATGCTGCGCAAGGGCCGCGCCTATGCGCGAGGCCTCGGCCACGTGCTGCGCGCGCATCGATATCCGCCAACTGCCGCCGCCTCGTGGATCCTGCGGCCGACGATTCGCGCGATGCTCTCGCTCGCGCGCGGCGACGTCACGTTGTTCGCCTACTATCGAAACGTCGCGCTCGGCCGCTACGAGGGCTGGCGGGGCAGGGTGCCGGCGCAGGCGACGGCCGGCGCCC
>CAZZZM010000139.1:0-2009 GCA_964658465.1 uncultured Nakamurella sp.
GTCGCCGAGGACCCGCGTCCAGTGGCCCATCTTGCGCCCGGCCCGCATCTCCTCCTTGCCATAGAGATGCAGGCAGACGCCCGGGCGCGCCAGCAGCGCCGCCCAGGACTCGGCCTCGGCACCGATCAGGTTCTCCATCTCGACGCGCGTCCCATGCCGCGTCGTGGCGCCGAGCGGCCAGCCGCAGATCGCCCGCACGTGCTGCTCGAACTGCGACGTCACCGCGCCGGCCTCGGTCCAATGCCCGGAATTGTGCACGCGCGGCGCGATCTCGTTGACGGCGAGCCGCTCGCGCCCCGCCTCGACGGTGACGAAGAACTCGACGGCCAGCACGCCAACGTAATGCAGCGCGTCGGCGATCGTCTTCGCCGTCGCCACCGCCTCGGCGGCGGCCTCGGGCGCCAACGTAGCCGGCGCGATCGTCCGCTGGAGGATGCCGCCGCGGTGCGCGTTCTCGCACACGTCGAAGGCCGCGAAACCGCCGTCGACGCCTCGTGCACAGACGACCGACACTTCCCTCTCGAAGGGCACGACGCCCTCGAGGATGCAGGCGCCCCCGCCGAGCGACTGGAAGGCGGCGGCGAGGTCGCTGCCGTCGCTGATCGTCGTCTGGCCCTTGCCGTCGTAGCCGAAGCGACGCGTCTTCAGGATCGACGGCCGGCCGAGCTGCGCCACGGCTCGCGGCAGATCTTCGGCCGTGTCGACCGCGACGAACGGCGCGGTGGCGATCCCGAGCGAGGCCATGAACTGCTTCTCGGTGAGCCGATCCTGGCTCGCGCCGAGCGCCGCCGCGTCGGGCCGCACCGGACGGACCTCGGCCAAGACCTCAGCCGTGCGCGCCGGCACGTTCTCGAACTCGTAGGTGACGACGTCGACCGCGGCGGCGAAGGCGCGCAGGGCCTCCTCGTCCTCGTAGGCCTGGATCGTACAGGCGCTCGCCACCTCGAAGGCGGGGCTGCCGGGATCGGGGCAGTAGACGTGGGTACGCAGGCCGAGCCGCGCGGCGGCGAGCGCGAGCATGCGGCCGAGTTGGCCGCCGCCGAGGATGCCGATGGACGCGCCGGGAGCGAGGATCACGGCTGCGAGGCGTCGTCGTGCGGGACGAGCGCGACCGCGGCGCTCTTCTCGGCCCGCCAAGCGGCGAGCCGCGAGGCCAGCGCCTCGTCGTGCAGCGCCAGCACGGCTGCGGCGAGCAGCGCGGCATTGATCGCACCGGCCTTGCCGATCGCCAGCGTGCCGACCGGCACGCCGCCCGGCATCTGGACGATGGAATAGAGCGAGTCGCGGCCGCCGAGCGATGCGGTCGGGATCGGCACGCCGAACACCGGGAGCGGCGTCATCGCCGCCGTCATGCCCGGCAGGTGCGCGGCGCCGCCGGCGCCTGCGACGACTATTTGGAAGCCCTTGGCCTTGGCCGAGCGCGCGAAGTCCCACAGGCGATCGGGCGTGCGATGCGCCGAGACGATCAGCGCCTCGTGGCCGATCTCCAGCGCGTCGAGCGTCTCGACCGTGTGTCGCATCACCGACCAGTCGGACTGGCTGCCCATGATGACGGCGACGGGCTTGGGGATCGAGTGCGGCACGGTTCCGGCTTCGTCTGGAAAGCGCGGGTGGTAGCGGAACGGCCGGAGTGTCGCAAGCGCCTCAGGCGATGATGTCGGGGAAGAGCTGATCTTCGAGAAAGCTCATCCGGTCGCGCAGCGCGAGCTTGCGCTTCTTCAATCGCTGCACCTGCAGCCGATCGATCGAGCCCATGTGCACCAGCACCTCGATCGCAGCGTCGAGGTCGCGGTGCTCCTGGCGAAGATGCTCGAGCTCGGCGCTCTGAGCGGCGCTCTCGTCGTCGTTCGTCTGCTTGCTCATGCCGCTCACCCGGCCGGCTCCCGCACGGCGCGCATCGGGGTCCAGCGACGGTATAAGTCGCGTTTCGCCGAGCTTGGCAAGAGCGATGCGGCGGGCGTCACCAGGCGGCTCCGCCCCCCGGCGATGAAGCTTGGCCTCAGCCGTGC
>CAZZZM010000139.1:2109-5718 GCA_964658465.1 uncultured Nakamurella sp.
CGCGTCGAGCAATACGAGCAGACGATGTCGGTCTCGTCGCCCATGTCGATGAAGATGTGCGGATGATCGAACGGCGGCAGCGCGCCGATGCACATGAACTCCTTGGCGGCGACCTTCAGCTTCGGCAGGCCCGGCTGGTTGTGGAAGTGCGGCGTGCCGTGCGCTTCGGCCATGGGTCGATCTCCAATCTCGCGTCTCACGTGCCAAGATCGGCCTGGGAATGCAAGGCGCGCCGGCACCTTCGCGGCGCCGGCGCCCCTCGGGTCGAGATCAGCCGCCGGTCGCGAAGCCGGGATAGAGCGTCATGCCGCCGTCGACGAACAGAGTGGCCCCGGTGACGTAGTCGGCATGGTCTGAGGCGAGCCACGCGGCGGCCTGAGCGATGTCGTCGGGCTCGCCGATGCGCTTATAGGGCACGAGCGTCATCAGGCTCTTGTAGGCCTCGGGCGTCTGCCAGGCCGCCGTATTGATCGGCGTGCGGATGGCACCGGGGCCGATCGCGTTGACGCGCACGCGATGCGGCGCCAGTTCCTGCGCCATCGATTCCATGAGCAGCTTGATGCCGCCTTTCGACGACGCGTAATTGGCGTGCCCGGCCCACGGGATAACCTGGTGCACGGAGCTCATGCAGATCATCTTGCCGGCGGCGACCGACACCTTCTTGTCGACGCCGCGGCGCAGAAACTCGCGCGCGGCTTCGCGCTGGCACAGGAACTGGCCGGTGAGGTTGACGCCGATCACCGTGTTCCACTGCTCGAGCGTCATCTCGGTGAAGGCGGAGTCGCGCTGGAGGCCGGCGTTGGAGATCGAGATGTGCACCGTGCCGAGCTCGGCGATGGCGCGCTTGTACATGGCGACAACCTCGTCCTCCTTGGAGACGTCGGCCTTGATCACCAGCGCCTTGCGCCCGAAACCCTCGATCTTGTGGGCGACCTCCTCGGCGGTCTCGGGATGCGTCACGTAGTTGACGGCGACATCGGCACCGGCGCGGGCCAGGCCGATCGCGACGGCCTCGCCGATACCCGAATTGGCGCCGGTGACGATGGCGGGCTGGCCTTCGAGAAACGGTGGGTAGCCAACCTTCGGCTCGGGAACGTCGCCGGGGGCGGCGGGGGCGGCGGGATGCTTGGAATGAAGGTCGGTCATGGCGGGGCCTCGTGCGTCGAGTGGCCGAAGAACCGCGCTTCACAGCCGAGGTTGCGCAGCAGCGAGCCGATTGCGGAAGTTTAATGGTCGTCGCGCCGCAGCCGCGGCACCAGCCGCGACGCGGTCGCCAACGGATCAGCCCTCGCGCTCGCCGATCTCCGGATCGATCTCGCCCGGCGGGTGCAGCAGCAGCGCGACGAGCCCCGTCCAGCCGGTCTGGTGCGCCGCGCCGAGGCCGCGGCCGGTGTCGCCGTGGAAATGCTCGTAGAACAGGATCAGGTCGCGGAAGTGCGGGTCGGTCTGCATCTTCTCGCAATCGTCGTAGATCGGTCGGCGGCCGTTCTCGTCGCGCAGGAAGAGGTGGCAGAGACGACGGGCGATCTCGTGGCCGATCTCGCCGAGCTTCATCTTGTTGCCGGAGCCGGTCGGGCAGTCGAGCTCGAAATCGTCGCCGTAGAAGGTCTGGTAGCGGTGCAGCGCAACGACGATGAGGAAGTTGACAGGCATCCAGATCGGGCCGCGCCAGTTCGAGTTCCCGCCGAAGAGCCGCGTCGTGCCTTCGCCAGGCTCGTAGTCGACGCGGTTCTCGTTGCCTTGCACGACGACGACGGCGGGATGCACCTCGTGCACTTTTGACACCGAGCGCACGCCGTGCGGCGAAAGGAACTCGGTCTCGTCGAGCATGCGGGTGAGCACGCGGTTGAGGCGCGCCTTGCGCATCAGCGAGAGCAGCGAATAGTCGGCGCTGTTGCGGTCGTTCCAGCGCGACACCAGCCGCGCCAGCTCGGGGCGGTTGGCGAACAGCCAGCGCACGCGCGCGCCGAAGTCCGGCAGCTTCTCGAAGATCTCGCCGCGCAGGAGCTCGACGGCGAACAGCGGGATCAGCCCGACCATCGAGCGCACCGGCAGGGTGATCGCATCCTGGCCGGGGATCTCGAGAAGGTCGTAGTAGAAACCGTCGGCCTCGTCCCAAAGGCCGTCGTGGTGCGAGCCGATCTCGCGATGCACGGCGCCGGCGATGAGCAGGAAGTGCTCGAAGAACTTGATCGCCATGTCCTCGTAGACGTGGTCGTCGAGCGCCAGCTCGATCGACAGGCGCATGAGGTTCAAGGCGTAGACTGCGGCCCACGCCGTGCCGTCGGCCTGGTCAAGATGCCCCCCCTCGGGCAGCGTACCGGAGCGGTTGAACAGCGAGATGTTGTCGAGGCCGAGGAAGCCGCCTTCGAAGATGTTGCGGTCCTGCGCGTCCTGGCGGTTGATCCACCACGTGAAGTTGAGCGTCAGCTTGTGGTAGACGCGGCGCAGGAAGGTGAGGTCGGGCTGGCCCGATCGCGCGCGGTCGATGTCGAAGATCTGGATCGCGGCCAGCGCGTGCACCGGCGGGTTGGTGTCGGCGAAGTTCCACTCGTAGGCCGGGATCTGGCCGTTCGGATGCAGGAAGCGCGACTGCAGCAGCAGCACGAGCTGCGCTTTGGCGAAGGCGGGATCGATCAGCGCGAAGGTCACGCAATGGAAGGCGAGGTCCCAGGCCGCGAACCAGGGATATTCCCAGGCGTCCGGCATCGAGAAGATGTCTTCCGAAAAGAAGTGCATCCAATCCGAGTCGCGACCGTGCTTGCGCTCCGGCGGCGGCGGCGGCTCGGCGCGGTCGCCCTCCAGCCACGTGCGGATGTCGAAGCCGTAATATTGTTTGCTCCACAACATGCCGGCGAACGCCTGCCGCTGCACGAGCCGGGCGTCGGCATCGTCCATCCCACGCTGCAGCGCGGCGTAGAACGCCTCGCACTCGTCGCGGCGCGCCTGCAGCACCGCCTGGAAATCGGCGAAGGCGTCCTGAAGGGCATCGGCCGGCCCGAGACGCAGGTGCAGCGTGACTTCGCCCCGCGCCGGTACGTCGACGTGATAGCGCGCGGCGACCTTCGTGCCGGCCCGCTCCGGGTTCACCGCTCCCGTGACGCCGGCGACGACGAAGTCGTTGATCCCGTCCTTGAAGAAGCCCGCGGTCTCGACGCCGTAGAGCCGCTTCAGGTTGGTCTCGTTGTCGCAGAACAGCAGCTCGGGGGCGCCGTCGCAGGACAACCGCATCGGCGCCAGCGCCGGATGGGCGATCGTCACGGCATGCTCGCCGTCCGCGGCGAAGCGCGGCTTCAGGCCGGCGTCTCCCGACCAGGTCCATGTGTTGCGCGACCAAAGCTGCGGCAGCACATCCAGCGTCGCGTCGGCGTCGCCGCGATTGGCGATGGTGACGAGCATGAGGACGTCGTCGGGCGCGCCCTTGGCGTATTCGACGGTGACGTCGAAGTAGCGGTCCTGGTCGAACAGACCGGTGTCGATCAGCTCGTACTCGCGCTCGGTCAGCGAGCGGCGGGCGTTGACGTCGATGAGATCCTGGTAGGGAAAGGCCGCCTGCGGATATTTGTAGAGCATCCGCATGTAGGAATGCGTCGGGGTCCCGTCGACGTA